>CAZSTZ010000443.1:0-1565 GCA_964609515.1 uncultured bacterium | reverse complement strand
TAAACCGGTTGAGGAAAAACCCGCAGCGGCGGCAGCTAAACCGGCTGAGGAAAAACCAGCACCGACGGCAGCTAAACCGGCTGAGGAAAAACCAGCACCGACGGCAGCTAAACCGGTTGAGGAAAAACCCGCACCGGCGGCAGCACCGGTAGCAGCTACAAGCAAACCAACAGATGTTAAGCCACCAACATCTCCGACAGTAGCAGCAACACCAGTTCGCCAAGAAGCCAAACCCCCAACACCTCCGGTAGTCCCAGCAGCACCACCAGCAGCGACTGCCAAACCCGAGGTAAAAGCACCAAAGCCATCAGATGAGACACGGGTTGTAAAGGAGCAAAGCGCCAATTTAACACCTGTGGAAAAAATTGAATTGGCCAAGCAGGTAGAAGACGATGCGATCGCTCAAACCGATATCGAGCAAGGCCAGGAATCGTCTTTCCAGTGGCAGCAGATTAAAGACGAAACTATCAAAATCTTGTCCGATCTCCCTGGTTACTTAAACAACTTTTATCAGCAATACAAGAAGCCAGTCAATATAACAGGTACGATTTTGGCATCGGCGATCGCTTTGAGGGTAATAGTTGCTGTAGTCGAAGCGGTAGAAAGCGTTCCTTTATTAGCCTTTAGTTTTGAGTTAATTGGAGCTGGTTATTCGGCGTGGTTTGTCTTCCGATATTTACTTAAGGCATCCGATCGTCAAGATTTATATGACGACATAAAAGCCTTCAAAAAAGAGATTTTCGGTAAAGATTCTGAAGATCTAAATTAATTTTTGCCCTAGAATTTTAGCTTATAAATAGGGCATTTTAGGGAGGCATTGCCCTCCCTTCCGCATTTCCTTATGTAATTGAATAATAATGAAATTCTTGACCTTGTTGGTAAAAAATCCATATTTTCTGCGGAAATTTTTTCCCAAGAACCTAGATAAAGGAGCAAAAGTAGTATTATCTTTAGGATTAGCCATTGTATTAGCAGCGCTAGTAAAAGAACGACCAGTTCTCTCCCAGAAAAGCCAATTTACTCCCATCTTCGAGAACGTCAGGATGAGCCCCGATTCTCCAGAAAAAATGACGATGGTTCGCGGTTTGAGTGGGGGCTCTGTATCTGCTACAGAACAAGCAGGTCGAGACACAACACTTACAGGACCTTGCGTCGGTTTTGTCGATCGGGAACCAGACCACAAATTGGAGTTAACTGGTTTTTTCCCATCCCTTACCCTGGAAGTTAAAAGTAACGAAGATACAACTTTAGTAGTACGCGGTCCGGGAGGTAGTTGGTGTAATGATGATTTTAATGGCAAAAACCCTGGGATTACAGGTCAATGGTTTTCGGGTACTTATGAAATTTGGGTTGGCTCTTACCAAAGAAATAAATATTATCCTTATGCGATCGAAATTACTCAAGGGCAATAATATTTAAGGAATTTAGGACATCCATCATAAAAAAACCTCTTTCTTTAACTGTAATTAAGAAAGAGGTTTTCCTGTTTTGGATAATTATAAAACTCACTCAAGAGCCCTGAAGGCTGCATAGAAAAGTAAAATTAAATCTAAAGAGTTAATGAG
>CAZSTZ010000442.1:0-1706 GCA_964609515.1 uncultured bacterium | reverse complement strand
ATAATAACGGCACGGTGCCAACTGTCTTGCAACCTTCCCCAGATATAGAAGTAGAAACAGAAGTAGAGACAGAAATACAAACTCAACTGCAAGAGGAAGATTCCTATAGGGCATGGGAAAGTTCGACACCGGCGATCGCCCCCGGGATAAGCGATCGCTCCCAAGACGAGATTCAGGATACTGTTGGGAGGGTTTCCCAGAGGAGCGATCGCCAACCGACGGATAGTCATAGAGCAGAGATTGAGTTAATCAAAGAAGCGCCACCCGCACCTCCAGTAAATGTTGTCGAACAACTAATCGAGCAATTGCAAAATACTAATCTAGAAAGTCGGCAGAATGCAATTTGGCAATTAGGGGAGAAGGGAGATTCTCGGGCGATCGAACCTTTGGTTAATTTGTTAAGAGATTCTGACTCGAAGCAGCAAAGTCTGATTTTAACTACTTTATCGCAAATTGGCAATAAGACTTTAAAACCGATGGTTCGCGCTTTGTCGCTATCGCTGCAAAATGATAATCAAGAGGTAAGGGTAAATGCGATTCGGGATTTGACCGATGTCTATGAGGTGGTTATTTCAATTAGCAATATTTTACAATATGCTGTTGACGATCCTGACGATAAGGTTAGGGAAACTGCTAAATGGGCGTTAGAAAAGTTGAATCGCATTCGCCCTCCCAGAAATTTAGATTTGTGATTTGATAGCAATCCTATTGGGTGCATTTTAATTTTGAATAAAACCAAGAACGCTTTTTATCCGTAGAACAGGCATCCTGCCTGTTATCCGTTTTTAGTTACAATTCGGAGGTTTTTACAAAATTGTTAATTATTAATTGTTAATTATTTATGGCATACAGCGACTTTACGACAATTACAAAAGTTAGAAACGCTTTTGACTTGACTTTTGATGAAAGTCAAGAGCTATTTATTAATATTAATCCCAGAGAACCCAGCGACTATTTAAAAACTACGCTCAAGGAGTATCTACCTCTGGCTAATGCTATTAATACGGAAAAAGCGCGATCGGAATTAATTATTGCCCCAGTATTATTAGAAGCAAGACGCATTTTAAACTTCCAAATTGGTTTTTTTTCTGGAGTCGAATTTAATGTAGATTCTGCTCTGGGATTGACGGGTTTTTGCGATTATATTTTGACTGCTTCTAAGGAACTTTATGAAATTAGAACTCCGGTAGTTACGATGGTGGAGGCGAAGAATGAAAATATTAAAGGTGGGTTAGGGCAATGCATGGCAGAAATGATAGCAGCTCGACTTTTTAACCAACAACAAGAGGAAGATATTGAGGCAATTTATGGGGCGGTGACTACTGGGAATATTTGGAAGTTTCTCAAGTTAGAAAACCAGACTATTTCCATAGATTTAAAGGATTATTTTTTGCCAGAAATAGATAAAATTTTAGGCATTTTAACGATGCCTTTTCAGGTTAAAAACTGATTAATTGCTTGCCAAACTTCTGCCATGACATTGCCCAAACTGTGGTCGCTATCTAGGGAAATTAATTCTACCCAAGGACGGTTGGCGGCAAAGTCGCTGCTGGCTTGAATGGGAATTACTTCATCGCGGCAACCGTGGAGGATGAGGGTGGGAAGCGATCGCTCTAATTTCTCCTCGTCGTATTTTTCGAGGTCTATTACAAAAAAAATTGGGTTTAGAGCAAGGTCCTTTTAGGACGGCTTTTTCTAAAATTTAA
>CAZSTZ010000441.1:0-1780 GCA_964609515.1 uncultured bacterium | reverse complement strand
AAGAGGGAACTCTTAGCAGAAAAAAAGTATTTTTGGAAATATGAGATGCTCCCCATATTATGTTAGAGGCTGATGCTCCTTTTGATGAAACTGCCGTGCCCTTGTCGGAAATTGTGGCTGCCCTTGCTGCTGAGGTGCCCGATGAAATATGGGCAACAGTTCCCGAAGATGCTTCCGAACAAGTCGATCGCTATTTATATCATCAATGAATAGGTTTAACGGAAGCTTTAGCCCACGATAAACACTTTTCTCAAGCTGGTTTTGTGACTCTTTTGGGTAGCGTTGAATAAAAAGTCAAGCGTAGGGGCGAACGCCCCCTTATAAATAATAGTGTAACAGGTAAAATCCGTTTTGACAACCCCTTTTTTCTTTTCTGCGCGGCTTTTTTTTTTGGGCCAATTATCTCTAAAATAATCAGGTCTTGTAATTGGGGCGAAAACTCGGTTTTTTTGGTATCCGGTGAAACCCGGTTTTTTGAAAAAACCGGGTTTCTTGACAGTGGAGAACTAGGGTTTTTGAATGATGGTTTCGACCATGCGGCGTTTAACTTTTGGGTCGATACCTATTAAGCGGATGTAATCGTTGGGACGTTCTGCTAATAAGTTTTCTATGGCAGCGATCGCCTCTTTCTCTTCAGCAGTATCGAGGGTAAAAGCAGATTTCCAAGACCCCGTTTTAAAACGGCGGCGATCGGCATATTCCAAACCGAGGCGATAACCGTCGGCTAAAATTTGTTGTACCTGTTGGAGGGCATCGGAACTTAGGTTTTCGCTAACCACTGGAAGGTTATTTTTCTCATAACCATTATCTGCATTTAATTGAGGAGAAATAACATCCGCTTGTTGCTGTTTGGGTACCATTACAGTTTCAGCTTTTGGAGACTTACCAAACAGACGAGATTGATGGTACTCTTCAACCAACCTTAACTCGCGGATGCGGTTTTGTTCTCCCACCATTGCGCGACCAAATTCTATTAGATGAGACAAATTAAAATTAGGCTTAATAAATTCTGGAGGAGTTTCGGCGCTATTGACCAAACGTTTAGAAACTTTTTCGATGCCGATTTTTCGAACAAAAAGGCTAATTTGTTCGTCATAAATGCGACTGCGTAAAGCGCTAAAAAAGTCGATTGCTTGATGGGGAAATTCATCGATTAAAACTTCGATGTCTCTGGGAGAAAGTTCGTCATCTTTAAAAATACCGGCAACAATGCCGATGCGTTCTTCCCTGTTTGGTTCCCAATAAAACTTCTCCATGCGACCGTCTCGAATTAAAGGGGCGTAGAGAGTAGAAAAGTCGTTTCCAGTAACAATAATAGGAACTCGTTTTAAAGGAGTTTCATCGTAACTGCCGGGCAATTGAACGTTAGTAGGATTATCGGCAATATTCATCAAAGTGGCGTTAACCATTTGAGTGTTAACGGTGTATTGAGTGCCGCTATCAAACCTACCCGCCCCGGCGTCTAAGTCATTAATAAATAAAGCACACATTTCGCCGCGAACTTTAATTTGTTCCGATGCTTCTCGATAGCGAAGGCGAATCAAACGGGAAGGATCGCCGGCGTCGGGACTTTCTAATTCTCCACCGGAAATAGTAACTGGTTCAAACCCCATTTTTTCAAAAACTAGCTGACATTGAAAAGTTTTTCCTTCCCCTTTTCGTCCGTGTATTCCTAAGATTAAAGGTACGCGAATTCGGGGGAGATTTAAAAAGTTTTTGCTGAGATGAACTGCGAGTTTGTCGAGAAATCTGGGGGAGACGTTGTAGGGCATGGTAATTA
>CAZSTZ010000440.1:0-1792 GCA_964609515.1 uncultured bacterium | reverse complement strand
AAAATAAACGAATACGTTGAATTTGAGAATTTAACCTTTGATAGCGGCGTATTTAAAGCAGATAATTCGGGAGAAGTAGAAATCAATTATTTGTTTGACGGCGGCTATTTCCAGGGGGACTTTGCTCTTGTTAATTTAGAAGGATTAAAGGCGAATAGCCACCAGGATTTTGTCAAACAAGCCGCAGAGAGAGCTTTAAGCAATTCGGAATTGGGTTATGTATTAATTTCCGATAAAAAAGAAGGGGCGTTATTTGATAAAAGACTGGGAGAAAAGAATCGCAATTCGGGAGAATATTTAGGAGTAAAAACTATTTCTGTGAACCCGGGAGAAGAATACGGTTTCATGTTGGTTCCCAAGGGTACGGTGGAGGAAGTTTTTGAACGCCCGAATATCGGCTGGTCGAAACGTCCGGTGTTTTCGATGTCAACGGAGTCCCAAATAGATACGTTTTTCCCGGGTCAATTTGTGGATTTAACCGGAGATGGAAAGGTCTTTGTTTTTGAAGATGTCAGGGCTTATAGACCGAATTTTGATGGAGATTATAACGATTTTGTCTTTTCAGTTAACGGGCTAAAAGGTAATGCCGCTTCCGTGGAAGAGTATATTAATTCCGAGAAAGATTGGCGTTCTTCTTCTAACGGTATTGAGTTTTTGGAAATAGCTGCCGAGTCGGTTAATCAGGATAATTCTCCGCCAACTATTACTGTGGAATTAGCTAACGATACGGGAGAAGATGAAACTGATAAAATGACTGCGGACCCGAGTTTAACTGGAACGGTTATTGATGAGAGCGATGTTGTTAGTTTTGAGATAAGTTTTACCGGAGAAAGCGAGAGTTTTATTGAGGTAACGGCTGCGTTAGAAACGGACGGCAGTTTCGTCCTAAACCAAGAAGTTTTGGAAGAGGTTTTAGGAGAAACTTTGCCTTTGGGAATGAATGCGGTTTATTTACGCGCCACCGACGAAAAAGGATGGGACTCGGCAGTATTTGAGTTTGAATTTACATTAGAAGAAGAGGATTTGTTGGGGCCGGAAATTGAATCAATGGCTGGAATTTCGGGACTGGATGCTTATCCCGATGCCCTAACTTTACCTCCAAACGGTACCCGACAGCTATCGGTAAAAATTGATGGATGGTTGGAGTCTCCAGAATTGACGGCGGATGTTAGAGATATTAGTTACGTCGTTGAAAATGAAGATATTTTAGAAGTAAGTCCCGAGGGTTTGATAACCGGTCTTGCCGGGGGCGAAACTAATATAACCGTTCAATATGGAGAGGCCGAAGTTAGCATTCCAGTGTTGGTGGAACCGCCAGAGACGGGACCGAGTTTAGTGGATGAACTTGGGGGAGTAGTAGAAGGAGAAGAGGATTGGTTGGTGATGGCACCGCCAGGGGCGCTTATAGAAGAAACCGAAATCGATATTTCACCCCTCGCCGAGTCAGAATTGTCTCTGGACGTGCCTCCTAACTATTCTTTTGTGACGGGTTTTGAACTGGAACTGGGAGATAATCCCCTTAACTTGCCGGTGCAATTAGCGATTCCGGCCCCAGAAAATGTGGAACCGGGGACGGAAGTGTTTTTCATGTACTCCGGAGAGATACCGGATGCCACGGGGAATTTTAATCCGATGTGGGTAGTGCAAGAGTCGGGCATCGTGGGCGAGGATGGAACGATCCGCACCCAATCGCCGCCGTGGCAAGGGGTTCATTTGACTGGGGAATATAGCGTGGTTATTCCCGATTTTGAGTATTCGGTGGCTCTTATGGAATTGGCATTACTTAACCAAA
>CAZSTZ010000439.1:0-1831 GCA_964609515.1 uncultured bacterium | reverse complement strand
CATTTTGCGGGTCTTTCCTGTTAATATCGTCCTGGAGCAAGGCGCTCAGTTTGGGTTTGTCAAAATGTTCCCGCAACGAAGTAGAAGGAAATTCTCCTCGTTTTATGTCATCCACCGAATTTTCCAGAGTCCACTTGAGAACGTCTTTAATTAAAATTCGTGGATTAAAATTCCCAGTATTGACTCGACCGAGCATTTCTTCTAATGCTTTAGGGGTGAATGGATACAGACCGATGTTATTAACTGCGACAAACCCCCCATGACAAGCTTGATGGTGTTCGCATTCCGAACAGGCACTTTTTAGCTCGTTTCCTTCTGAGTCTTGGTGGAGAGATTGATACCAATTTTGAAGCTCTTCCTCTTGCAAGCGAACTGCATTGAGATATTTGGCAACAAATTGTTGAATATCTGTCCGAGTCATTAAGGATTGTTCTTTAACCGAGCCCGCATTAAGGGTAACGCTGAAATTGACCCGCTGGCGCACGGTTTCAATTAAGCTTTGAAAATAACCGGTAGTACAAGCTAAAGCAGTTCGGATCGGGCACAATCTTTTTCCTCCTGGTTGCTCGGGCCGTGCTAAAACGGCTTCTAAGACTTCTCGGTCAATGCCCTGCAATTTGGCAAAGTCTTCGATGAGTAAAATTAATTCTATATCTTGTTTGGCCAGTGCTTCGCGGACTTCGCGCATTAATCGTTGCAAGTCTTCGCGACCCAAACTCAATACCCGAGCGATCGCTTCATCCAAATGCTGATTTAACCATTCAACCGTTGCTTTTTGGAGAGCCTCATCGCCAATCAGCAAGCTATAAAAATCGCGAGCTTTTTTTCCTGCTTTCTCCAGATAGCGAACCTCAAGCGGTAAATCATTAAGGGAAAACTGCCGTCGTTCCTCAATAATTTCTAAGCGGTTGCGATGTCCGAGAATGTGAATTACTAAGCGATCGATAATTTCACCTTTTTTGAGCCAGTGTTCTTCTCTAAAAAAGGGATCGTATAGCAAAGCACCTAATTCATCTACTAAATAACTTTCTACCTCCGAAAGCTTGGCATAATCGCGAGGACCGTTAGGACCCACTGCCGCCGCTAGCTGATTGAGCAATTGTTCCCGCGCTTGCGCTTCAGTTAAACTGCTGGTGGCATCATTTAAGCGCTTTCGATATTCATCAAATAGGTTTCCCTCCATTCCTTCGAGAATCAGACCGAGAATATCCTTTAAGTTCGTTCCAATTTTGGGAATTAGAATTACTTTACGCTTTTTCGTCGATTGAATCTTGGCGGACAACCACCGAATCAGATGAGATTTACCGGTTCCCGACTCCCCTAAAACCGGTACGAAGGCAAAATCTTTGGATGCTAAAAAGTCTTTGAGAAATTGCTCCTCGCTATAGGGAATTTGTGATTCCCCTTCAATTAATTCCTGGCGATACATGGGAATGGGGTAGTGGGTAGCTAGAAAATCCCAGTCTGAAGCTTGAGTTGCTTCTACTTCCATCACCCGACTTTCTAACTAGGCTAATCTGCCCCTCGTCTTGAAGTCTAAATAGAGCAAAAGCGGTGCTAGTTGAAAATCGTATCGCCACATAGCAAAAGTTTGACCGCGATCGTCCCAGGGAAGGTACTCATCGAGGGCATCAATCAATTTTTCTCCTATTCGATAGAGGCGAGCCCCACGATTTTGATAGCGATTAGCAATTCTTCGGTCATAAGTACCGGGAGCGCTCAAACAATCGGCAAAGCGATCGATGATATCGCTAACGGGAATTAAGGTATTTCTGGTGGTAGGTTTATACCTCCGCAAACCTTGGTTTACGCAATCGTTATCTTGCTTAAA
>CAZSTZ010000438.1:0-1874 GCA_964609515.1 uncultured bacterium | reverse complement strand
TTATGGGTTCTGTAGTTTCTCAGAGTAATTTTGTTAAACATTTTTTTTAGGGAATGGGGAATGGGGAATAGGGAATAGGGAAATTGTACTGTAGGTTGGGTTGCGTTTTACTCCAAATTGGGATCGATGCCGAGTTCGCGCAATTTTTGAGCCAAGCGATCGCCCCTTTGTCGTTCTGCCTCAAGCTCGCTTAACAAATTGGTATAACAAGATACCCCATAACAAGACAAAGTTTTAATAAAATGTCTCGACTCGGGGATATTATTAAAAATATTTTTTATACCTTTAACTGTAATAAATTTAAGGGCTTTTTCTTCTAATTCTCTAGGAGTAGGAGGAGTAGAACTTTTGTTATAAATTATATCTTTTAACTCTGACGGCTTTTTACCATAGTAATTGCTCGTCTTTAATCCCTTAGCCGCAGCGATAATAATTTCAGTGGAAGGAAAGGTAGCTATGGGCAAAATCAAGGGAATATTATCTTGAGGATAACCCTGTTCTAAGAGCGTTCCATAAAATTTAATTACCGCTTCCGACAAAATATTAAATACATCAATCCCATAACTAAAATAATCTTCCGGCCTGGCTAATACCTTTTCTGAATCTGTCGTTAAAATCAACAGATCGCAATTAGAAATTTCTCCTGCTTCGTTGGCAAATTCTAAAAATACTTGATAAAGTCTCTTGGCTACATCTTTGATTATTTCTTGAGGTTTTTGGGGCGTTTGTTTCTTCTGAAATTGCCAATATTTATCTACAATATCGTGGAGATTTTGTCTTTCTAATTCTAGAATATTGCAGTCAATAAATTCTTTAGAGGTGTCTTCAGTTAAAATACACTCTACAATTTTACCAAAAATGATTCTGTCAGTACGACCATCTCCAATAATCCCGATATTGCGTTTAATTTCTGTCATTTAACTCTAACCTTGTTTTCTAATTTTATTAGACCTCAAAGTAATTATAAAAGCAAAATCTTTTTAGGTCTATTTTTGTTTAATCTGACTTTAGATAGGGTGCATCTCATATTTATAACAAGACTCGGCAATTTTTGGGCTTTATTCAAAATTGAGATGCACGGCTTTTGCCTAAGTGGGCAAAAAGTCTATTAGCCAATAGTTCCCGTGTACCAAAGTTCTGCTAATTTATATTTAGGAATTTCAACTAAGCGTTTGCCAGTTTTTTCATCCTCAATAATTTCTCCTTCTACTGCACCAATTCCAATTAAAGTATCCAAGGCTTTGCTCAAGTTGGTCGCATCGCTTTTATGAGTACGTTTGTTGGTTCTAAATATATAGACGTAATCCAAATTTTGATTAAATTCTCGGAGTACGGCAGGGCTATGAGAAGTTAAAATAAACTGGGGAGCAAAATCCCTTTGATTGGGTGCAGTTGCCTGCCAAAGCCAGTAGATTAGTTCTTCAAGGTTGCCAGGGTTGACACCATTTTCAATTTCTTCGATAAAAATTAAAGCGGGGGGACGTTCGATTGAAACTAGCAAGGCAATAGCAGCAGCTTTTATTAAGCCATCAGAAATTACATCTGGGGGAAATTCATCAACTAGGCGATCGGTTGTGGTTCTGCCCAAATCAAATTCCCACAATAACTGAGACTTATCGCTATCGTAGCGGATTCCCTGAAAGCTTTTATTATTAGCAAAGCGTCTCATTAAAGCTAAAAATCGGGAAAAGACTCTTTCCTCTTTATTTTTAACATAGTAAATAAGCTTCTGCAAATTTCTGCCTTCGTATCCCAGACAGGAAGGAATTTTGATTTCTAAATCGCTATTTTCTAACTCGCTAAAATCTCGATTTTCGTTCGCAATTCCTTTTAAAAAAGAAGGTTGGAAATGGTAGCTAAAAGTGTTGGCAAAG
>CAZSTZ010000437.1:0-1879 GCA_964609515.1 uncultured bacterium | reverse complement strand
TACGAACAGCGAATTCAACAAGAACATCAAACAATTATCGAAGGTTTGTTGCAGTTTCGTTTTGGTTCCATTGATGAAGAATTGGCGGCAATTATCGAACCTTTTGCCGCATTGCCTTCCGCAGAATATTCGGCTTTAATTCTGCAATTGTCTAATTTATCTCGCGAAGAGTTATTAACTCGTTTTCGTTAATAGATAATGCGAAAACCCAGAAACCAGGTTTTTTGAAAAAACCTGGTTTCTTAAGTGTAAGGTGCGCATTGCGCACCCTACTACTTAAAATGTAAGGTGCGCATTGCGCACCCTACTATTACTACTTAATTTATAAAAACCTAAAAATCCATTAATTTAACCGCAAAATCTCCTAAAGTGACGGTAAAATTATCCCGCTTGCCAGTGGCGGCAAACTTAATCATAACTTCGCAACTAACCGCTACCGTTAACATCACCAAATTTCGCGCCAAAGGATAATCGCAAACGTCGTCGTTTACCGCAGAAGGAACTCGATAATTTTCGTTCCAAATTATCTCGGAATAGTCACTCGCCAAACCGACATGAAGACAAGGAATATTTGCTGCAGCGCAACAATCTTTTATCGCCCCCCTGCCGATGCTGTTGTCGAAAGTATCCACCACTAAACCGCTTTTTTCTAACAGTTGGTCGGCGTTATCTGCAGTTAATTCTTTGGCAATAACATCCACTTTTACTGCTAGGGCGCGATAGAGATTGTTGGCCAGAATTTTAGTTTTAAAAGCGCCCACATCGGAGCGATAATAAGGTTGAGTGGAGAGGTTGCGTTCTTCGATGCGATCGCGGTCTATTACTTTCAATTTAGTAAAACCAGAACGAGCTAAATTTTCCGTAATATTCGCACCTAACGCCCCCGCCCCACAAATTGTTACTGGCAAGTCGCGCAACTTTGCCATTATTTCTGAAGTTCGATATAGTTGTTCGCGAACATAAATAGACATTGGGTGTATCTGGTATTTTGAAGAGAACCAAAAATTAAACGCTTTTTGTTAGTTGTTAGTTGTCAGTTGTTAGTTGCTTCGGAAGCTTTTTTGCAAATCATAAATTACTACGCATCTTCCATAACGCCGACTAAAGATTGGAGGTCGAAGTTGCGGTCTAACCCGCTCAAACAGATGCCGGAACTAATAACGGTTAGGTCGTTTTTAGCAATAGCAGAACTGTGATTTTGACCGTCTCTCGTTACCCATTCTACTTGCCAATATTCGGCGCGATCGCGAAAACTTCTTAACTCCCCTCCACCCATTTCTAACGCTTTTTTTAATCTCTTTTCGTCCCGTTGCTGTTCCATTTGTTTCATAAATTCTATTTTTTTTCGCGCCACTAAATCGTAAACCGTTCGCATTTCTGGAGTCATTCCTTTAAAGCGAAGTTCTTCTGGTGGCACGACTTTTTTTAATGCTTTTCTTAACTCTTCGGCGGCGAGAGGATCTGCGCGGCGATCGCTGTCTTCAAACCAAAACGAACTGCCATCAAATCTCGCAATTATTTGCTCGAACTGCATCCCGTCGCTTACTAAATGTACCGCCGCCGGTTTTGCCATCCCCAAACGCTGTTTCGCATCCGACTCGTTAACCGGATAGGCCAACCAGGTTTGTTTCTGGAGGCGATCGACGAGGAACATTCGCAGGGGTTTCATTAATTCTAAATATTCCTCAATTTGGAACAGCATCGGTTCCTCTACCACCTCCGCCGTCTTCTCGTCGAGGGGTTGAAAAATTCCCCACCCCTGAAAATCTCCCGGTTTGGTGGCAAAAGTATAAACCATTCCCGCAACCCTCGTCCTCACCCTCCCCCCACCAACGCAAGGCGCCATAAATTGAGTCTCGGTTAATTGAGATTCTTGGGC
>CAZSTZ010000436.1:0-1887 GCA_964609515.1 uncultured bacterium | reverse complement strand
TCTTACATCTCGAACAGCTCATGTTGCCTGTTCTACGGTACTTAACGCGACTGATACCTTTTACTTTCCAACAACAGAGGATTAAGACCATACCAACTGCCATCGTCATCTTGATATTCAAACACAAATAAACTCCTCAAGAGCTTTTGATATTCAATATCTCCCTTAACCTCTTGCTCCTTTTCAACTTTAAATAACAACTCCCACTCTTCTTCATCAATAGCCTTTAACAAACCATCTCTTTCCTGTTTTATTACTTTGTCTAAAACTTTTCCAGAAATGGGCGGGGTATCTTTTTTCAGACAAGCACGCAACATTCCTACTAAGTTACGAACGTGACCGCCACTAACGCGACACAATTTGTCTAAAGTTTCGCTGCTCTCAAAAATTTCTGTGACCAGTTCGGGACATTCCTCAGATTTAGCATCGGGAAAAGCCCTTTTTACTACTAGCTCTCGCAATAATTCCAGACCCTCTAAATGGTCTTCGCCCTCTCGGGTTTTCACCGGCACCATTGGTAAAATAATCGGACTGCTGCCGCCGCCCAAACGTTGTTTTAAGGCTTCCCGTTCGTTAGAATAATTGAGAGCTAAGGGGAGGGTATAGACTAAATGACAGTTAATTTTGCGCAACTGTTCTCCCCTATCTACAAATAGATATTCTGGCAAAGGTTTGTTAGATGATGAAGTATTTTGATATTGAATCCGGTCTAAGTTATCGACAATTACTACCAGTCCTTTGCGGTCTTGTTGTTTTAATTGTTGTTGGGCAATTTTAATAATTTCTTCGTTAATTAAGGTTAGTATTTTATTAGTTTGGGGTTCGAGATGTTGCCGGAGTTTGGAGCGGGTTTGGGGGCTATCTTTTGTCTTGGCGGTAATTTTAGCAAGACCTAAAGGTAGAGAAAATTCTACACCTTTTTCGCTGCTTGCTGTAATTTTAGCTCCACCAATTTCGGCTTCCCCAATTAACTCGATAGGAGTTTGTAAAAACTCTGCTGTTTGTTGGATAAATTTTTTAAAACCTGTGGGTTGTAGTGCAATTTTACTATTTTCTAAACTGGCGCTAACTTGACGGGCGATCGCTAATAAAATATCGGTTAGCTCCACGTCGGCAACATCCAAATCGTCTGTAGCTTCAAAATAAACCACATGAAAACCATCTTCTTCTAATCTAGCTCTTAGTTGGGATAATTCCGTCGATTTACCGCAACCGATATGACCGGTAAATAACTGACAAGACGGTTGGTCTTCTGAAAAGGAAATCTCTCGGTGGAGTTGTTTAATAACGTTTTCTCCCCGGACTTCGGCAAAATTAATATAGTACCGTTTTTGGTCGTTATTTGTTAAGTCGAGAGGGGCGGGGCTGCAAGCTTGGAAAAATCTCTTGAGGTCTAATTTCATAGTTTTAGGATGGTAATGGGATGACTGTCGATTATATCATAGAATAAATCTTTCTGCTGTCATTGCTTTATAGTCTCGGGCCCAGAAGCCGGGTAATTTCGGCAAAACCCGGTTTCTCAATTCTGTAGGAGGCGATCGCTTTACCATTTAACCCTTGACATAACGGACAAAATGGATTAATCTCATAAGCAGATGTCTCGCGAAAACTCCTATATAATAAAAGCAGTTCAAATCTATTGCTAAAAACGATGGAAAAGTTACAAACCCCAGTCAAGTTTACTCTCGACGTTGCGAACATCCCAGAAGATGTCCGCCGAGAAGCTGAGTTGAAAGCTAGGGAAGTCTATGTGATGACTTTGCTAGAACGCGGTATTATCTCTAGCGGGAGGGCCGCGAGAATTTTAGGGATTTCTAGACTGGAGGCGATCGCTTTAATGGATAAGTATGGTATCTCCGTGTTTGCTCCTCAAACCCGAGAAGAGTT
>CAZSTZ010000435.1:0-1906 GCA_964609515.1 uncultured bacterium | reverse complement strand
CTGGTAGCGATAAATCTTGTTGCTGCAACGGTGTCAGGTTTACCAGAGATTCTTCTGTTAAGGTCCCGGGAGCGAGCATTACGAGGGAACCATCGCTACCTTCTACAACGCCGCCGCTTTCGTCAACTACTGCCGGGCCGGTTTCTGGCGGTTCCACCAACACCGGTATCGTTACTTCGGCATCCCCATATTGAACGGTTATATTAGTTTCGCCCCCGGCAAGACCGGTTATCAAACCCTCGGGACTTACTTCTAAAATATCTTCATTTTCAACGACGTAACTAATATCTCTAACATCCGCCGTCAATTCTGGAGACTCCAACCATCCATCAATTTTTACCGATAGCTGTCGGGTACCGTTTGGAGGTAAAGTTAGGGCATCGGGATAAGCATCCAGTCCCGAAATTCCAGCCATTGATTCAATTTCCGGCCCCAACAAATCCTCTTCTTCTAATGTAAATTCAAACTCAAATACTGCCGAGTCCCATCCTTTTTCGTCGGTGGCGCGTAAATAAACCGCATTCATTCCCAAAGGCAAAGTTTCTCCCAAAACTTCTTCCAAAACTTCTCGGTTTAAGACGAAACTGCCGTCCGTTTCTAACGCAGCCGTTACCTCAACAAAACTGTCGCTTTCTCCGGTAAAACTTATCTCAAAACTCGAAATTTCGCTCTCATCAATAACTGTTCCAGTTAAACTCGGGTCCGCAGTCATTTTATCAGTTTCATCCTCTCCCGTATCCTTAGCTAATTCCACAGTGATTTCCGGCGCGTCTCTATCTTCATCAATAACGCTATCTACTACTTCTGCAAATTCTGTCTCTTCCTCAAACCAGTCTTGTTTGGGATGAATTAAGTCGTCGTATAAAGGTGTTTCTCCTTTCAACCTGCCCGCATAAAAGACGACATCTTTATATTTTTTTCGTCCTTTTTGGGAACCTTCAATGCCAAATACTTCTCCATCTCCGGTTAAGTCAACAAATTGGTTTTCGGGGAAGTTATCGTCGGGATTTTCTGTGGTTAAGGAAAAGAACGGTCGTTTGGCACCGGTTAAAATCGGTTTTTCAAATACTTGTTCCACCGTAGAATTGGGAACGAAAAGAAAGCCGACTTTATCTCCGGGTTTCATTTTTAATACTTTTAATCCTTGATACTCGCCGCCGTTGCGATTTTTTTGTCCTGGGTTTTCTTGGTATAATGCGGCTTCTTCTCGGTCCCTAATTACCACATAACCCAACTCGGAATTTGTTAACGCTCTTCTAGCTGCTTCTTTGAGAAATGCTTTGTAGTCGGTAAAGGCTAATTCTTCGATTCCTTCCAGGCTAAATATTGCTAATTCTCCTTTATTACCGATGATGTCTAGGAGATATTCGATTAATACTTTTCCGGTTTTATCTACTGTAAAAACGCCTGAATTAAAGTCAGTTAAAGAGGAGGAATCTTGACTTTTTTCTCTTGTTTGGGAATGGAGAATTGGGAATGGGGAATTGACTTCTTCGTGGAAGTAATTTAATCTTTGTGGGGGGTACGAGAGATCGCTTGTTTGGTCTTTCCCACCGTGAGACTGGAACGGTAATATCTCTGGGTCGGTCCCCAGGGCTGTCGGCAAGATGTCCCTATCGAACGGATTGGCAATGTTGGGTATGAGATTTGGTTCTTCTAACATGGCTTTGTCCCATCAATTGATTAGATTTTTTTAATTCTATTATCAGTTTGCCTCATTATTTCTCCTTTTAATGTTTGCTAGGCTACAAAGTATCCGAATTAACAGCACCATCTCATTTTAGATTTTAGATTGGAAGCTGAGAATTTGCGAACAGAGCCCAAAAAAGTGCAACCCATAAAATTGCACAAAAATTGGACATCTCCCAACAACCACCCAAAAAAAAGTGCGCAATTGCGCACAAAA
>CAZSTZ010000434.1:0-1938 GCA_964609515.1 uncultured bacterium | reverse complement strand
ACTTTGTACACCGTATCTGGAGTCAGCGCCTTAAGTTGGACTCGCCCGAAGCGGTTGACCGGACAAAGCAACGGCCCGGGTTCGCGCCCTCTAACTTGCAACCAACTCTCCACAACCGGGACCAACTTATCCGCCAGGTAAACTATCCTATCCTTGTCCCGCTTCCCCGCAATCACTTCGATAATGCCCGTATCAGGATGGTAATGTTTCAATTGCAGGTTAACTAACTCCTCCCGCCTGATGCCCGTACCGCGCAGGATGACAATCAAGGCGGCATCGCGCAGATTCAGAGGAGTGTCAGACTTTTCGCACTCATGCAGCATTGCGGCGAGTTCATCCGAGGCAATCGCCCGACCTTTCAAGTTTTTTTTAGGAACATCGATGCGTGGCAAATCCGCAGCACGGGCATAGTCTTCATGAGACATTAACCCCAGCCGCCACGCTTCTTGAAGAGTTCGCCGTAGAGCACAGAGCATCTTGGCGGCAGTAGCGGGAGCCAACCGAGCCAACAAAGCCGAACGAACCGCAGCGGTGTGGTGGTAGCGCAACTTGGACCAGTCTAGGGTCAGGGCATCGCATGAGCCATTGGTGAGCAGTGCGGCAATGTAGTTGAGTGCTTGCCGCATGGTGACTTGTGAAGTTTTGCCCAGACTAGACAAATAAACCGCAGCCGGTTGTTGCGTGAGGGGGACTGGCTCCAGCAACCGCAACGGCTCGGATTCCTCAATAAACTGTTGCAGGTCGTCCATGACTTCCCCCCAACTGATTCCAACCATTGTAAGCAACGGGGGAACCCTATTCGTCAGGTGGCGGATAAAACTTAACAAGGCTACGAGGAATCTACTTCCTCCATAACTCATGATTCCAAAAAATGCTAGAATTATTGCTATTTAAAATATAGAGGTTCAAAATGGCTAATCAGGAAACAGAGTCGGGGATTAATTCAGGCCAATCCAAAGAAGAATTGAGCTGGGTTAAAACCATGAAGGAATTTGGGCTAAACCCAGACTCTAAAGCTTGGTTTTGCTGGAATATTGACAAAAGCAATTCATGGGGAATTGTAGATAATCTTTCTAATGGATACAGATATGTAAAAAGTTACTTTAAAGCAAATTCCGAAGAAAAGGTATGCGATGCTCTTTCTCAAACCGGCTTTTTTACAAAGAACAGTGCTTCCATTAAAATTTTAGAAAAAGGGTGCTGCCCGGATATTTTTCCGGATAGAATTATTCACCCAAATGAAGATGCAGATGATATAACAAAAAATTGTCATCCCTCTGTTGAAGATAAAAGAAAAAGAGGAGAGGATGTAGATATAGATTTAGTAGAAAAAATGAAGCTCTTTGGGGTAAACCCAGATTGGATAGCAGATTTTTCTCATGGACCAGAGCTTACATCCAGGGAAGAGCATACACTTATTACGGTATGGAAGGATTTTTTTTCCCAATTTAAAAAATATTATTTTAGAACAGAAGAACAGATGTTACAAAAACTTTTTAAAAAAGGATATCTTGAGTGTCCGACAGCCATAATTTTTGTTTGTGAATACAGGAATTGTCCTCCCCCAAATTTTAGTATTCCTTTGATAGCTATTGATGAAGTCAAGAATGAAATAAAGGGTTTCTCTGATAATAAGCCACCCTACTTCCCTACCATAGAAAAAATAAAAAAAGCTGGGCTGGATCCATTTTGTTTAGTTAAAATTAGGCACAATTTGTGGTCCCCTGATAGTTACCTTACTATCGATACTCTCTTGTCTGGATATGACTTGGTCTATTGTGAAATGATAAAGTCAGGACTTTCTGGTTTAGACGAAAAAGATTTTTTTAATAAAATTTCTAGTAATCAAACTTTTATTTATAAAGGGGTCTGTATCGAATCACTTTGGCTCTTCAGACTTTTTGGTGATAAGTTTTTCTAATCAATTTGGTACTTGTT
>CAZSTZ010000433.1:0-1966 GCA_964609515.1 uncultured bacterium | reverse complement strand
AGCTAACTACTGGAAATTAGGAAAGTAACAATAGCTTCTGGGGAGTTGGAAAATTCCAATTAAGCATCCAGCAAACGACTTATCGGTTTTTCTGGTTCTAAAATTAGCAGCAAACAGAGATTTTATAAGCGTAAAAATATGGAGACTCTATATTTTTACGCAGACGAGGTGGAAGCGATCGCCCCAAAAGGTATCCCGTCGCACCTTACAATTAAAAAAAGCTGAATCGCGCTCATCGATCGCTACCAACAAAATTTTTTTTGCTAAACCCCTTGACAGTAGCTTTTTTATTTGTTAGGATGGAGTCGATGAGGAAGAACTATCTACCTGTGTGATGGGTTAGACCCCCCAGGCCCAACAGACCAGGCCCAACAGATAAGACCGCCACAAAGCTATCTGGTTAACAGTTAACAATTAACAATTAATAGGACGAAAAGTTCTGGCGATGGAGCGATCGCCAAACAACTCCACCGCCACTTCCACCAACTCGGAATTATTAAGAAGAGGTTTAACAAATAACTCTGGATGTAAAGCCTTCCAAAAATACTCGACAAACCGTTCTACTTCCTCGTCGCTCATGCCCGACTTACCTCTGGCGATACTTTCTTTTTCTGCCTGAAGTCGCCATTTTTTAGAAACTCGATAATCTTTGGGATAAAGCACGATTAAACTATCCAACTTTTGCCAAAGCGGCAAATAATCTTGTAATTTGTTATTGATATCTCTGGCAAACTTTCTGTCAGTTTCAGTAATAATAGGAGGAGGTGCAAAATCAAAAACAGTAGGGTCAATTGGTAGAACGCCAACGCACCAACCCTCGAAGAAAACAATATCTATATTGCTAACAAATTCCGGTGTAGTTCTGTCGCCGGCGCCGGCAAAAAGAGACTTGTCAAAGCGAGGAATTTCAATTAATTGTTGTGGGGAATTTGGAGGATAAAATTGACGGAGTTTATCTAATAATTGGATGCCGAGTTCGACATCGTGGGTGCCGGGGGGGCCTCGCCAAATAAAACGGGGGTCTTGTTGTTTGAGTTGCTGGCGATCGCCATAAGTTTTATAAAGGTCGTCGAGAGAAATGCTAATAGCATTCCAGCCAATTTTTGCTAAAATAAAGATGAGAATTTGTGCTAAAGTTGTCTTGCCGGTTCCTTGGACTCCTAAGATTCCTTGAATTAAAGGACGACCTAACTTTTCTCGTTTTGTTGCCATTAAAATTACTAAAGGCAACCAGAGATGCCAGAAAGTTTCGAGGCGATCGCTCAAAGAAAAAGGTAATTTATTCTTATCCTCAATTAAGGAAAGAAATAAGTCAATTTTTTCTCGAACAACCTCCGCGACATTTGCTTCTGTAATGCCGAAGGTTTCTGCTCTTGATTTGTCTGTCAATTCTATTTGTTTTAGTAGTGATAATTCTTCGGTGGCGGGAGAATTTCCTGCCAGAAATTTTTCTAAGATTGAAATTAGGGATAAATTAGATGGATGCATCTTTTGAAAGGAACCAAGAAGTTGACGTTAATTGTTAATGGTAAAGCCATAAATAAGCAAATTTTAATTAAGAACCCAATTTAAAAGCTTCCAAAAACAAACCATAAGTCAGACCGACTTTAAAACCGTTTAAAACATCTATCCAAAAAGAGCGCGAGCTGCCAGAATAACTGCGATAAGCAAGCCAATTTAAAAACTCAGTAATGAGGAGACAAATTATAGCATAAGTCACGTCTAAATAACCTTCTTGACCGGCCACAGTGGAAATAACGGTTGCTAAAAAGTTGCCAAATAATAAGCTGATAATCAACAGAGAAATTCGTCGCCAAGGATTGCGCAACCATACTTGAAGGCGCTGGTTAATAACGTTAAATAATCGCTCTAATCTGGTATTTTGCATAGTTAGTTAGTTGTTAATTGTTAGTTAGTTGTTAATTGTTAGTTGTTAATTGTTAGTTGTTAATTGTTAGTTGTTAAT
>CAZSTZ010000432.1:0-1995 GCA_964609515.1 uncultured bacterium | reverse complement strand
GTTATTAACATCCTCTAGCTTGCCAGAAAAAACCCGCAATTTTTTTGATAAGGATTGCTTATCTCTGTTTTTTTAAAGCATCTAATATTTCTCTAAAAAATTGGGAACAATTTCCTTGAGCTTTAAGTCTCCGTTTCAACGGGCTGGAAAATATATATTGTTTGTAGTAATCGCTTTAGCGATTTAAAATAAGTAGGATATAAATCGCTAAAGCGATTACTACGAACGTCTCGATATCGCTAAAGCGATTACTAGGAACGTCTTGATTTAAAACCAGTCCGATCTAAATCGCTAAAGCGATTACTACGAACGTCTCGATAAAACCAAGATTATGAGATAATAAACAGACAGAATTGAGACCAAGCCCAAATACAAACCATGACGATCGCCATCGACTTCGGAACCAGCAACACGGTAATCTGCCGCCAAAACCAAGCAACTCAACAACCAGAAACTCTCAAACTACCCGGTTTATCCCTCATCGCCGCCTCAAACCCACCCCTCATCCCCAGTTTGGTTTACCTCGAAAACGCCGCCGAGGACAAAATCCTCCTGGGGCAACAAGTCCGCGATCGAGGTTACGACATCGCCACCGACTCCCGCTTCTTCCGCAACTTCAAACGGGGCATCGGCACCCAAATTAAAGGATTTTTACCCGAGCTAGATGGCCAAATCGTCGATTTTGAACGAGTGGGGCAGTTATTTCTTACTAATATTGTCGCCGCCATTCGGGAAATCCCCCTCCCAGTAGAATCCTTAATCTTTACCGTTCCCGTCGATAGTTTTGAAGCATACCGCCACTGGTTGGGTAAAGTTTCTCAATCTTTGCAAGTCGAACAAGTCAGAATGTTAGACGAACCAACTGCCGCTGCTTTGGGTTATGGTTTGGCAGATAGCGAACTTTTATTAGTAATAGACTTCGGCGGCGGTACTCTCGATTTGTCCTTAGTTCGTTTGGATAGTTCCGCAGCCAAAAAACCTCTCGGTTTTATTCTTAAATGGGGCGAAAAGTTACTCGCAGAAAGCGCGACCCAACAGACAAAAACAGCCAGAGTTTTAGCAAAATACGGGCAAAATTTAGGCGGTTCGGATCTCGATAATTGGTTGGCAGACTATTTTGCCGAAACTCAGGGTTTAGCTAAATCTCCTTTAACTTTGCGTTTGGCAGAAAGGTTGAAGATTCAATTGTCTTTGCAAAAGCAGGCAAAGGAAGTTTATTTTGATGATGAAAATTTCGAGACCTACGAATTAGAGTTAGACCGCGATCGCTTTGAGTCTATCCTTCAAGAACGCCAGTTTTTTGAAAGTCTCGATAAATCCATGACTCAAGTATTGCAACAAGCTCGCCGTCAAGGAATAGAAACTGCCGATATTGATGCCGTTTTATTAGTAGGTGGAACGGTACAAATTCCCGCAGTACAAAACTGGGTTAAACAATATTTTGACGAACTCCAAATTCGTTCCGAAAAACCTTTTGAAGCCATCGCCAGAGGAGCTTTACAATTAACTCAAGGAATAGAAGTTAAAGATTTTCTTTATCATACTTATGGTATTCGTTATTGGGATAGGCGAAACAACGCTCATAATTGGCATCCTTTAATTAAATCCGGTCAACCTTATCCCATGAGCGAAGCTGTGGAATTAATCTTAGGCGCTTCGATAAATAATCAGCCGAGTATTGAATTAATTTTAGGCGAATTAGCAGCAAATACTAGCGGAACAGAAGTTTATTTTGACGGCGATCGCCTCGTAACCAGACAGCTTTCCGGCAGTCAAACTTCGGTACAAACTTTAAACGATACCGACACCGGTCGTACTATTGCTAAATTAACACCGCCAGGAAATCCGGGGAGCGATCGAATCAAGATTTTATTTCAAGTAGATGAAAATCGTTTTCTCAGAATCACCGTTAACGATTTATTAACCAACGAAACCCTCCTAAATAACATCCCCGTAGTCCAACTAAGTTAAGAGAATTAAGAAACCCGGTTTTTT
>CAZSTZ010000431.1:0-2015 GCA_964609515.1 uncultured bacterium | reverse complement strand
CATCTCATCAAACAGCAAGCAGAAAATCGCACTACTCGTTCCTGGGATGTTTCAATTAGAAATTCTGTTAGGGAAATTAAGCGGGAAAATAAATGCAGAAAAGCTGGTGGTTTTTACTTAGATAACGATGAATTAATCGAAGTTTTAGAAGATGCTTATCTCAATGCTATTGATGAGGCATCCTTAGAAGTTGCCGAGGGCATTTACGAACCGGAAGAGTTAGAAAAAATGGTTGAAAAACAAGTAATTTTAGACGAAGCTTTGTCTTTAATTTTAACCGAAATGTAGAGGTTTTTTTAACAATACATTCGTCATTTTGTTCGAGGCTAACTCCCCCGCGTGAAACCGGGTTTTTTGAAAAAACCCGGTTTCTTAAACCTCCATGCCTATATAATTTTCTCATTCGAGAAAGGTTATTGCGCCATCTTTAACATCGCATTCTACAGGGTTTGTACCTAAATCCCAAATAGATGATGTTTTCTTGATGCTGGTAATAATAATTTTTCCTTGTTCTCGAATAATTTCAAATTCTCGATTTTCTCCTAAGAGTTCTTTAGGAATTAATAACCCTTGTTCTGTGGCTGTTAATTTCGTTTTGAATTACCTCGATTTATTTTGTACGTTAATCGGTGGGTATTCCGACTATAGCATTGTCAGGGGATTTTTGTTTTTGGATTTTATATTTTATAATAATTTCTAAGATTTTGTAAGCCTACAGAAAAATTTAGAACCTCCTGCCTCTTAAAGAAGCAGGAGGTTCTCGTGTTTTACCTCACCCTAAAACCGTACTTATAAAAAAGTGGCTAGAGAATGAGATGAAGATTTTGAGTGTAAAAAGGCGCTGTGTTTCCCACAGGAAGCTCGACCGCACTCGATTTAATTTTCAAAATCGCCAAATATCGACTTTTATTTTTCCACTGTGGTAGTTCCTGTGACACTCCGGGCAAAGTGTCATCATGTTCTTCAAATCCGCAGGACCACCATCACTGTAAGGGATAACATGGTGTCCGTGTGCGCTATCGGCGATTTTACCGCAAATTTCACACTCATTACCATCTCTCTTTTTTACTTCCCTTTGCGCTTTTAAGTGTTCCTTCGATATCGGTAATTTTAATATCTGCGAACAAACCAGACACCCCCCAGATACACCCACCTCGCACCAACCTAACGCAAAACAACCTCTAACTCGACATCAAGATTTAAGCGAAATGCCGGAGTTGGAGGATTTTTACAGTCGCGCTACCGAACTCGAAACCCTCACAACTTGGATAGTAAAAAAACGCTGTCGCTTAATAACTCTCACCGGCATCGGCGGTATCGGTAAAACCGCATTAGCAGCGCAACTGGTTCGACAAATAAAAGATGAGTTTGAATATGTCTTATGGAAAAGTCTTAAAACAGCCCCCACTCTAGCAGAATTTAAAACTAACTCTATCGAGTTTTTTTCCAACTCAAAAAAGCAAGCTTCGCCAACAGCTAACCAAAAATCAATACCTTTAATTAAGTATTTCCAGAAGCATCGCAGTTTAGTAATTTTAGATGACATTCACCATCTTTTCTTTACTGGAGAACTTGCAGGAAAATATAAAGCAAAATGCAAAGAATATCGCTCTTTTTTTAAAGACATAAAACAATTATCCCATCAAAGTTGCTTTCTCTTAATAGGATGGGAACCACCAGGAGAATTTCCTCAAGTTACAAACCAAAAAACTCCCATTCGGAGCTTACAACTTTCTGGTTTAGATCTGACAGGGGGAGGAGAAATATTGAGAGATTGCGACTTAGCAGAAATAGAAAACTGGGAAACATTAATTAACCGCTACCAAGGCAACCCGTTATGGTTAAAAAGTGCGGCTGCTCAAATTCAAGAGGTGGGAGGAAGCTTGACCGAGTTGTTGCCAGACGATACTATCTTGTTGCCGGAAAATGTGAAAGATATTTTACGGGAACAGCGCGATCGCCTCTCGGAAACAGAAAAACAACTCATGTCGTTCTTGGCAACAAAACGCGAACCT
>CAZSTZ010000430.1:270-2019 GCA_964609515.1 uncultured bacterium | reverse complement strand
TTTAATACTTGAATCCCGATATCTTTAACCTGAGTTTCGGTGGGTTGCCAGTTTTGTTCTATGAGAGTTGCTAAGGATTCCCCTTCGATTAATTCTCGTACCAAATAGAAGCGGATTTCTTCTGGAGTCTCTATTTGGAAATAATCGAAATAATTGGGAATTTTGGCATGATTTAGATTGGCTAAAACTCGCGCTTCTCGTTCGAATAGTTCTAAGATTTTCCAGTCCGTTGCCTGTCGTAAAGATACGGCTTTTATGGCAACTCGCTGATAATTGGTTAAATCTTCTGCTTCGTAAGTAGTGCCCATCGAACCTTGACCCAAGGGGGTAACTATTCGATAGCGTTGGTTGATGATGTCGTTTGGTTGGTGTAAGGTTTCCATTTTTTAAGCTTTGTTAATTTGATTTATTGACGAATTTGGTTTAAGAAATATCGTATTTCTTCTACTAACCATTCTTGTTCGATTTCGCTGAGACCGGCACCGAATTTAATTGGCTTAACTCCTTGCCAAATAGTACAAGCTTTACCGTCCTTAATTGTCGATAGCCCAACTTTGTCAATCTGGTTAGTTGAAATTGTTTTGTCTCCGAACATAAAACTATTACCTAATAACCACTCAAGACGCAACCTGCTTGCATTTATTTTTAAGATTACTTTCTCTAACATTAATTTTAAAGTTGCGATTATAGTGCCCACAAAAAATACTAAAAACAAAAAGCCAACTAAACCATTATCTGGGCCGGAAGATGACGACTCAAATACTAACACAAACATCGGCACTCCTGCTGCTAAGGTTATTATTAACAGCAATAAACCCCCTAGTTTTTGAGATTTTTTTCTGGGAATTTCTATTAATAAGTCAGTACCATTATCCGTGAAAACAATTTCACTGCCAGCAGGTTTTTGCTGGCGGGTACTAACAATATTTGAAATAGGACGATCGCTCTCAACAAACTCCCCGTTTCCTCTTGAAGCAATTTCATTATTAAGACCATCTAAAGCCTCCCCCGCCGAAGTAAATCTATCCTCCAACATCGGTTCCAACATTTTATCCAACCAGTCGGCAAACTGGGGAGAAATAGAAACCCGATTTCTGAAGTCGATCTTCATCCGAACTTGGGGCAAATCTACGGGCGATCGCCCCGTTAAAACAAATACCAAAGTCGCCCCCAAACTATATAAATCTGAAGCCGGTTTTACCTGTCCGCGAAACTGTTCTGGGGCCATATAACCTAAAGTCCCCACAAAAGTATTGCTCGAACTAATGGTCTGGCGATAAACATCCGCCACCGCCCCAAAGTCAACTAAAAATACTTTACTGGAACGGTCAACAATCAAATTTTCTGGTTTAATATCCCGGTGAATTATTGGGGGATTTAATCTGTGGAGATAGTCTAAAGTTTGCAAGACTTGAACTGCAATTTGTTTGACTTTTTCTTCCTCCAAATTCCAGCCTCTTTGAACTAAATTAGCTAAAGAATCTCCTGCTATTAATTCTCGAACTAAATAAAAGATGCGGTCTCCCTCGCTATCCACATAAAAATAGTCGAGATAGTTGGGAATATTGGGATGATTGAGATTAGCTAAAACTCGCCCTTCTCGTTCAAATAGTTCTAAGATTTTCCAGTCTGTCGCCTGTCGTAAAGATACGGCTTTTATGGCAACTCGCTGGTAATTTGTTAAATCTTCTGCCTCGTAAGTAGTGCCCATCGAACCTTGACCCAAGGGGGTAACTATTCGATAGCGTT
>CAZSTZ010000430.1:0-170 GCA_964609515.1 uncultured bacterium | reverse complement strand
GGTTGATGGTGTCGTTTGGTTGGTGTAAGGTTTCCATCGGTCGGTAATCCTCCGTTGCCAAATTGGTTGTTTTTTACTATTATTCCGATGCGTGCGAACCTAGTCTGAGGGAACTGGCGAACAGGCAAGATGCCTGTTCTACGGACGGTTAGGTCCAAGCGCGGAAGAAT
>CAZSTZ010000429.1:0-2033 GCA_964609515.1 uncultured bacterium | reverse complement strand
CCATTACCCATTACCCATTACCCATTACCCATTACCCATTACCCATTACCCATTATTATTAACTACAAACAACGAACCATATTGAACCTCATCAAATTTTTGTTTAGCAAAAGCCTTAATCTGCCCTTCAGTTTCCACCCCATCAGCAACAATTTTTAATTTTAAATTAGAAGCAATTTTTACCAGAGTGCTAATAATAGGAGCATTTTGATTTATATTTGCCAGTACAACCGGGTCCATTTTAATTTTATCGATGGCTAATTCTGGAAGGAAATTCCAAGAAGTATGCTCCAAATTAAATTGGGAAATTGTCACCGTAACTCCGATTTTTTTCAAATTCATCAATTTAGAACCAACCGCGTTTAAATTAGAAGCCTTGCCAATGGCATCCGCCGGAATTTCTAAACCCAAAAAAGAGGGGTTCAATCCTGTTTTTTGTAAATAAGAAGTAATTTTTAATTCCAGGTTAGCATCGTTAAATAATGGCGGCAACAAACTTACAGATACCTGCCATTTTACTCCCGTATCGAGCCACTTTTTAGCTTGAACAATAGCAGTTTCTAACATCCACTCTCCTAAAGCAGCAGTTAAGCCAGATTGTTCCGCGAGGGAGAGGATTTTGGCGGGGGGTATTTTACCAAAATAAAAATGGTCCCATTTGAGAGTTGCCGCGACGCCGATAGTATTTCGATTGCGAGGATTGAGACGAGATTGATAGGCAACTTTTAGAGTTTTTTGTTGCCAGGCTTCGTGAAAATCCGAAGCAAGTTTTAAGTCAGAATCAACTCGATCGCCCAAGAGTTTTTTCTGATAAATTTTACAAGTATTGCCTCCGCTTTTTTTAGCTTGGCTGAGAGCGATCGCCGCCTGCCTGCGCAATTCTTCCAGATTATTAGCATAAGGATAAAAAGCAATGCCGATGCTGCCCGTAATTGGAACTGCTAATCCTTCTATTTTAACCGGTTCGGCAACTATAGCGAGTATTTGTTGGGCAATTTTTACGGCAAAACTTTCATCTCTATAAGGAGGAAAAAGTAAAGCAAAATTATCTCCTTCCATTTTAATTAAACAGATATCTTGCTCCAAAAAACTGACAAAAGTTTGCAACCTTTCTGCTACTTCTTTAATTGCCAAATCGCCCTTAGCATATCCCAACTCTTCGTTAATTCTCGTAAATCTATCCAATCCCAATAACAGGAAAGGAACCAAACGATTAATTCGGTCTCTTTTAGCAATAGTTTTACTCAAATAGCCGTCTTCTCCCCCTAAAACTGACTCGTTTGGCAAGCCGGTTAAACTATCAAAATTGGCAGCTTGTTTGAGTTGTTCTGTTATTTCTTCAAGTTTAGCTTTTTGCTTGGCAGCTCGTTCGAGGCGGGCCTCGACAGCTTCTAATAATTCGTCTGCGCTAAAAGGTTTAGTTAAATAATCATCTGCCCCTAATTTCATCCCTTGACGCATATCCGATTTTTCCACTTTAGCGGTAAGAAAAATAAGGGGAATGAGAGCCGTTTCTGGTTCCTCGCGGAGACATTCTAAAACGCCAAAACCGTCCATTTCTGGCATCATTACGTCGCAAATTATTAAATCTGGCAGGTGTTTTTTAGCTAATTCTAAACCTTCCCTACCGTTTGGGGCGGCAATGGCATGATAGTCTCCGAGTTCTAATATTTCTTGAATATTAGTGCGGATTTTGGCTTCGTCTTCTATAACTAGAATTGGGTTCATCTTTTTGGGAGTTAGTAGAATAGTTGTCGGAGGATTTGGAGCCACCCAAATCTTTATAGCAATCCGTGCTGTGGGCTAGAAACCGGGTTTCTTTAAGAAACCCGGTTTCTTAGATTAAGATTGCTTTATATTTCTATTGTTGCCTTTACCGCCAAAAAAAACATCGGCAAGATTGCCGAACTTTTGTTTCTGTAGTTTTACGGAGAATACGGAGGTAATTTTTGCGTGTTTTTACTGAGGTGTTAATTGTTAATTGTTAATTGTCAATTGTTAATGCAACACCTTCGCCAGCATCGAGATTTAAG
>CAZSTZ010000428.1:0-2041 GCA_964609515.1 uncultured bacterium | reverse complement strand
CCCTTGACAAAAGCATTTTTTTTTAATATAATTAGATTATAAGGGGGCGTTCGCCCATACGCTTGACTTTTTAATCAAGTACGGTCCAAATAAGGTTAAACTCAAGTCCTGCCAAAATACTAACTATTCGGAGCATCTCATATTTGTAAAAAGACACTATGCACCAATTCCCAATTCCCCATTCCCCATTCCCAAAAAGCGTCAAATTGTTCGTTTTCTTCAAAATTGAGATACACCGTAACTATTCTTCGTTTTCTAACCCTTTCCAATTAACAAATATTTCTGGCTTCTGATTCCTATCAATAAACTTCATGCTATGTTCCTACAGATTTATTTTTTTTTGAAAATTGCTATAATACAACTAACATTAAATTACAACTTTTAAATTAAAGACAATGCTAACCAAAGAAAAAACCAAAACCGCAACCAATTGGAAAAAAATAGCCAAACAATTCGAAAAAATCGTCGGTAAAAACGGAGTCATCCAACGGCGGGAAGAACTATTAGTTTACGAATGCGACGGACTGCCAAGTTACCGTCAAAAACCGGCTTTAGTGGTACTGCCGCGAACCACCGAACAAGTAGCAGAAGCAGTAAAAATATGCGATCGCCACAACCTCCCCTGGCTTCCCCGAGGCGCCGGAACCGGTCTTTCTGGAGGCGCTTTACCCATAGAAAATTGCGTTTTAATCGTCACTTCTTTAATGCGCAAAATCCTCAAAGTTGACCTCGAAAACCAACAAGTAATCGTTCAACCGGGAGTAATAAATAATTGGGTAACGCAAGCAGTAAGCGGCGCCGGTTTCTTCTACGCCCCAGATCCTTCCAGTCAAATAATCTGTTCCATTGGCGGTAACGTAGCCGAAAATTCCGGCGGCGTTCATTGCCTCAAATATGGCGTAACAACCAATCACGTTTTAGGCTTAAAAATAGTCACCCCCGACGGTTCAATTATCGATATTGGCGGCAGCGTTCCCGAAATGCCAGGTTACGATTTAACCGGCTTATTTGTCGGTTCAGAAGGTACTTTAGGCATCGCCACAGAAATAACTTTAAGAATAGTTAAAACCCCAGAAGCAATTTGCGTCGTTTTAGCAGACTTTACTAATATCGAAGCAGCCGGACAAACCGTCTCCGATATTATTAGCGCCGGCATCATTCCTGGGGGTATGGAAATTATGGATAACCTCAGCATTAATGCCGTCGAAGATGTCGTAAATACCGGTTTATATCCGCGAGATGCAGGAGCAATTTTATTAACAGAATTAGACGGTTTGCAAGTGGAAGTCGATACTAATAAAAAGCGAGTAGCCGAAATTTGCAAGCAAAATGGGGCGCGAAATATTACCACGGCAAGCGACCAAGAAAAGCGTTTAAAAATGTGGAAAGGTCGCAAAGCAGCTTTTGCAGCGGCGGGAAATATGAGCCCCGATTATTACGTTCAAGATGGGGTAATTCCTCGGACGAAAATGGTAGAAGTTTTGCAAGAAATTGAGAATTTGAGTAAAAAATCTGGCTATAAAATTGCCAACGTTTTTCACGCCGGCGATGGCAACCTCCACCCATTAATTCTTTTCGATGACTCCGTAGAAGGTGCTTTGGAAGAAGTAGAAGAAGTGGCGGGAGAAATACTCAAATTTTGTGTAGAAGTTGGCGGTAGTTTGTCTGGAGAACACGGCATCGGTTCCGATAAGAAATGTTTTATGCCCTTTATGTTTAACGAGACAGATTTGGAGACCATGCAATGGATACGCCAAGTTTTTAATCCCAAAGGTTTAGCTAACCCCGAAAAAGTATTTCCGACTCCCCGAACTTGCGGAGAGTCGGCTAATCTTCAAAAGGTTAAAAACTTTGAAGGGGTGGAGGTTTTTTAGATTGGGGAATTGGGAATTGGGAATTGCAATTAGCAATTAACAATTGGGGATTTTGATTGAACCTTAGAACTGTCCAAATTTTGTGCGCAATTGCGCACTTTTTGAGAACCAATGGTTCTCATTTTTTGGCCTTTAACTTTTAAAGTCCAATTTTTGTCCGCAATTGC
>CAZSTZ010000427.1:0-2084 GCA_964609515.1 uncultured bacterium | reverse complement strand
ACAACGTTAGGGACTTCCAAAAATTAAAATCTTCAAGAATACGGTAGTATTGTTGGGTTCCGTTTCACGCGCGCCCTACCTACGAAGGAGTTCTTTATTTGGATATAGCGTTTTCAAATGAGATGTAAACAAGAAAGGGCTATTTACTACCAGCAAAAAATTCTGGAAACCCTCTTACCCATTCCCCATTCCCCATTCCCTATTCCCAAAAAGCGTCAGCCTTTTGGACACATCTCAAATAAAACTGCTATATCCCTTAATTGTTAATTGCTAATTGTTAATTATTACTTAACCGCTTAGAAATTTGACTAATAATCCCGCTAATTATTGCCCCCGCCATCAAGATACCGATGGCGGGGGTAAATATTGGTTCCCAAAGTTGATACCAAACTTCTAAACCGAGGGAGACTCCCAAGGAACGACCGACAACGGCAACGGCGAACCAGGCGAAGCTAATAAATACTAATAAGACATCTGCCATGAGAATTCTGTCTAACCAAATTTTCCACTTATTATCGTTCATAATTAATTGCCTCTATTTTTAGAGCGATCTTATCGCAATTTTGGGTTCGGAGTGGGAGAATCGAAAGCAGATAAATTTTTGATGGCCGCGAGGGTTAGGGACTCGAACTCGCGGTTTTTCTCTCCCACTAGCAGGTAAAAAGTAGTTTGAGCTTTTGCTTAAAGTCAATACAAAGTAAGCAATTTTACAGATTATGCCTAAAGGAATAGTTAGTTTGATAGAGGGGGATCGTTAAAGTAATTAAAAAGACATTATTAGGATAATTTAGAGTAAAGTTATCTAAAACTAATAAAAACTAAATTGGGATCGAGAAAAAACTGTGACTGAAATCACAAAGACGAGATGAGTAAGGTCACGAATAAATCTGGTTTTAAGTCACTGAGAATGCTAAGATTACAGCTACGATTAGATTAGGTTAAATTATCAATTCAACCATACGATTTTTACTAGATGCTTTTAAAAACCAGAGGAGATGAGAACGATGTCCAGCAAACAAACTCAATTGATAGGATTTTTACGCCGCGAGTTGGCGATCCCCGAGTCGGCGATCGCTACGGCCCTCCGCCGCCAAGAGCAAGACTCTAACCAATTACCGATGGTCCTCTGGCAATACGGCCTCGTGACCTTGAAACAGTTAGAACGCATTTTTGACTGGTTGGAAACCGGCGGGACTTACGAAGTAGGCCCCAATGCTTAATACTCGGAAAATCTGTCTGTGGATAGATGAGCTTTTCATTGATTTTATTCAGCCGCCAGTGACAAATACCAGTTATCGGCAAAAGTCCTTCTGCAAGTTCATAGACAAAGAAACAATAAAAAACCCAAGATAAAAATCAAAATTTAAAAAGTTGACTGACAGTCAGATAGGAAGTTTAAAAAACACTTTTAATAAAACAGAGAGGGAGTTAACAGAAAAGGCGATCGCCCCAAAGCTAGCAAGTACCCTCCCTTTTTTTGACTAAAAATAGTTAGTATCAATTAACAATTAACAATTAACAATTAACAATTAATAATTAGCTAAGATTATCAAATATTGGGCATCGATTTAATGGTATAGTTTCCAAGGTAGTTAACTAGACGATAAAGAGGAAAAATGTCAAAGGAAGCGATCGCTCGGGTGGTAGATTTTTATTATGTGAATATGTCAGGGATGAACTCGGAGGAAGTAGTAAAAAACTTCGCCGAAGATGCTGTTGTCTGCGATCCGGTGGGCAAACCTCCAAATAAAATCGAAGACTTCCCGAAATTCTATCAGATGTTGTCAATGGTTTTTGAAAAGCTAGAAGTGACAAAAAATAACGTCTTTATTTCGGGAAATGGCGCGGCGGTTAAGTGGACTCTCAACGCTACTGGCAAAAATGGAAAGCAGGCAACGGCGGAAGGAATTAGCGTTTTTGAGATTAACGAAGACGGCAAAATTCAACAGCTTTCTTCCTACTGGGATGACGATGCGATGATGGCTCAAATTAGGAATTAATAATTAATAATTAATAATTAATAATTGACCATTTCTCCTCGATAACCCATCCGTTAAATCCGTTACAAAATCCGTTGCCCAATT
>CAZSTZ010000426.1:0-2105 GCA_964609515.1 uncultured bacterium | reverse complement strand
CTCCAGAAGTCGTCGAAGAGTATGAAAAATTGTGGCAAGAAATTAGAGTTTCGGTTTAACAATTAGTAAATTGTAGTAAATCGTAGGTCGGGCTCCGTGAAACGAAACCCAACAATTAACAATTAGCCGCCTTGCTTCATAGGAATAGCGATGGTAAATTTAGTACCTTTTCCCACTTCCGACTGGCAAGTTAACTGTCCGCCATGTCTCCCCGCAATAATTTTATAACTAATCGATAGCCCCAAACCGGTGCCTTTACCAATTGGTTTAGTAGTAAAGAAAGGATCGAACAATCGTTCGCGAATTTTGGGGGGAATTCCCGGACCATTATCTTCTATTTCAATTATGGCCCAATTTTTATTATTTACGCCAGTTCTAATCCAAATTGTAGGGTCAATTTCCCATTTTTTATCCGGCAAAGTTAAAGCTTCCTCAAGGGCATCAATAGCATTAGCTAAAATATTCATAAAAACTTGATTTAACTCCCCAGGATAACACTCTATTTCTGGCAAATTACCGTATTCCTTAATTGTTGTAATTTCTCGATGTTTTGGAGTTGCTTTTAATCGATGTTCCAAAATCATCAAAGTATTCTCTAAACCTTCGTGCAAATCTACGGTTTTAATTTCTGCTTCATCCAAGCGCGAAAAGCGACGCAAACCTAAGACAATTTCCTTAATTCTCTCAGTTCCAATTTTCATAGAAGCTAAAAGTTTTGGCAAATCTTCTATGAGAAAATGTATGTCTTTTTCTTCAAAACTATTTTGAATTTCTGCCTCTGGTTCTGGATAATATTTATGGTACAGTTCGAGATGTTCTAACAAATCGCTCATGTATTCGCTTGCATAGACAACATTACCGTAAATAAAGCTTACCGGATTGTTAATTTCATGGGCAATACCCGCTACCATTTGCCCTAAAGAAGACATTTTTTCCGTATGAATTAGTTGTAGTTGAGTTTGTTTGAGTTCCTCCATTGCTAATTGCATTGAAATATGGGTATAAACGTAATCTAAAATCAAACCAAACAAGGGTAAAGCGTAGGCGTTTATTTTGAGAAAATGGGCGATATTAAAATGATTGTCGAAGAGAGTATGGGAACCAAAAGCCATGTGCAATTGGGTGGCAATATTGGGGAGGCTGCTAACAATTAAAGCGTAGGAAAATAAACTGGGATATTGACGATAAAAACGGGGAAATATCCAAATTCCTGCAACGCAATAAAGCAGAAGAGGTATTAGATCCCAAGGTCTAGTAATAATGCCATCGGGAAACATGGTTTGCGGGAGATGGTTAGTAGTGGCACAGAGATAAATAATGCCGTAGGCAAGCAAGCTGAAAAATATGCTTAATAAGAGGATATAAATTGAGTTTCTTTCGCGGCTGTTATCGTAATTTTGGGGCTTTAAAAACAAAACTATGCCAACTCCCAAAATTAAAATTATAGCGTTAAATAGCCTGCATAGTGCCCAAGTAAAAGGAATTAAATTTTGGGAATCTACCGTACTGCTAATGAGGCGATCGGCGGCTAGGGTATGAAAGGCATCCATTGCCCCGGCAGACATTAATGCTATCCCAATAATTGGCGTGGTAACTTCCCCAGTAATTCTATAATTAACAAAACTGAGGCAGACGGTAAAAAAGGCAACGCAAACTGCACTCCATTCTAAAATTGTATGCACGAAACTTCCTGCTAAAGTTCGGTGCAAGATGTCGTTCAGTTTCTCGGCATCTAATTCTAAAGCTAGGGGTAAGTTAAAAGCATCTTCTGGCGTGCCAAAATCTGCTCCTAAGACAATAAAAATAGAAGGCAAGGAGGAAATAATTAGGGCTACATATAATAGTCTTTTATTTGGTTGAGTTTTTCGCCAATTTAACAGAGAATAATGGTTGATTAATAATTTCATTTTCGAGGGTGAATTGACTTCCGTTTTTGGGAAGATAAAAGAAAAAATTGTATCCCGAAGTATCTTCAATTTCTTCCCATTAAAAATTAGCACTTAGCAAAAAGCTTTCGGCTTTTAGTTCTCTTGAAAATTGCAGTGTACCCAGTTTTTTTACTCCAACTTTAAATTACAAACTAATTTTTCGGCATCAAAGTCACA
>CAZSTZ010000425.1:0-2165 GCA_964609515.1 uncultured bacterium | reverse complement strand
TTAACCAAGGTTTTCTCATTATCAGAATTAATAATTAACAATTAATAACAATTAGCCATTTTCTTGTAGGTCGGGTGGAACGCAGTGGAACCCGACGTAAGTAGATAGGCAAAAATATTTACATAAAGATTTGCCCCCGTAAAACATCTTGTCTGTTCGGTGTCTAATTAATTTTGCGCAGGTACTTATTTGTTGGGTTCGGTCTTCGTTCCACCAAACCTACAAATTAAGGCATTTTTTATTTTGGCGAAGGTATTTTCCAAAAAACCGGGTTTCTTGGCTGGTTTTCTAGCTACTAATATATTAAGTATGGTTTTCTGGATAGTTTTGCTTTAATGGCGGGATTTCTTCTGCTGGTATAGTAATAATTTTGCCATCTTTTCCTACGGTTATGGATTGTCCTAAAAGGCGATGTCTTTCTATGGCTTCGGCTATGGCTTTTTTTACGCCCATATCGATTTTTTTCTGTAATTCTGGCAGTTCTTTTTCAGTCATTTTGATTAATTAGATTCCAAATTTGAGGTCGATAGATGACCGGGGTAGATTGCTCTCGGTCGTTGCAAAAAGCAACTAACTCGGGAAAAGAGATGTTTCATAATTCCTCATTTGCTGTAGAACTTCCAATAACTCTTCTCGTATTGCTTCAGAGGTGTAAACCTTTATTTTTCCCGATCGCATTAATTCCAAAACTTCAAAAGGTCTGCCTCGCCAAAACAACCCAGAAATCACAGTATTTGTATCCAAAACAACTCGCATAAATTTAAGTTAATCCTCGTTTTTCCCGTCTGTAAGCTCGAATCTCTTCTTGGATTTCCTCCTCAGTAATTGGCTCAACTTCGTTCAATTCTGCCAAGCGATCGGCTATTTCAAAAAAGCGGTCGTCTCCCTTTACTTTTTCCTGTTGTTTAATATCATCCGTCAAAGAATTTTGAACTTTTTTTAAGATAATAGTATCCTTCTCTTCCCACAATAAAAACTCATCCCCAGACTGTAACCGAGAACGAATTTCTGGGGGTAGCTCCAATTTTCCATCTGCCGTTATTTTAATGATGGTTTTTAATGTCATTGTTTCTATTCCTCCTTGCTTAAATCCCAATATAATTTACTATGATAACAACCCTTCCAAAAAAGGGCGGGGGAGATAAAAATCTTCCCTACTTCCTCACCTTCGACAAAGCTAAATAAATAAAAAACGGTCCCCCAATTAAAGCTGTCATTACACCAACGGGAAGTTCTACAGGAGCGATCGCCACTCGGGCCGCGATATCTGCTAATAATAAAAGAATGCTACCTAAAATTGCCGCATAAGGAACGAGCCAGCGATAATCGACCCCTACTAAAAAACGAGCGACGTGGGGAATTATCAATCCAATAAAACCGATGGAACCGGCGATCGCCACCGAACTCCCCGCCAAAAGCACCACACAAATAATCGCGGCGACTTTCACCCAAGCAGTTCGCACTCCCAAACTCGTCGCTACTTCCTCACCTAATGTTAGGATCGTAATTTGTCTGGCTAGAGCAAAAGCCATTGTCAATCCCACCAGCATATAAGGAAATATTTGCAAAAACAAATCCATGTCTCGGCCTGCCACCGACCCGGCCAACCAAAAGCGAATTTCTTCTAATTTTTGTTGGTCCAGAATGAGAATTAATGTCGTCCAAGAACTCAAGAGGGCGGTTAAGGCAGCACCGGCAATGGTTAGTCTGACGGGGGTGGGGCCGCCGCGACTCAGGGAGCCCAAACAATAAACCGCCGCCGCAGCTATACCCGCCCCCAAAAAGCCAAAAGTGGCGTACAGGCCGAGGGAGGAGGAGGCGAACATAAATTGACTGGCGACGACTGCCAAGGCCGCGCCGGCATTGATGCCCAAAATTGCGGGGCTGGCCAGGGGGTTTCGGGTTAATCCCTGCATGATAGCCCCGGCAACTGCCAGACAAGCACCGACGGCGATGGCGATGGCCGTTCGCGGGACTCGCAAGGTGCGGACTACGAGTTGCTCTGTGGAACCGTCGAAGGCTGTAAATGCTTTATAGATAGCGTTTGGCGGAATTTCCATCGCTCCGGCACCGATGCTGGCGATCGCGCATACTATTAGTATTAAGATGCCGAATACTAAACCTAGCAGGAGCAGGCGTCGAGAGCGAGTATTTTTGCGGGCGAT
>CAZSTZ010000424.1:0-2173 GCA_964609515.1 uncultured bacterium | reverse complement strand
TGCGCCCCCGGTCTGACCGTTACCTCGGTTCAGGCGATTTTGAGTTGCGATCGGACAAAAACCCGTCACTAGCTATGCGTCGGGTTCAGTGGGGGCGAAGGCTTATAAGGCAATGGCTAAAGAATGCGTGGAGGCTTGGAATGTCTAATAAAAAAATGGGGGGAAAGTTGTCAAAGCTCTCTCAGTTTTCGGGCATCCGACAAGACTCTCAACCGGCAGAATCCGAACCCGTCGAAGTCGTCGAAGCCGTGGAACCTGAAGCCGAACCGACTAAAGCTCTCTCAGCCCCCAATGCACAATCTTCTTCTAAGGATAAAGCCAAACGGAAAACTCCCAGCGATAAGGAGACACAGGTTACCGTGAACATCAAAATCTTGCGGCGGCAGAAAGACTGGCTCTCTGATACCGCCCAGACTATCCGGGACAACAACGAGGGCCCGGTGGCTCCGGCTGACCGCGTTTATCCTCAGCACTTGATTCAAGTGGCGATAGATTTGCTTCAATCGAACGAGGTGGATTGGTCCAAAATCCGCAATGTGGAAGAGTTGAGAGGTCATCTAAACCTTTAATAGTCTAAAGGTATTAGACCTTTAGAGGTTTAAACAATGACCTCGGACAAACTGTCGGACCCGACATTTATTTGAGAAACACGGTCCCGTGACGCGATCGCCCACTCGACTGCCGGATCCGGCACTTATGCAAATTGCCTGAACCCAACCCACCACCCCCGAACCTCATTGTGGATGCTCTCCACCCTCTGATAGCTAATCTGGTTTTATAAATAGAAAAAAACCCTCCCCTTGGAGGGTTTTTTTCTCTACTAATTGCTAGTTGCTGGCTTACAACTCTGAAGATGAGGATAACTTTTAAGCATCCCCAGTTTGACAGTTTAGCTATGCGTATTACTTATTTTTCTTCCTTAGTGAAACCTAAGCGTTCTGCAAGAGGAGAGTTCCTCCAAAATTCTTCTCGTTGCTGACGAGTCATTATTTCTTTCCTACCTACCTTGACTTGTTCAGGTTTTAACAGGGGTTGGTTTTCCCAATTCTTTTTCAATTCTTTGACAGAAATTTCGGGCGTTTGATGGTGAAAAACTAAAGACATATCCATCTTCTCCTGGTGCTATAGAAACGGGTTTTTCGTAATGCATTTGAATAATATCCCTGTAATAGTCAAAAGCCGCTTCCACCGACTCCAGTACCACAATAGGACTTTCATCATCTGCTTGTTGGAAAAATTCGAGAGCTTTATTGACTGCATACCAAACCAGCCATTTTCCAACTGGAGCCACCAATTTTGGATTGGGCTGCCTATTCGCTGGCGTAGTTTCTAGGTTGAAAATTTCTATAAAATTACTAGGGGATGGAAAAATTTCAAAGCGCATTAATCCCCATATTTGTCCTGATGCAGTTAATTTAATTATTCCTCCCTGCTCAAAATCAGTGTTTTCCCATATCGTAGGCCAGTGACAAGACCAACCCCTACTTGGCATATCATTATGCAAAGCCGGTTCTAACCGAGCTATATCCCAAGAATCATTGCTTTGAAGATATACGGGTACTTCAAAACATTCACAGTTAATCATCTTTTGGGAAGCTAGATTTGGAAACGGCCCCAATAGACTCTGAATGCCATCCAAAATGACGCGCTAAAATCTCAGGAATTATTTGATTGGGTTTCATCCCACTTCGTTCCGCTTCTTTACGGACTAAATAATCAAGACTTGCGGGTAGACGCATAGCGATCACCTCGCCTCTCCTTTCCGGGTAAGGACTCCTAAATTTCCCCCCCTCTGTTCTGGGTTGTTGTTTTATCGGCATACCTCACTCTCGTGCCACTATGTTAATTAATTTCATGTTAACAGCTTAACACCTAGTTAACAGCTTAACACCGGGTTACGCGGCATTGCAAACAATAGTACCCACTCCCATAGCGGCTATAAGAGGCGATCGCCTTGGACGATAACTGTCGGTCCCGACACTTATCCGGCGAACCCAAACTTTCAGGCGATCGCCTCAAAGAGCGCTTGTTCTCCACCAACTCCCAAACCCCAGGACAACCTCGTTTCCCACCGGCACGATTCCGGCCAACAACAAGCGCCGCCAAGGAGCGCTTGATTAGAGACTATCCGACTTTCGTTACCTCCCCAGGCAGATTCCCAGACCAAAGGACT
>CAZSTZ010000423.1:0-2195 GCA_964609515.1 uncultured bacterium | reverse complement strand
CCAGAGCCGCCGTCGGTTTTTAAACTTGGTTAAAAGTCTTACCTTAGCCCAATGTCTTTTGTTGGTAATTGCTTTTCTTTATCAACCAGGTGTATTTATTTCCCGTTCTAGTTTTTTGTTAGCGTGGTTTTTCAGCCTAATTTTTACTTCTACAGGTCGTCTAATAGCTGAAGGCATAATTACAGTAATTCGCCAGCAAGGCAGAATATCTCGGAAAATTTTTCTAGTAGGTTCTCCCTCAGATACTTTAATAGCTAAAATTTCTCTTAAATTGGTTAGTAATAAAGAGTTTAATATTGTCGGTCAAGTAGATTTATCAGTAAAAGAAAAGAGCGATCGCTGGCAAGAAATACTAGAGCAGCTATGCGATTTAGACGTAGGAGAAGTCTTCGTTTGCTCGTGGCACTCAATTCCAGATCGCATGGATTTTTACTGGAGTCTTAAAACTGCGGGCATTCATATGCGGGTGTTGCCTGTAGGCTTAAATATTCCCAATCAAGTCCCCAAAATAGAAATGATTGGCGGCATACCGACCATTAAATTTAGCCCTCCGATGATTATTGGTAGTGACTACTGGCTCAAGCGTACTTTCGATCTAGTTCTAGCTACCTTGGTTCTCATTTTCGCTAGTCCTCTTTTTTTACTGATTGCGATCTTGATTAAATTAGATTCCCCGGGACCGATATTTTATCAACAGACGCGGGTAGGTCTAAGATGCCATCATTTCAAGCTTTGGAAATTTCGGACAATGGTAATTAATGCCGAGCAATTACAAAAACAACTTGAGGCACAGAACGAAATTAAGGGGGGTGTCTTGTTTAAGATTAAGGACGATCCCCGAGTCACCAAAGTTGGCAAGTTTCTGCGTCGTTCTAGTTTGGACGAGCTCCCTCAACTATTTAACGTTCTTATGGGACAAATGAGTTTGGTCGGACCTCGTCCTCTAGCGCTTCGAGACTTTCAAGGACTTTCAGAGCATCACTTAGTTCGCCATAACGTTATGCCAGGAATTACTGGTTTGTGGCAGGTTTCCGGTCGCTCAAATATTATTGATTTTGAGAATGCTTTTCGTTTGGATCTAATGTACATAAATAACTGGTCTTTAGGCCTTGATTTTATTATTTTACTCAAGACAGTTAAAGTAGTATTTTTCCCCGAAGGAGCGTATTAGTTTTGTGGTTTTGATTTCTTAGAAGGTAGCAGTTTAATTAGTTGAAGAAATAGCAAAAGTACGAATAAAGGATTTAGCAATAAATAGCGCTTCCAAAGACGTTTTGGTTCCTGATAAAACCGGAAAAACCATTCTAAACCCCATCTTTGCATCCATTCTGGAGCTTCGGGAATATTGCCTGCATGAAAATCAAAAGCCGCTCCCACGCATAAGATAGGACGGGAGAGGCGATCGCTACGTTCAAAAGCCCATAATTCCTGCCTGGGACAGCCTAGAGAAACAAAAACAATACCCGCCCCAGAAGCCCTAATTTCTTCTAAATAAACTGCCTCTTCTTCGGGTGTTAAAGGGCGAAAAGGAGGAGAAATTGCCCCGGCAATTTTTAATGTAGGAAATTTGTTTTTGAGATTTATCTGTAGTTTGTCTAAGACTTCTTGGCGAGAACCGTATAAAAAAATACTAATATTTTCAAAGGCAGCGCGATCGCAAACATCTAACATTAATTGCGGTCCTCTGACTCTTTCTTTTAAATGTTTTTCGCCCCGTTGGCGAAATAGATTAAGACCCCAACGAATAGGTTGACCGTCAGGAGTTAAAAGAGTAAAATTGCGCAAAACATCCCCATGACCCTGTTGGTTTAGATAGGCGATCGTGATGCTATGAACGTTAACTGCAGCAACATTACAAGATTGATGGAGTTGGGCACTTTGAACGATAAAATCCGTACATTCTTTGTAATTAGTCCGACTGATTCCAATTCCTAATAAATTAGTTTTAGGAGGAGGTGAAGTAATAGAGTTTGGGGGCATAACTTTTGATCCTAGTTCGGGCTGCTAGGGGAGGATATTAAATTGACTGGATTTCCTTATTTTACTATGTCAATTTAGAGAGCGATCGCCCACAGCCAGACTATAAATCTCCATTAATTGTCGGTAATTTTCCTCAGCACTGTACTTTGCTTCAAACTCGGCCCGAGCTTCTCGCCGCATCTTGTTTAATTCTTCTGGGTGTTGAAGCGCCCACT
>CAZSTZ010000422.1:0-2229 GCA_964609515.1 uncultured bacterium | reverse complement strand
TTTTCCTCGACGCGCTGCGGCGCGTCTTATTTTGTGGCGATCGCCTAGAGAGCAGTTCTGGAAACCCAGTTTTTTGGACAATACCTTCGCCAAAATAAAAATACCGTTCTTTGTAGGTTGTGCGGACCTTCGTGAAACCCAACAAATACGTCGGGTTCCACACTGACTGCCCACCCGACCTACGGGAAAATGGCGAAGGTATTGGCAGGAATTACCGAGTTTCTGAGATACCGATGCCTATAAAATAACATAGAACTTAAGCTCGGTCAATCTTCCAGAAGTAAGATATATTCAAATAAAAATAGGCATAAATTCACAAGTAATAGTAATTTTTTTCTACATTTAGGTAGAGATAATCGAAAAATTGCTCTAAAGGCGGATTGGAGGTTGACAAAAATATTTTTAGACAACAGAATAGTAACTGAAGACAAAAAAAGGAGGAAGCTATGGTAGTAGCTACCAGACCAGAACAAACTGTCAAAATCGGTCCCACCAAACTCCTTATAAATAACGAATGGGTAGAAAGCGCTTCGGGGAAACGCTTTGAAACCATCAACCCCACTAACGGAGAAGCAATCTGCGACGTTGCCGAAGCCGATGCAGCGGATGTCGATCGCGCGGTGGCAGTAGCGCGAAGGGCATTTACTAGCGGCAATTGGCCGAAAATGTCGGCAACCCAACGGGGAGAACTGCTTTACGGAAACGTTTCGAGAGCATGAAAGCCACGTCTTTTTAAAGGCGCGGACTCAAAGCGAACGGCGACTTCAGTCGCCTTGAAAAAAAAGCTAAAAAAGGTTGTCATTTTTCAACTTTCAATGTTATAATATTATCGTAGCAGAAAACGATAAGACCATGCTAGTTTACGAGATGAAATTAGAAGGAGAAAAGGCCCAATACGAAAGGCTAGATGAGGCCATTCGTACAGGCCGTTTTGTCCGCAATAGCATCATCAAAGCATGGATCTACCGTGAGATAAAAAGTCGTAATGATGCCTACAAATACTGCAAAATACTGGCAGATAATCCCGAGTTTCCTTGGGCAAAAAAACTAAATTCGATGGCAAGACAAGCTCATGCAGGTCGAGCCCTGGCGAGCAAATAGCTCGACGCGTGGTCAGCTATAGAAAGATTCTACAAAAACTGTAAAGCTCAAATCCCAGGGAAGAAAGGATATCCTAAGTTTAAAAAGTATCAAGTAAGAGCCTCAGTCGAATACAAGACTTCTGGTTGGAAATTGTCGGAAGATAGGCGCTATTTGACTTTAACTGATGGGTTTGAAGCTGGTACTTTTAAACTATGGGGAAGCCGGGACCTTCACTATTATCAACTTAAACAAATTAAACGAGTTAGAATAATTAGAAGGCATGATGGTTATTACGCTCAGTTTTTGATTGACCATACAAGGGAGGAAAAGAAAGAACTAACAGGAAAACAAGTTGCTTTAGATTTAGGTTTAAATCATTTCTACACCGATTCAGAAGGTAAGAAAGTAGATAATCCTCGGTTTTTAAGAAAGGATGAACGCAAAATAAAGAAGCTACAAAAACGTTTATCTCGTACCCAAAAAGGTAGTAAAAACAGGATAAAAGCAAGGAATCGGTTAGGTAGAGCCCACCTCAAGGTATCACGCAGGCGTAACGACTTTGCTTGTAAAGAAGCACAGCGCGTCATACAGTCTAACGACTTGGTAGCGATCGAAAACCTACGAGTGCGCAACATGGTTAAAAACCACCATTTAGCCAAATCAATTAACGATGCTGCCTGGTATAGATTTAGGGAATGGTTAGAATATTTTGGTAGTATTTATGGCGTTCCACTTATCGCAGTTGAACCAAAAAATACATCCCAAAATTGCTCAAACTGCGGCAAGAAGGTTAGCAAAACTTTAAGCACTAGAACTCATAAATGTCCGCACTGCGGTTATGAAGCAGATAGGGACGAAAACGCTGCAATAAATATTCTTCAATCTGCCCTCAAGCAACTATCAACTACCCTGGGGCGCAGGGGAGATAACGTCTCTGGAGAGACTGGCCGCTGCTTGAATGAGGAAACTCAGACGAGTAAGCCGACTCGGCGAAAGAGAAAGTCTGGATAGTGATATTCAGAATCCCCGTCTCTTTAGAGCGGGGAGTACGTCAAAAGCTAGCAGACTTGATGGAAAAACACAAGGAAGATCTGGCAAGGCTGGAAACTCTCGACAACGGCAAACCGTTAAGCGATTCCCTAACCA
>CAZSTZ010000421.1:0-2230 GCA_964609515.1 uncultured bacterium | reverse complement strand
CGAATACTAAACCTAGCAGGAGCAGGCGTCGAGAGCGAGTATTTTTGCGGGCGATCGCCGGGCCGTTTTCTAAGGCCAGAGCTTGTTTTTGTCTTTTCAAGAGCTAAAATCGGTTGATGTTTGTAAAAGTGCCAGGTCTGATTTTTGGCCGATTATGGCCCTACCTTGCCAGCAGCTTCATCTTTGGCGGCTGGCAAATCAAAATTTAATCTCATCCATTATTAGGAATTTTTTTCTTTAAGTCAAGGGGTTTAGTCAATAAATTTTTCTCCATCTCGACCCTCGCTTTCTAAGCTATAGCATTTCCAAATCAGATGTAAACGAAGAAGGGGCTTTTTACTCATAGCAAAAAGTCACTGTTAGGGACTAGCAATTTAATAACCTACCGATGTTGGGTTGCGTTTCACTCCACCCAACCTACTCCGGACCGGTACTACTTACAAATTAGCTAGCACTGCGCACCTTACCAATTAGCTAAAAATAATGCCTTAAAAAAATGATGCTACCTTCCGAAAAAAACGACTCCAATTATTCTAAATTGCAGTTATTTTTCAAATGGCTTCCTTGGTTAGTTTTAATATTATCCCTGCTAACGACATGGATAATCTGGCGGCGATCGCCCAGATTTTCTCTTAATTCTAATTCCCTTTCTCAAGACTATTTAAAAAGAGAATTAGAACGTAGAGACAGAGAAAATTCTTTTTGGATTATCGTCAATGGTTTTACTATTAGCTTCCTTGTCTTTGGCATAACTTGGAGCGCGACCACTGCTCGATATAGGGCAACGGCAATGGCTCGAATAATGACTCAAGCTTTGCACGATCGAGAAGAGCAATTACAGACCATTATTACTAACGCCCCCGTGATTTTATTTACCTTAGATATTAGCGGGATGTTTAGCTTAGTTGAACGCAAAAATGTAGAGGTAGCAAACGGACAAATAAGCGATATTTTGGGCAGGTCTATTTATGAAGTTTATCGAGACCAACCTCAATTATTGGAGGCAAATAAGCGGGCTTTGGCAGGGGAAACTGCGATGGCGATCGCCCGAATTGGAGACCAAATTTTCGATACTAGATGGTCTCCTATCAGAGCAGATGATGGTAAAATATACGGTGTCATTGGCGTGGCAACTGACGTGACAGAACGCCAGGAATTAATCACAGCTTTGCAGCGTTCCGAAGCAGAATTAACAGAAAAAGCAGATAAGCTGCAACAAATTCTCAACGAACTAGCTTCGACTCAAACTCAATTAATTCAAGCGGAAAAATTATCTAGTTTGGGTCAGTTAGTAGCTGGCATTGCCCACGAAGTTAACAACCCTATTAATTTTATTCAAGGCAACATTAAACCAGCCAACGACTACGTTAAAGACCTTCTGGAAATTATCGAACTTTATCGAAAAACATTTCCCAATCCAGGAGCGGAAATTTCGGATAAAATTGAAGCTTTAGACCTAGATTTTATTATTGAAGACTTGCCGAAACTATTAGAGTCAATGAATATGGGAACCGAGCGCATCTGCGAAATCGTTAAATCTTTAAGGAATTTTTCCCGGGTGGAACGCTCCGATACGACAGAAGCAGACATTCATTTAGGTATTGACAGCACTTTATTAATTTTAAATCATCGGTTAAAAGCAAAGTCAAATTGCCCCGAAATTAAAGTATTAAAAGACTACGGAGATTTGCCCTTAGTTGAATGTTATCCCGGACAATTAAATCAGGTATTTATGAATATTTTTGCTAACGGAATTGATGCTTTAGAAGAGTCGGTAATTAAGGGGATAACTGGGGAACCGAGAATAGCGATCGCCACCGAACTAATCAATGAGAATTGGATAAGGATAAAAATAGCCGATAATGGCATGGGAATACCCGAAAATGTTCGAGCTAAATTGTTCGATCCATTTTTTACCACGAAAGAGATGGGTAAGGGAACGGGACTGGGATTATCAATTAGTTATAATATTGTCGTAGAAAAGCATCGAGGCCGATTGAGATGTATTTCTACTCCGTTAAAAGGCACTGAGTTTATAATTGAAATTCCCGTTTGCCAAAGCGATCGCCAGACAGTTTGAAAAAAGGGTAGTGTTAAAGATGTATGTTTGTAGTAATCGCTTTAGCGATTCATATAGATAAATCGCTAAAGCGATTACTACGAACAATTACTGTTGAATTTGTCCGTTAACCCAAGTTCCTTCTACGCTGGTTCCGTCGGCAAAAGTGTA
>CAZSTZ010000420.1:212-2238 GCA_964609515.1 uncultured bacterium | reverse complement strand
ACAACGTTAGGGACTTCCAAAAATTAAAATCTTCAAGAATACGGTAGTATTGTTGCGTTCGGGAGCATCTCATATTTGTAAAAATAAAGAATGGTATTTTTTCTTCTTCTGAGAACATTCTTATTACCCATTACCTATTACCCATTACCAAAAAGCGTCTAATTTTTGGGTTTTTACTTGCATTGAGATGCACCCGTTGGGTTCCGTTTCACGCGCGCCCTACCTACGGAGGAGTTCTTTATTTGGATATCCCTTAATTGTTAATTGCTAATTGTTAATTATTACTTAACCGCTTAGAAATTTGACTAATAATCCCGCTAATTATTGCCCCCGCCATCAAGATACCGATGGCGGGGGTAAATATTGGTTCCCAAAGTTGATACCAAACTTCTAAACCGAGGGAGACTCCCAAGGAACGACCGACAACGGCAACGGCGAACCAGGCGAAGCTAATAAATACTAATAAGACATCTGCCATGAGAATTCTGTCTAACCAAATTTTCCACTTATTATCGTTCATAATTAATTGCCTCTATTTTTAGAGCGATCTTATCGCAATTTTGGGTTCGGAGTGGGAGAATCGAAAGCAGATAAATTTTTGATGGCCGCGAGGGTTAGGGACTCGAACTCGCGGTTTTTCTCTCCCACTAGCAGGTAAAAAGTAGTTTGAGCTTTTGCTTAAAGTCAATACAAAGTAAGCAATTTTACAGATTATGCCTAAAGGAATAGTTAGTTTGATAGAGGGGGATCGTTAAAGTAATTAAAAAGACATTATTAGGATAATTTAGAGTAAAGTTATCTAAAACTAATAAAAACTAAATTGGGATCGAGAAAAAACTGTGACTGAAATCACAAAGACGAGATGAGTAAGGTCACGAATAAATCTGGTTTTAAGTCACTGAGAATGCTAAGATTACAGCTACGATTAGATTAGGTTAAATTATCAATTCAACCATACGATTTTTACTAGATGCTTTTAAAAACCAGAGGAGATGAGAACGATGTCCAGCAAACAAACTCAATTGATAGGATTTTTACGCCGCGAGTTGGCGATCCCCGAGTCGGCGATCGCTACGGCCCTCCGCCGCCAAGAGCAAGACTCTAACCAATTACCGATGGTCCTCTGGCAATACGGCCTCGTGACCTTGAAACAGTTAGAACGCATTTTTGACTGGTTGGAAACCGGCGGGACTTACGAAGTAGGCCCCAATGCTTAATACTCGGAAAATCTGTCTGTGGATAGATGAGCTTTTCATTGATTTTATTCAGCCGCCAGTGACAAATACCAGTTATCGGCAAAAGTCCTTCTGCAAGTTCATAGACAAAGAAACAATAAAAAACCCAAGATAAAAATCAAAATTTAAAAAGTTGACTGACAGTCAGATAGGAAGTTTAAAAAACACTTTTAATAAAACAGAGAGGGAGTTAACAGAAAAGGCGATCGCCCCAAAGCTAGCAAGTACCCTCCCTTTTTTTGACTAAAAATAGTTAGTATCAATTAACAATTAACAATTAACAATTAACAATTAATAATTAGCTAAGATTATCAAATATTGGGCATCGATTTAATGGTATAGTTTCCAAGGTAGTTAACTAGACGATAAAGAGGAAAAATGTCAAAGGAAGCGATCGCTCGGGTGGTAGATTTTTATTATGTGAATATGTCAGGGATGAACTCGGAGGAAGTAGTAAAAAACTTCGCCGAAGATGCTGTTGTCTGCGATCCGGTGGGCAAACCTCCAAATAAAATCGAAGACTTCCCGAAATTCTATCAGATGTTGTCAATGGTTTTTGAAAAGCTAGAAGTGACAAAAAATAACGTCTTTATTTCGGGAAATGGCGCGGCGGTTAAGTGGACTCTCAACGCTACTGGCAAAAATGGAAAGCAGGCAACGGCGGAAGGAATTAGCGTTTTTGAGATTAACGAAGACGGCAAAATTCAACAGCTTTCTTCCTACTGGGATGACGATGCGATGATGGCTCAAATTAGGAATTAATAATTAATAATTAATAATTAATAATTGAC
>CAZSTZ010000420.1:0-112 GCA_964609515.1 uncultured bacterium | reverse complement strand
CATTTCTCCTCGATAACCCATCCGTTAAATCCGTTACAAAATCCGTTGCCCAATTGCCCATTTCTCCTCGATAACCCATCCGTTAAATCCGTTACAAAATCCGTTGCCCAAT
>CAZSTZ010000419.1:0-2248 GCA_964609515.1 uncultured bacterium | reverse complement strand
ATAATCGTAAAAACCAACAATTAACATCAACCACCAACTTGTCAGACAACCAAGAAACCAACCCCACTCAACCAAAGGACCAAAATTCTAGTAATGCTAAGTGGTTTCATCTGGATAAATACGAACAAAAATGCTTCAAAAAGATTATCGAAGCCTACGATGAAATTATGCGAGTAGTAGAAGACATTCCCAAAATTGCTAATTCATATCAATTAACAGTGGAGGAGGTTCGACGCGCTAAAGACTATGCTTTTGGTAGTGGCGTATCCCAGCATAAATTTATTCCAGATGAAGATATGGCGCTAGCATGGGAAAGGCTAGCATTAGGACAGGGAAACGCTATTGACGAAGTTTTGTTAAGGCATGAAATTTTTGAGTCTGACTTGGTAATTAATCAAGGAATGAATCAAAAAAGTGCCCACGAAATTGCTCAATCGAGATATCCTTGGTCCGAACTTCTCAAACAAAAATGGAGAACCAATGAATAAATCATCCGAACAAAAATTCCTGCAAGCTTTAGAGATTTGCCAATCTTTAGTAACAGTAAAACTCAAACCATCAAATCTTCCTTGCGAAGCAATTCAGCTTTTTTGTGAAATTGCTAAAGAACCTTTCGACTTGCTAGATTTATGTCAGCAATATAACTCAGAAATAGAACCGGCATTAAAAGCGATCGCCGATTATGCTGCCAGCGTCGATAATTGGAAACATGGCGATTGTCCTTTTGGTGTCAAAGACCATTGCAATATTTTGCACTTTTTCCTCAACTTACATACGAAACAATTTGAGTTTTTTAGGGGTAAAAATTGGACTCCAGAAATTATTTGCGAGTTTCTCCAAGATTGGAAAGGCATCGACCTCACTCCTTTAATAGAGGATAAAGCAAAAGTTTTGACAAACTAAAGCAAAACAAACCGTAGAACAGGCATCTTGCCTGTTCGGGTGGGGGCGATCGCTCTAATCTAAAATAATCGTAAAAAGCAACAATTAACATCAACCACCAACTTGTCAGACAACCAAGATTTCAATAATGCCACTAATTAATAAATCATCCGAACAAAAATTTTTGCAAGCTTTAGAGATTTGCCAATCTCTCGCCGCTTTCAAATATAAGCCCACAAATATTACCTTTGATGCCATCCAGCTTTTCTGCGAAATTGCCAAAGAACCTTCAGACTTGCTGCTGTTAATAGAACGCTATTCAGCAGAAGTTAAAACGGCATATAAAGCTGTTTATGAATATGGAACTAATGCAGATAATTGGAGAGTCGATTGCGAACTTGGTTTCGGTGTCAAAGACCATTGTAGTATTTTGAGCTTTTTTCTAAACCTTCCCACTCGGGAATTTGAGTATTTTACAGGCAACTTGAAAACACCAGAAATTATTTGCGAACTTCTAGCAGACTGGAAAGGCATCGACCTCACTCCTTTAATAGAGGATAAAGCAAAAGTTTTGACAAATTAAACCGATTTTTGGGCAAAAAACACCGTAGAACAGGCATCTTGCCTGTTCTACAAAAACAGCGCACCTTAAGCTTGCCTTAAACTAGCAAATCTTCTCAAACTTTGTCTTCTTGAAGTTTATCTTGCAACCACAAATTGACCAAAGTTTCTACAGAAATGCCTCGGCGTTTGGCAATTTCTTTAAGTTGCTCCGATATATTTTTATCCAGCCGACAATAAGTCACCTTAGATTGCAGGTTAACATTAAATTCCACCGGATGAGTTTGGTCCCAAAATTCATCGAGACTATGTTCGTCCCAAAATTCTCCTATTTCCCAATAGGATGTTGCACTTGAAATCGAACTTTTAGTTGTTTTGGTATCTTCTTCGTTCGGCATTATTCATGTCCCTCCCAGAAAGTATTAGGGCGTTGCGATTTTGCTTGTAAATAAAGAAAACAATTAAATAGCGTCCCGCATCTGTTTGTCCCGAAGCAGCGTAAACATCTTCACCCGAAATATGTCCTTTTTCAGCAAAACGGAAAATAGGAAAGTTAGCAAAGACTTCTTCTACTTCTTCCGGTCGAACTGAATGCTTTCGCGCCAATTTCTCAACTATGCTATCCAGCCAGATTAAGTCTCGGATTTCCACTTGATTTTTTTAATCCCAAGAGTTGATGCTACCTATTTTAGCCTGTCGTGGTAAAACAGGCAAGAGCCCTGTTATCCTAGACATCGCCATCTTGCCTGTCACCGTAGAACAGGCATCTTGCCTGTTCTACGGAAATTCACTTTATTAACAAATG
>CAZSTZ010000418.1:0-2276 GCA_964609515.1 uncultured bacterium | reverse complement strand
CCTTGGCGATAGTTGTCGGCGACGATTAATTCTAAGATTCTGCGGGATAAGTTGGCAGATTTTAGCTGGAGGCGATCGCTCATATTATCGGGAAGTTCGATGGTAATTTGCATTGGCTTTTGTCTTGGTAAGATTAACGGCTTTGGGGTTGATTATATCGTTATCTATCTGTCAAACTAGAAATTATCAAAACTCTATAGTTCGGAGGTTGAATCGTGCCGGTAACAATAGAACTCAAATGTCATACCTGCGGTCGTACCTTTAGCAAAGGAACCTGGGAACAGCATCGAGGTTTGTTGCGCCCCTATCCCGTCAAGGTTCGCGTCAATACAACTTGCCCCCTGTGTGGCGAAAAATGTCAGGCTTTGTTCGATTATCCACATATCAAATGCTGTTTCTGCAAAAAACCTGCCTCCTTTTCCACGGCAGTTGAAGTAGTACCAAGGGTTATTCCCAAAAACGAGAACGGCATCAAAGAAGTTGTCGATGCTCAACTGGCCCACCCTAGCTGCGCGACTCCCGAGGTTTTGAAGGAAGGGGGATTGAGGGTTTTCGGAAAAGCCAGCCAGCGACTTAATTCAATCCGCCTCCTTGTTATATCGCTAGTTTTATTAGTCTTAACTATCCTTTTTGCTTTGTCCCTTCTCTTGATTCCAGGGTGGGGCTTTTGGTTTCTCCTGCTCTCGTCTCCCGTCCTAGTTCCAGTTGCAGCGATCGCCCTTATCCTTTTGCTGATTTGGTTTAGTTATCAAGAAGCTGGAACGAGAAATGATTACGTCCGCAGGGCAAAGCATCAAATTCGAGAGCTAAACATCAAAATTCCTTGAGCTAAAATAAGAGGAGCGATGGTTGATTATTATTAAATAGCTCGATAAAATATGACCGAACTACTTCAAAAAGCGATCGAAAAAATCGAGAAACTACCAATTGACGAACAAAACGCTATTGTTAGTCGTTGGTTGGCAGAACTTGAAGACGAGCAAGCTTGGAAATCTCGTTTTGAAGCTACCACAGATTCTCAGTGGGATAGACTTGCTGCAATGGTACGTCAAGAAATTGTCGCGGGCGAGCTCGATTTAATCGATGAGGTTTTTCCAGCAGAGCAATGAAACCAAGTATGACCAAAGGGTTTGCTGTTCTCTTTTTTTGGCGGGTAAGGATTTAGGTTTTTTTCAATATCCTACTCCCACTCGTTGCAAAACTGAAAACTTATTAGGTTTGCCTCTTTATCGGGGGGCGGGAGAGGTTTTGAAGAAGTTGCCTAAAGCAAGGGTTAGAGAGCGGGTTAAGAAACCCGGTTTTTTGAAAAAACCGGGTTTCTGAGATATTGAAAAACTAAATTTTATGAAATTATTTCGGGAGGAACTCATGCAGGAATCTGTAATTTATCAAGACATTCTCCAAAAAGGAGAAGTTCGCGGAGAAAAACGGGGTTTAGAACGGGGCTTAGAACGGGGTTTAGAACGGGGTTTGCAGCTAGGTTTAAAGCAAGGAGAAGCTACATTAATTCTCCTGATGTTGACTTCCCGCTTTGGCACGCTTCCTGGAAATGTCAGCGAGAAAATTCGGGCTTTATCTATTTCACAAATAGAGGAATTGGCGCGATCGCAAATGGATTTTTCAACTGTTGAAGATATTGTAAATTGGTTGGAACGACTGGGCTAAAATCTGGTAATTTATTTAGCATCCTTAAAGCAGTCCCAAACGTTGAAAAATTGTTTGGGACTGCTTGAAATCGGTGCGCGGTGCGCACCCTACTAAAATAGTTTTAAGTCATTAACAAATTTTGCAGTTCTGGATATTGGCGGAAGTAGCCATCAATACTTGCTAATTTCGCTTGGTACTCTACGGCTGTAGCAATGATAATGCGGTCAAAAGGATCTCGATGAATGGCAGATAAATTCACAGCACGAGACGCTATTTCTGGAGTTAAATGAAAAACCGAAATCCCTGAAGGCTCTAAGGCTTGTTGAAACCATTCTTCGACGTCGGAAGGTAATAATAAACGTCCTCGTTGCTCTGCTAAAGCCACTTCATAAAAAGATACAGAAGAAATTCCCACTATATTTGCTCTTTCAATGGCATCTAACCAAGAATTAGGAAATCTTTCCCATTCTAAATTAATAAACCAAATCCAAATGTGGGTATCTAAGACAATTATTTCAGACATTCCCAATCTTCCTCGCTAACAATAGAATCTACCAAATCTCCTAAAGTTTTCCCCTTACCTGCTATAGATGCTGAAGGTTGACGGCGTTTTGGAGATAAACTCGGCA
>CAZSTZ010000417.1:0-2295 GCA_964609515.1 uncultured bacterium | reverse complement strand
CGCAATTATTCCGCCACTGCCAGAAGTGGTGCGGTTATACGAAGCGGTGGCCGGTGGCGGCGGTGCTTTTGAAACTGCCAAGGTGGCTGGTGTTGCTTTGAATACTTACCACTTAAGGGAGGAAGAGGCGAGGGAGGCGATCGCTCTGGTTGCCGCAGAAACCGGTTTGCCTTGCACGGATCCGATCCGTTTTGGCGGGGATTTGTTGTTGGATGCAGTGATGAAGTAGTCTTCTCCACTGTGGAACAGGCAACACGAGCTGTTCGGTATGAAATAGATTTACGATCCACCGCGCATCCCCCTTAAAAAGGGGGACTTTGAAGGTTCTTCCCGTTTATTCCTCTGGCTCCCCCCTTAAAAAGCTATCCATTACTCACAACTCTTGAAACCCTTGTGGGGAGGGTGGGGAGGGTGGGGGGTGTGGGGGGTGTGGGAGGTAAGAATTTTGTCTGCTGTTCTCAAAAAAATGTATTTTTCAATACACTTTTCTAGGAAAAAAGCCTCGACACACACATAACTTGTCTATTTTGTCAAGTTTTATGTTAAGAAATATGTGAGTAAGGCATAGCGATGAATTGGGGGACTTTGAAGGTTCCTCCCGTTTAACACATAGATTTACGATCCACCGCGCATCCCCCTTAAAAAGGGGGACTTTGAAGGTTCCTCCCGTTTATTCCTCTGGCTCCCCCCTTTTTAAGGGGGGCGGGGGGGGGATCGTAAATGTAGCTCCTCAATTGTTAATTGCCTAAAAGCACTTCCACCAATTCGCAAAAACCGCCTGCTTCTTTATTATTAGTAATGTAAGCCGGTCGATGGCGCAGTTTCTCCGCATAATCCATGATATTTGCTACCCCCACAGATAGAGCAAATTTGCTTTTATCGAACAAACTTTCGTCGTTGGGGCTGTCGCCAACGGTGACGATTTGTTCTGGTTCCCACTGGGGGAAGTATTGGGATAAAACTTGGAGCAAACCGGTGGCTTTATCTTGTTTTAAAGGTTTGATATGACATTGGACGTTGCTGTAGGTAAAACCGTAATTTTTTTCCAGACAAAGCTGTTCGAGAGTTTGTAATTCCGAGTTGCTCAAACCTTGTACGTCAAAAGTCCAATCTGTTAGGCGAAATGGGTTATCGGTAGATTCTATTAATTGGGGAAATTGGCTTTTTAAATGTTGGAAGGTTGCTGCTAATTCCTGTCTGTAAATAGTTAGGTTTTCGATGGGGGTTAAAAATATTGGTTGTTCGCTCATAGCGGGGAAAAATAGTCCGCCATTTTCAGCGATCGCTCCTATTATTGGCAGATAATTGTTAATAGCTTGCACCCAACCGGCGGAACGTCCGGTTATGATTAAAACTTGGATGTTAGCCGCTGTCAATTTTTCTAGCGCTCTTAAAAAACTGGGAGTAAATTTACCGTTTTTGGTGAGAGTGCCATCCATGTCGCTAGCTACCAAACGAAGGTTAGCTAGGGCTTTATTATCTGAGAGTTCGGCTGCTGGTTTGAAAGACATAAGCAAGTTATGGGTAATTGGTAATAGAAAACTCTATTACTAAAAAAAGGCTATTACAGCTATTAATGTTACGATCGGGTCGAGAGATATTGGGTGTATCCCAATTTTGAAACGAACCAAAAAGTTATCGCTTTTTGGGAATGGGGAATAGGGAATGGGGAATTGCCAAGAGAGTCTTTTTACAAATATGGGATGCTCCCGAGATATTTGTCAAGAGATATTTTAAAAAAAACCATCAGAAACCCATCAGAAACCAGGTAATTCCTGCAAAACCTGGTTTCTTGACGTTTCTCGACCTGCTCTCTATGCTATATTTTTCGCATTTTAAAACGACTGGGTTATTTAGTTAGCAATAACGGCGCTAGAGAGTCGGCCTGTGAAACCCGGTAATTCCTGCCAATACCTTCGCCATTTTTCCGTAGCTCGGGCTCCGCGAAGCGGAACCCAACATCTAAACGTTTTCCAGGCTAACTCGCCCGCCAGAAACCCGGTAACTCGTGCGAAACCCGGTTTCTTCAGCCTCTCAAAAGAAGCGATCGCTCGTTAGCTACCGCTAGATGCGATCGTGCCCAAAACCTAACTTAGGTCGAGAGCAAACTATTATAATGTTCGCGACTAAACTATTATAATGTTCGCGACTAAACCATTATAATGTTCGGGACTAAACTATTATAATGTTCGCGACTAAACCATTATAATGTTCGCGACTAAACTATTATAATGTTCGCAACACAACCTCCGGGAGATCGCGACACAACCTCCGGGAGGAAATGACATGACTCAA
>CAZSTZ010000416.1:0-2308 GCA_964609515.1 uncultured bacterium | reverse complement strand
CTATTAACTAATTCTTCCACGACCTCCGCTTTGGTTGGCAATTCAACGGTTAAAATTTCCGCGCCATTTTCCGTTACCAAAACATCATCTTCTATCCTGATACCTCGGACATCGGCAAACTTTTCTAATTTATCCCAATTAACTGCATCTTCATATTTTGACCGAAATTCGGGATTGTTTAAAATACCTGGAACTTGATAAAATCCCGGCTCAATTGTTACTAACATTCCTTGTCGCAAAGGACGATTTAAACGCAAAAAACCCAAACCGAAACGACTGCTGCGCGATCGCCCTTCTTCGTATCCCGCTAAATCTCCAAAATCCTCCATATCGTGTACGTCTAACCCCAACAAGTGACCGATTCCGTGGGGGAAAAATAAAGCATGAGCGTCCCTTTCTACTAAGTCCTCAACCTTTCCTTTTAGGATTCCTAAATCCACCAAACCTTCAGCTATTACTCGACATCCCAATAAATGAATACCCTTATATTCAACCCCCGGTTTTATCCGAGCAATACAAGCATCGCGGGCGGCTAAAACTACATCGTAAATAGCTCGCTGACTGGGAGAAAATTTACCCGACACCGGCCAAGTTCGAGTCACATCTCCGGCCCAACCAAAACCTGTTTCCGCCCCCACATCTGCTAGTAATAAATCTCCTTTTTCTAAAGGGTGATGGTATTGTTCGTTATGCAAAACTTCTCCATGTACGGTGACGATGCTGGAGTAAGAACAACTCATATTTGCCGAGATAATTACAGCTTCCATTGCGCCCCTAACTTCGGCTTCAAATTTAGCGTTAACCGTCGCCGCCATACCTGCTTTATGAGCTTTTACAGTTACTTTTGCGGCCTGTTTTAATTCTGTTAAAGCTGCTTCGTCGTGGGAGAGTCTTAAAGCGATAATTGCTTTAGTTAATTGGAGGTCAATTCCCGCAGGTTCGCTAGCAGGAAAAAGCTGGCGGTTGAGAATATTAGATTGTGTGGTTTGAGTGGGGGGATGTTGTACGGAAATAGTGGCGCTATTGGCGGCGCGAGCTGATAATTTTGCCAGGGGAAAAGCGGCATCGGCACCGATAATTTCCGCCAGGCGATCGCGGGTCGGCATTTCCCCATGCCAGAGGGCGCTACCGGGGGGCGGGTTATCCATATATAACGTCAATTTTCCCCCTTCCAAATAAATAGCGACATCTTCGAGTGGGAGTCCGGCAAAGTAGAGAAAGTGACTGCTAGGGCGGAAGGGGAAAGTATTAGCGGGGAAGTTGCGAGGCGAGGCACCGCCAGACCAAAGGATGGCGGGAAAATTGATTAATTCTGCGAGTTTTTCTCGTCGGTGGCGCAGGGTTGCCGCCAGGGAGGTATGGTTAGGGAGTATTTGCATGATGGTTGAGTTAACATCTTCGGTTTTATTTTAGCAGTTGATGGCGATAATTGAGTAGTAGGGTGCGCAACGCGCACCTTGCAATTGAGTATGAGTAGTAGGGTGCGCAACGCGCACCTTTGAGAGTATGAGTAAGAGCTGGAGGCTTTTTATTGGAGAGGATCGAAAAACCGGCTTTCTAAAAAATTTCTATTTTTGCCCTTTTGCCTTTTCGCCTTTTGCCTCTGCCCTTAACCGCCATTTTTTAGCATGGGCGGTTATTCCCTCGCACATTTCTCTGGCTTGTTTTTCTGCTAGCTTTGCCAGTTCCAAAAGTTCTAACAAATCTTTTTCATCTGGTTCTTTTGGTGTTGTTTTTGTCATCGTAATTCCTCCAAACGAGTTTTAATTCGACTAACCGTTATTTTTGTTTCCAGTATTCGGCCTAAATCGCTTGCCAAGTCTTCTCCTACTTCCCGAATTTCCTCTTCCGTAGCTGCATTTTCTGTTGAAAAACTTTCAAGAATAGCTTGTACTTTGCTTCTGGATGTTCCTACAAAAAAGATGGCGGTATTCAAGAAGGCAAACATCTGGGTAACAGTAAAATTATCGACAAAGCGAGCCAGAATATTTCTGGCTAGGGCTAGTCCTTCTGTCGCTTCCGTTTCTAGCTGGTCTAACTCTCGATTTAGGCGTTGGGCTAAATCGCTAATTTCTGATGGAACTGGCATCATTTATTCAAGGGTATCATTCATGGGGCCAACTGTCAAGTTGCTTCTAAAGCACAACTAAAAACTGCCTGAATAAATAATAATAGGTTTTGGTCAAAATCGCAAGCAACGCGCACCTTGCAATTGAGTACTCGTCATGAGTACTCGTCATGAGTATGAGGTTGAAAAGAGCGATCGCTTAAATCTATGTTAGAATCGAAAAAACAATCTGGAGGTGTC
>CAZSTZ010000415.1:0-2324 GCA_964609515.1 uncultured bacterium | reverse complement strand
TATTAGTTAACGTCAACTATTATGAGCAAAACTATTAATGTCAGCGGGTTAAAACCAGAACAAATAGAGCAAATACAAGCTATTATCGAGGCGTTTAAAGCTAAAAATCAACTCGACAATCCAGACAGTTCTCAAATCAATACTAAAACTAAAGACATCATCGATGTTTTAACAGAAAACCCGATTAAAGTCAATGGTTTTCTAACCCGCGAAGCAATTTACGAGCGTTAACGAGGTCGGATGGAACTTAACTTTATTGATACTAATATTTGGCTTTATCGCTTATTTGACGACCAAAGGATAGAAGCAACAGAAAGAGAAAGAAAACGAAAGATAGCTATTTTGATTACAGAAAAATCCCATCTGATTATCAGCACGCAGGTAATCAACGAAATTTCGGTTAATTTAATCAAAAAAGCTAAGTTTGATGAAACTGAAATTAAAGTAGTAATTCAATCCCTCTACAATCGCTGTCAAGTTATAGAATTTGATTTAGCTATTCTCAAATCTGCTTCCAATTTACGCACCCAATATAATTTATCGTTTTGGGATAGTCTGATTGTTGCAAGCGCTTTAGCTACAGGTGCAACTTTTCTCTATTCTGAAGATATGCAAGATGGTTTAACGGTCGATGGGCAACTCAATATTATTAATCCGTTTAAATAATAAAGTTGTCATAAATTTCCCTGAGTTTTTCAAATTACTAAATTATGAAAGGCTACATACAAGGAAAAACAATTATTCTCTTAGAAACTTTACCAGAAAATTTTAAAGAAGGTGACGAAGTGGATATTTTAATTACTCCCAGGTCAACAGATAATTATCCTTTTCCCACTTTTGAATTAGGAGTTAAGGACGAATACATTAGTAGAGAAAAAATTTATAGCAATCCTATTTAAGTCGCGAACAAAAACGAGATGTAGGGGCAAAGCATTCGGGCGGTAAATCTGAATAAAAAGCATAAATGTTGATGTCCGAATGCTTTGCCCCCACCCCGCGTTTAACCTTCAAGATTTTTATCTGATTACAAAAAAATTAATGATTAACAGTTTGGTTGTTAGTGGACCTTTAGGCTTGGTTAGCAGCGGATTTTGAAGCGGATGTAGCGGATGGGTTGTTGGTGGGCCTTTAGGGTTGGTTGGCAGCGAATTTTCATGGACTGCTCTCCATTTCTTGCTGCCGTCGTTGCTTAATTGCCAGGACTTTTTCCACTACTGGCGGAGCTGGTTTTGCCCTCCATTCCCCATAGGCAGTTTCCTCCTCTCGTCGCAAACGTGCCAGATAAGCATCAATTTGCGATCGCTTCTGGAGATAATAAGTAATAGTCGCGTAAATTTTCTCCAAACTCAAACCAGGATATTCGGCAGCTATTTCTTCTGGAGAAAAACCCCACAAAAAATAATTCAGGATGTTATGAATGCCGAGGCGATGACCTTTAATGCCGATGTAGTCTGGGTATGAAAAATCAAAATAATCTTCCAGTTGCATTAATACTCCTTTGAGAGTTGTTGACCTTCTTAGATTGTAGCTTTGATAAGGGCCTTTTACTCTCCTTTTATTGGTCTATGAAATGGAACTGTAGGGGCAAAGCATTCGGGCGATAAATCTTGAAAAACAGCGTTAATTTAGATGTCCGAATGCTTTGCCCCCACCACGCATTTAATGTTCTGGCCGAGGGATGGGTTTTGATTTACGACAAATTGTTTGCTGCCTTGCTGCGGTGGTAGTGCTAAAGTCCCCCGGCCCGCGCGATCGCTCCTCCAAACCTCTATTCCCCGGCCCCGCCTCCTTGACTAAGGGAGGGCCGGGGATTTTTACTATGTCTGGCCCTTTTAAAGAGCTTTCGCAAAGATAACCCAAAGATATCCAAAGGTAGCCAACAGCCAAGATTTTTTATCCCATATTGGTAACAAGACCTTACAACACTGGTTTTAGACGGGTATTGTACGGGTCTGGCGTTGGGTGGGATCGGTATTTTTTGGACAAAGGTTTCTTTCTTATCTCAGAAACCCGGTTTTTTGAAAAAACCGGGTTTCTCGACCGGCAGTCTGGAGATGGCCCAAACCCCTTGGACTTTTTTTTGTGAATTAAAAATCAAAAAACAAAAAAAATGGTTTGTATTGAAAAATACATTTGGCATGAATAATGTGAAGGGATATTACGGCAATGTTAATTATTGTTACAGTTTTTGCGAATCGACGTAAAAACCGGAGATTTTTCCAAATAGATCCAGGCCGGTTTTTAAAAACCCTATCGATAGGGGTAAAAAGTTAAATAATGTAAAATTTAGCTTTCAATCGAAAAAAAGAGCTTACAATAGTTTG
>CAZSTZ010000414.1:0-2341 GCA_964609515.1 uncultured bacterium | reverse complement strand
GGTTTCTGGCCCACATTCGCTGCTAAAATATTAAAATATTAATTAAACACCCAAAAAAACTAAAATGAACCGAATTAGAATTGCTAAAAATAAAACCGAATTAGTTAAAGCTTTAACTCAAGGAGACGGCAACACCGGACCTTTCCAAACTTATGCCGATGTGATGGTTTTTGCTGCTTCTTTGGGTATCAAACGCAAAAAAAGAATACCCCTGGAAGAGGTCGCTAAAAGAGACCCTTCTCCTATTGGTATCGAAGTATTTTGGTCGAGGGGTTACGATAGCGTTATTAAATTAGTGGCGATCGCCGATTCTAAAGATATTAATATTCTCTCTCCCACTGACGAAAAAGCTGAGGCAAGTCGTGTCGAAATATTTGAGGAATATGCTAATGGCGGTTTGGAGGTTTTGGAGGATGAATTGCGCGGATCTGTTGACTATGCGGATAGGATTTTATTGATGTTAATGGCGGAGAGACATCAGAAGTCTCAGACTGAAGAAGAGTTCGATTTAAGTCGGTTTTTGGGGTAGTTTTTCGTAGAACAGGCAGGATGCCTGTTCTGTCATTGCGAGGCGGAAAAATTGGTTAGCAGCGGATTTTAAAGCGGATGTAGCGGATGGGTTGTTGGGTAGCAATCTCTAGGGAGTCTGCCTGTGAAACCCGGTTTTTTCAAAAAACCGGGTTTCTGAAATACCAAACTATTTATCGCAATGACAACAATTAATTTGTTACAAAATTGGGGGTAAACCTACTTTTTTTAAATCGACAAAGTTGCCGTTAAAATCGACTGCTTTATCGTCTCCCACTCGCCTCGCTTCTGCTAAGTCGCGCCGCAATTGAGCCCTTTCCATTTTGCCGTCTATTCCTCCTAAGATATATAGGATTAATTTTGCTGCTAAATCTCGCCCGGTTACGGAGATTCGTTTTCGATTAAAGTCAAATAAAACTCCATACCAAATCGAGTCTGGAAACTCCATACTACTCAAACCCCCTTCGGCATCGAATTTTGCTAATTTCTCGAAAATACTCTCCAAAGAAAAGCCTTTTCTATAAACTAATGTTCCCAAAGCATCCGCTAGGGCAATTTGACCGATGGGGCGATATAAAATATGACTTTCTCCGGGTTTGCTTTCAAAACTAAATCGCCGCATTTCGGGGGTTTCGATGCCGTTTTCTAATACTTGGTAACTCGGCAATTCTGCTAAGTAGTCCCAAAGGCGCATAAACTCTTCTAAACCTTCTTCTAATTCGTATTCTTCGGGACGCATTGGGACTAATCCTTTGTAACTTGCTTTCCACTGGTAGAAGCGATCGGGCATGAACTTTTCCGACATTTCTTGAATTGTTTGTAAGGTTGTTAATGCGGTTGAGGTTACTGATAGATTTGCCGTATCCCAATTTACCCGAGGTTTTCTGCCGGGTTGTTCTTTTAATAAAGGATGAATTACGGCGGTTTTCCTAGCTAAAATTGCGAAACCGTCGTCTTCGTTTAATAATGCTAATTGACCTTTGCTTAGTTTTACTGCGGTTAAGTTGACGTGGGCAAAGATTGACCTAATTCGGCGTCTTGCTTCTTCTCTGGTTTCTCCTTTTATGACTGCGGGGATAAATTCGATGCCGATTTTTTCTTGGGCTAATTGTTGCAGTTCGGAGATTTTTAAGCCGTATCCTTCTACGACTCTTTCTATGGTTATGTGGTGGGAAATGTAGGGTTTTTTCGATTTAGTAAAGGTGGGCAATCTGCCGGTTTTTATTAGTTCCATTAATCCTTGGATTCCCATTAACCGATGTTGACCGTCGAGGGCGAATACTGCTACTTCGGAACTGAGGTCTAAGAGGCCGATGGTTCCTTCTTTATCTAATGCTAAAAAGTCGGTTGCGGATTTGGTGGCGCGTTCTTTTTTATCCCATTCGGAGGCTTCTGGGTTGTCAACCCAACTGGGATTTACTACTACTAATAATGGGGGGAATTTATGGGTTTTTCTAGTGGCGAGATATAGTGCTAGTGGCGCTTGTCTGGACCAGTCTAAAGGTCGCTGTAATATTTCGTCTATGGTTTCGGCGTCGCGGATGATGTTATCTGTTTCTGGGTCGAATTTTTGCCGAAATAGTGGGAGTTGGGAGGCGAAACGTACTCGACTGTTTAACCATTCTAGGGTGGCGGAACCGATGTAGGCTTCGGTGTTTCCCATGCGGGTTTTTTGTACTAATAGTTGGTTGTCTTTGCCGAGGTGTTTTTCTAGGAGGAGGGCGATCGCTTCTCGTTCTTTGTTGTCTCGTTCGAGGATTTCCCTCGCTATTTCTGCTGTTTCTTTTGTGGACTTTTTCATTGGTGAGGTTTG
>CAZSTZ010000413.1:0-2390 GCA_964609515.1 uncultured bacterium | reverse complement strand
CAAACAATTTAGGGAAAAAGACTATGGACGTAAAAAACGGCTTTATCGGCACAGTTGGCAACACGCCCTTAATTCGATTAAACAGCTTTAGCGACGAAACTGGATGCGAAATTCTCGGCAAGGCAGAATTTCTCAATCCTGGGGGCTCGGTCAAAGACCGGGCGGCATTATACATTATTAAAGATGCGGAAGAAAAAGGTTTGCTCAAACCGGGCGGTACCGTGGTGGAGGGAACTGCGGGCAATACGGGTATTGGTTTGGCTCATATTTGCAACGCCAAAGGTTATAAATGTTTAATTATAATTCCCGAAACTCAATCTATAGAAAAAATGGAGGCTTTAAGAACTCTTGGGGCGGAGGTTCGACCGGTACCGGCGGTGCCCTATCGCGACCCTAATAATTATGTCAAATTATCGGGAAGAGTTGCCGAGGAAATGGAGAATGCCATCTGGGCAAATCAGTTTGATAATGTAGCAAATCGCATGGCGCATTACGAAACGACCGGCCCGGAGATTTGGGAACAAACGGGAGGAAAAATAGATGCTTGGGTGGCGGCAACCGGCACTGGTGGAACTTTTGCCGGAGGGGCGTTATTTTTTAAAGAGAAAAATCCTCAGATTAAAACGGTGGTTGCGGACCCAATGGGAAGCGGTATTTACAGTTTGATTAAAACTGGGGAAGCGCAAATTGAGGGTAATTCGATTACTGAGGGAATTGGTAACAGTCGGATTACGAAAAATATGGAAAACGTTCCCATCGACGATGCCCTCCAGGTTGACGATAAAGAGGCGGTGAGGGTGGTTTATCAATTGTTGAGAAAGGATGGTTTGTTTATGGGCGGTTCGGTAGGTATTAATGTCGGGGCGGCGGTTGCTTTGGCGAAACAAATGGGACCGGGGCATACTATTGTTACGGTGTTGTGCGATGGCGGGTCTCGCTATCAGTCGAAGTTGTTTAACCGGGAGTGGTTGCAGTCTCGGGATTTGTTGCCGGCGGATTTGGATTGATTTGCCCGATGACAACTTTAACTCAAGCTTTGGAAAGAATAATGAATTGGCTAAAGCAGCATCGACCAGAATATGCTGCTTCCTTTTTGCCTGGGCTAAAATATGAGGAAATTCAGGCAGGGGAAGCAGAATTGGGATTTAAACTGCCTGAAGAAATTTATGAGCTTTACCAATGGCGAAATGGAACAGAACGAGAAGATATTAAGGTGGTATGCTTTCCTACCATGCAGTTCTTGCCTCTTTCTACAGCGATTGAGTACAGCCAAGAATGGAACGAATACATTTCAGAAGAAAAATTTACAATGGAGGAAATTGAAGAGTATGAAACAGGTCCTTTATTTAGATTTCTTCAAGCTAACTGCGATTCTTGTGGTATTCCTCTTATTAACTATCAAACAGAAAAACCACCAGTTGTTGTTTTAGGTGAGGGAGAGATGCCATCTATTTGGTACGCAAGTTTGACTGATATGATGTTGATGCTAGCAGAGCTCTACGAAACTGGTGCATACTACTTAGATGAAGAGGGATTCACTACTGAAGATGAATCTAAGTCTGCTGTAGTTTTACACAAATACCAATTATGACGGGTAGCGATCGCTCTCCCCAAAAAATATTAGTCTGCCAAAACCGCACTTGCCGCAAACAAGGTTCGGCGGAGGTTTTGGCAGCTTTTCGCGAGTCTTGTAAAGATGGGGGAACAGGCGATGGGGGAACGGGCGTCTCGCCCGTTCTAAGGGTTGAGGGTAGCGGTTGTCTGGGACACTGCGGCAGCGGTCCGATGGTTTTGCTGTTGCCGGAGGAGGTTTGGTATTGTCGGTTTCGCGTGGAAGACGTTCTAGGGGTGCAGAAACGACATTTAATTGACAGTTAACAATTATCTTTAATGCCGATATATCGCGGTTGAGCCATGATTCGTTGTATCCAAGTTTGTATTGCAGGAAACTGCCCCAAATCAAATCCTCCTTCTGGGGCGACGTGGGTGTAGGCGAATAAACCGATGTCGGCAATGGTATAGCGATCGCCTACAAAAAACCGATTATTTTCTAAGTGTTTTTCCATCACTCCCAAAGCGGCGTAACCGGGTTCTTTTTTTTGCTTAATTGCTTCTCGATATTCGTCAGCTTTTCCCAAAAGAGCAATCCAATAGCGAGAAGTAGCGATATAAGGTTCGTGGCTGTATTGCTCGAAAAACAACCACTCCATCACCTTTGCTTGCTGCCATTTATCTGTAGGAAAAAATTCGGTGTCTTGACTGAGATAAAACATCATTGCGTTAGATTCTGCTAAGAATTTCCCGTCGGGAGTTTCTAAGAGTGGAACTCGCCCGTTAGGGTTTTTGAGTAAAAATTCTGGGGTGCGACTTTCCTTTTTGAGGATATCGAT
>CAZSTZ010000412.1:0-2398 GCA_964609515.1 uncultured bacterium | reverse complement strand
TTACGACCTAAAATCTTGGAGATGTTGAAAGCGATCGCCAAAGATATTTATCTCCATACCCTCATCCTCTCGTTGAGCCAAAGAACGCTTGACCTCCCCTAAATAAATCGGTTCTGAAACATCTTCTTCAGGATGAATAATAGTCCTGACTTTAATAGTCAATAAATTATCTCCCACTCCCAAACGACCCGGAGAAAATAAATCCGCTGCCGCTTGTTCCATAGTAGCTTCTAACTCCGATTTTGTTACTTCTGGTTCAACTGCAATTACAGTTCTCTTACCACCATTGTCATAAACCAAAGAATAGGGAACGGCACCTGGAACTGCAGTGCGAGTATAAAGTCCCAAACCCAGGGCAAAAAGACCCCCCGTTAGAACCCCCATAAAAGCAGTTATTCCCACCAAGCGGAATTTAATCCCCCAGTTGAAAATAAAAGCCAAAGTAGCGATCGCGCCACAAATTACCATTAAAATTGCACCCCATTTTGAGGCTTCCAGTAGTTCCGCGTTTGTTAGCATTTTTCCTCTTTTTTTTTCCGTGTAACTTAACTAACTTTTACCATAAAAGTAATACCATTTCTCAAAAGTCATGCAACAGTAGAAAAAACTTAAAAACCCTCTTATCTGTTGCCTGTTAAGAGTTAAGAGTTCCCTCAAGCGTTGATATTTTAGACACATCTCAAATAAAACTGGTATAACTATTTAAAAATAGGATAATTTCTAGAATAGAAGCGAATTCCCGTATCGAAAAAAATAAATTTCGCTTCCCTACTCGTTTTAACTAACTTTTTCTGCCTATCAGTAAATACGTTACCATCGGACCTTTACCTTTAACATCAACTATGCCGCGCTCTTTTAAATTATATTTGTTATATAATTTTTCGTAAGTTTCTTTGGTAACTTGAATCGCATTTGGCAACCCGTGAGATTCCATGCGATTAGCAGTGTTTACTGTATCTCCCCACAAATCGTAAGTAAACTTTTTACTGCCGATCACTCCAGCTTCCACCGCACCAGTATTAATGCCGATGCGAATTTTGAGAGGTTGTCCGTCTTGAGTAGGAATTTGAGCGATTTTCTCCAACATATCCAAAGCCATTTCAGCGATCGCCTCTGCATGGTCTTTCCTGGGAGTTGGCAAGCCACCAACTACCATATAAGCATCACCTATAGTTTTTATTTTTTCCAAGCCGTACTTCTCGGCTAAATCGTCAAAAGCTGAAAATATATAATTAAGTAACTCCACCAATTGTGCCGGAGACAAATTAGCCGACAGCTTAGTAAAGCCCACCAAATCGGCAAACATAACAGTAACATCCGCGAAGCTATCGGCAATAGTGCTTTCCCCCCGTTTTAACCTTTCAGCAATTGCCTCTGGCAAAATATTTAACAGCAAACGTTCGGACTTTTCCTGTTCGTCAGCCAACCTTTTTAAATAAGCTTGTTCTTGGTCTCGCAGTCGTTTTTTTTCAAGACAAGCATTAATTCTAGCCTTTAGCAAAACCGGATTAAAAGGCTTAGATAAATAATCTTCCGCCCCCAATTCGATGCAACGGACAATACTCTCGATATCCTCCACTGCCGAAACCATAATTACTGGGATATGACGAAGTTTTTTATCTGCTTTGAGAGTTTCTAGTAACTGATAGCCGTTCATTTGGGGCATCATAATATCAAGCAACACCAAATCGAACGGCTGCGATCGCATCATTTCCAGAGCTTCAAAGCCATTAGAAGCCCCAACAACCTTATGGCCCTGCCTTTGAACCCGGCGAGCCAACAGATCGCGGTTTACTTCATTATCATCTACAACCAGCACGTTGCTCTGGTCTATTTTCATGTTGCAGCCTTTTTGCTAAGAAGCTTTTGGATTTTATCTAATAGTCTGGGAAACTCTATAGGCTTTGTGTCATAATCATCGCAGCCCGCCGCCAAACATTTTTCCCTATCTCCTGCCATAGCATTAGCAGTAATAGCTATAACTGGGATTTCTTGGGTTTCTGAATTTGCCTTAATCTGCGTAGTTGCCTGCCAACCATCCAAGACTGGCAAACTCATATCCATCAGAATTAAGTCCGGTTCTTTTGATATAGACATCTCTACCCCTTCGGCACCATCAACAGCTATGACTACCTCATATCCTTTGCGTACCAAACGCCTAGAGAGCATATCTCGATTCATTTCATTGTCTTCTACTAATAGAATCTTGGGCATTGGTTTTCTTTTAGAAATTATGCTGGCATTCTTGCTTATTAATTATAGGAATTTACGAATCATTAATTTCTACCGCTCTTCTTGTTTTACTCAAATCATTTTTAATTATTAGAAATCAGCCTTCTACTTTCCCTAATAATAATCCCTAATAATAATCCCTAATAATAATCCCTAATAATAATCC
>CAZSTZ010000411.1:0-2450 GCA_964609515.1 uncultured bacterium | reverse complement strand
CTAGGGTCTTTTACACTATTTATATCATTAAAATGACTTAAAAAATTTTGAGGAATACTGAAAACACTTACATAAAGATTTGATGAATTCTCAAATTGACGGCTGAACAGTATTTGTTGTTCTAATACGGTAGGTTTTCGCCACGGTAATTGAGGGATAATTGCATCCCGACAGTAAGGAGTAGAACATCGATCTGTTAAAACATCAGCTAGGGCTGTTCCCGAACTTAATAGAACTCAAGTGACGTAAATATTTCGTGTTTCGTCGAAGCTGCTCTAAAAACCCAAATAATTTTGGGGTAAAAGCCTTTTAAGCCAAGCACTTTCTCTGTAAAAAGCAGACTCAACTTTGATTGTGACTACTGAAATCACGCCAAGCAATTGGCTCTTTACCCATGCGTTCCGCTTGAATCGCTTTAATTGCGGCTACAACTTTTGGGTTTATTTGCTGTAGCTGTTCTTCTTTTAACTCATTAACTGCAAGTTTAGTAACAGGTTGAGTTCCCTGATAAACGTTCATTTATTTTCCTCAACGATTTCCTTGATTTTGGTATGATATTTCCTATAATCCTTGAAAACCAGAGTTTTGTCTAGACAAAAAATGTTCAATTTTGTTATTATTTATTCAGGGATTCCAATTTTTTTGTCTAATTTTGTGCAAAACTGTACAAAAATGTTTGCAAATGTGATCTACAATACACAAAATGCTCGATCTACCTTACCCAATGAATCTTAAAGAAATGTTAAAACTCGCTGATGAGATAGTATTTGCCAAAACGGGTCAGCACCTTGACGATTTACAAGAGGCGGTACTGCGAGGAACTTGACAACGCGAAACCTATAAGCAAATAGCTAAGAGTTTTGACTGTTCGGAAAGCAGTGTGAGGAAAGTGGGTGCGGAATTATGGGAAATACTTTCAGCCGAGTTAGGGGAAGAGGTCAGTAAATCGAATGTTTGTTCAGTAATTCACCGATTCAAAGGTTATAATAATGTTTCAAATTTTGCACAAAACAAGATAGCGATCGCTAATTTTAACATCTGTGGAGAAGCTACACAACAACCCGATCTACCCAATTCACATCGACCTAATGAAGAAACTGTTAACAAAAAACAACCTGAAACTCTACATCACGATTTAAGCGAGATGCCGGAGTTGGGTGTTTTCTACTCACGCACTCGCGAACTCGACACTCTTACTACATGGATGGTACAACAACGCTGTCGCCTCATAGCCCTCACGGGTATCTGCGGCATCGGCAAAACATCTCTAGCAGTACAACTCGTACAGCAGATAAAAGATGATTTTGAGTATGTAATTTGGCGCACTATAGACGCATCGCACCGCCTCGAAGAGTTTCAGCACGAACTCATTCAGTTTTTCTTGCAGTCAGAAAAGCTGGATTCTTCTGCAACTAATCGCAAACACTTACCTCTGATTAAATATTTACAAAAATATCGCTGTTTAATTATCTTAGATGACGTTCACCACCTTTTCTGTAGTGGCGAATTGGCAGGAAAGTATAAGCCTGAACATGAAGAATATCGCTCGTTCTTGAAACAGATAGAAAAATTATCTCATCAAAGTTGCTTTCTGCTAATCGGTTGGGAGCAACCTAGGGAATTGACTCAAATCACCAGTGAAAATAGCCCGATTCAAACTTTACAACTCATGGGCTTAGATGTTGAATCTACTGTTCAAATTTTCAAAGATGATGGACTCAGAGAGATTGACCATTACTCAATGCTTATTCAGGGTTATCAAGGCAATCCTTTCGGGTTGAAAAGCGTGGCGAAATCATTCAAGACTTGGGAATAAGTATCCCTGATTTACTGCAAAATGATACTTTATTTTTGGCCGAAGATTTGAAAGATATTTTAGAGCAACAATTAAGTCGCTTATCGGCACAAGAAAACGTAGTGGTATCTTTATTGGCAAAAGAAATAGAGCCAATTAACCTGGTAAATTTAGCAGAAAATAGTGAAGTGATGTTGTCAAATTTATTTAATGTTATCCAGCCTTTATTGCGCCGTTGCTTGATACAGCAGGAAGGTGGTTTTTATTTTTTACAACCCGTATTGAGAGAATATATTAGAACCAAATTATAAGATCTGGGTAATCAGACAAAAGTTATGGCTTTGGTCCCGGTTTCTCCTGTGAGAATAGAGGAGAAACCGCCGAGTGGATCCGGAAGCGGGAATCGCACCTCAAGCAAAGAAACTGGGTTTCTTCGCAAATATCTGATGATTTAGGCAAAAGTTATGGCTAGAGGGGTGCTTCTTGGGGGCGAGGGAGATCGGGGTTTAGACGATGAGGAGAGCTTGTTTCGGGGGGTTAAATCTCTGATAAAATGGGGGGTCAAATAGGAAGTCTATCTAGTCGGCGCGATCGCCCTTGTGGGGATTGTCCGGCGATCGCCAGCCCATCGGTACTTAGGCAGCCCGGCGATCGC
>CAZSTZ010000410.1:0-2483 GCA_964609515.1 uncultured bacterium | reverse complement strand
CAAAAATCATCAAACATAAGCCTAACAGATATTTTTTAGTTTTTTTCATCGTTTTACTTTTAATTGTTAATTGCCAATAAGTCTCCGTGCAAAATTAATTAGATACCGAACAGGCAAGATGCCTGTTCTACGAGCAATTTTTTATGCAAATATTTTGGCACGCCTACTTAACGATGGCTACTTTTGCCTGCAACCCTATTTCCCACTCTTACCTATTTCCTACTCTTGCCTTCTGCCTCTTGCCTCCTGCCTATTTCCAAGAATGCAGCCATCTCGCCGATAGTTTGATGTTGAAATAGTTCTGCTGGCGAAATTTCTAACTCATAGATTTCTCGAAGTTTGCTATAAACCCTAACTATAGCAAGCGATCGCCCTCCCAGTTCAAAAAAGTTATCCTCAATGCCGAGGTTTTCCACTTGCAACACTTCTTGCCAAATCCCCGCAATCGTACATTCTATCTCGTTCCGGGGCAGAATGCAATCTCCTTTTACAGATTTCTCAAACTGCCCCAGAGATTTTGCTTCAGCAAACATTGGTAAATCTGCAAGAGTGGCATCGGCATTGGCAACAATAGTTTCTAGCAACTTCTGAAAATTATCCAGTATTTGCTCGATCGCCGACTCTTCAAACAAATCTGTTTTGTAACGCATCACCCCTAATAAGCGATCGCCTTTTTCTTTCACTGACAAAGACAGATCGAAATTAGCAATACCCTCATCCATCTCCACCAAACTCACCCCCACCTCTGCCAGTTGTTCCGGTTGACTGGGAACGTTTTGCAAAGTAAACATCACTCGCGACAAAGTGGCGGGAGGCACCCCCACAGACTCGACTAACTGCTGAAAAGGTAAATACTGACGTTCGGTTGCTGCTAATGTTACCTTGCTCGCTCGACCGATTAACTCGCGAAAACTGGGATTTTTCCCCAAGTCAGTACGCAACAGCAAGATATTAGTAAAGTAACCCAATAGCTTTTTCGTCTCCATTTGTTGGCGACCTACCACTGGGGAGGCGAGAATAATATCTGTTTGCCCCGAATATTGGTAGAGCAATGTCTTGAAGGCAGCCAGTAACACCACAAACAAGGATACTCCTTCCTTATGGCTGAGGGCCTTAACTTCTTTAGTCAGGTTTTCCGATAAAACCAGAACTTTAGCTGCCCCTTGGTAACTAGGCAGTTTCGGAGCAGATTGCTTAACTGGCAAATCGAGTAGAGAAATATTGCCCCCCAACTGTTGCTTCCAATAATCTAGTTGAGATTTTAGCACGTCACCTTGGAGCCACTCTCGTTGAGATTGGGCAAAATCTGCATATTGGATGGGAAGTTCCGGCAGCGGAGATGGTTGTCCCGCGCAGAAGGCTTCGTAGAGTTTTACTAATTCCCGCAGCAAAACCGTGTCTGACCAAACATCGTTAATAATATGATGGATAGTTCTGATGAAGACATATTCTGTTTCTGCCAGGCGCAACAGTTTGACGCTTAATAACGGACCTTGGGTTAAGTCGAAAGATTGTTGGGCCTCCCGGGCAGCCAGTCGCCTGACTTCTGCTTCCCGTTCTCCCACCGACAGATGTCCCAAGTCTATTACTGGCAGTTTTATGCTTACATCTGGCGAGATAACTTGAACCGGCTGTCCGTTAACGACGCTGAATGTGGTCCGCAAAATTTCGTGACGCCGGACAATTTCCTGTATGCTTTGCTCTAAGGCTGTTACGTTGACGCTGCCTTGGAGCCGATAGACTGCCCGCAGATTATGGACTGGATTTCCTGGATGTAATTGTTCTAGCAACCAGAGGCGTTCTTGAGCGAAAGAAAGGGGCAGGTTGCCGTTGCGAGGAGTTGGTTTAATCGTAAAGGCTGTATTTTTGGATTTGATATTGCTTTTAATCGATTTCCAGAAACCGGATGTTTTTTTCGGAGCTTGTGGCTGTTTTTCAGAAACCTCAGAAACCTCAGAAACCCGGTTTTTTTGAAAAACCGGGTTTCTTGGAACAACCGGGTTTCTTAAATAACCGCTTTTTTGAAAATAGGAAATGTAGGTTGTCAGTAATTTTTTGTCTGCTGGAGGACAGGCGATCGCCACCTTAGCCAATCCTTCTTTAGTGTTGCTGGTATCAAATCTCGGTTTCTTCGCTTTTAAAGTTCCCGGGTCGCTCAAAAATAACAGCAAAGATGAATATAATTCGTCTTCGGGATTTTTAGCTACATATTGTTCGACTTCCCTCAATAATTCGTCATAACTAACTCGTTCCACTGGATAACCCAAAGCGCTAATTTCCTCGAACAGTTTTTCCCAAGATAGGGGTTGAGGATTTAACAGATTAAATGCTTTGCCAAAAGATTGTTCTCGTCGCGATAAACTAACAATTGCTTGGCTGATGTAATCTACTGGAACCAGATTAATTCCCGTTTCTAAAGCGGGAATTTTTCCTAACTGAAGGCAGCCTTTTAACAAACTCCAGAAAAAATCTGTAGTATTGCC
>CAZSTZ010000409.1:0-2496 GCA_964609515.1 uncultured bacterium | reverse complement strand
AAAGCATTACCAGAACCCAGAGAAGAGTTAAATGCTTTAGGAATAACTAAATTTGAGGCAGTCTTAATAGCTTATGCTCCAATATTTCGCAAGGTCGAGCCCTGGCGAGCAAATAGCTCGACCTGCGAAACAGTTCAGCATTTATTATCTGGTAATAGGTTTAACAAATCAACTTGGAATACGCATCTACAAGAAGCGTATCAAATTAATAAAAGACACGCTAATGGTGTAATTGCAGCGGCTCAGGGTCAGGTAGAATCTGCTACATATTGCCGCCAAAATTATATTAAGCAGTTAGAAGGTAAATTGAAATCAGCTAACGATCGGTTAAAAAAGTCGGAGAAAAAGTTAAAGGATGCTCGAAAGTTTTATCGAAAAAAGAACTGGCAAAATAGTAAAAGAGGTTGTCGCTTCCCATTGTCATGTTCCTTAAAGTACAAGGGTACAAATTGGCAGTATCTAAGATTTCAGATTCACCACAAAAAGCGTTACATTTACCATTTAACCAAGAAAATTGAACATTTAAAGTCGGCTCAAGTCAAAGTAAAAGTACCATCAAACCAAGTTTTTGTAGTTGGCAGTAAGACAGAAAGTTATGGTAATCAAGCCTGTCAATGGGATGGTAAAACCATTAAATTTAGAGTGCCTTACTGCTTAGAAAAAAGGTTTGGCAAATATGTTGAAACAGAGTTTGGTGGGTTCAAGAGAAACATTAATCGAATGCCTACTGATGGTAGTAAAACCTGGCATTTCTATTACAAGCAAGGCAAATGGGTAGGTGCTGTTAGCTTTACTCCAAAATCAGTTAATCGAGTATCTCGTTCTATTAATTATGGGGCAATAGGATTAGACATTAATCCTGGTAGTATTGGATGGGCATATTGTGATGCCGATGGAAATTTAAGAGAACATGGACAGATACCATTATAAATGGGATTGTCTACAAATAAGCAAAATGCTCAAATAACCAATGCTTGCTTAGGAATTATGCAATTAGCCAATAAATATGCAAGCCCAGTAGTAATAGAAAATCTGGATTTTAGCAAGAAAAAAGAGCAGTTACGAGAGCAAGGGAAAAAGTATTCCAGAATGTTATCTAGCTGGGCATATAACAAATTCGTTACCGATACGGGAAATGCTATAACAATGAACAATGAACAATTAACAATTGGGTTTGTGGCGTGGAATCCTTACTCTGACTTCCATTGCCATCTTTCCCCTCTTGGTTTTATTATGGTCGTTTCTTGCGACTTGAGATAACGGAGAAACCCGGTTTTTGACAAAAACCGGGTTTCTTGTTATTGGGGGCGCGATCGCAGCGTTGCGGATGCAACATCGCCCTTTCGTAGTAACGACTTTAATCGAGTTGGTACTTGTTGTTGGCGGCGATCGTTTTACGGAAGCTCCCTAGTCGTATTCTGTAATTGTTAATTGCACGATACGACTATTTTACCAACAGCTAGATTGTTTTCCATCACTCGGTGAGCTTCTGGTAGTTCGTTAAAAGAAAAAATCCGGTCAATATTGCTTTTATACGCTCCGAACTCCACATTCTGTACTATTTGTTGAAGTACCGGAGTAGCATAATTTTTTTCAATGCTTTCCGAACTGTAAAGCGACAAACGTACTGTTGAGGGCATCCAGGGGAAGAAATTATACTCCCATTGATTCCCTAAAAATCCTACCATACAAACAATACCTCTTTTTCGACAACAACCCAAACAGTCCGCAATCGTTTTCCGAAGCCCCACCAACTCCACCACTCCATCCACGCCACCGTTGGTTACGTCCATAACCTCTTCGGCAATCTTCCCGGAATCTATAATTACATCGTCAACCCCCGCATCTTTCATTTTTTCCGACTTGCTCGAACTCCTAGTGGTCCCGCAAACGCGAACCCCTAAATCCCGCGCGATATTGGCAGCAGCCATGCCGACAGAACTCGAACCACCCCGAATCAGTACCTTTTGTCCTCTCTGGAGCCCGATAGTCTCGTGGAGGGCACCCCAGGCAGTTAAATAGGATTCGGGCAAAGCAGCAAGTTCCTCCCACGATAACGTCGTGTTGACCGGATAAACGTGAGTTCGCGGCAGCAACGCCATTTCTGCATATCCCCCGTCGTGTTTTCTCCCCATGAAACCCATAGCCGCTGCTATCCGCTGTCCGGGGATTAGGTCCGTTTCGCCGCTATCGATAACTTCGCCCACGCACTCGATACCAAGAATTCGCGGCAGAGTGACTGCACTGCCGCTATGTCCTTGACGAGTATATAATTCGCTGCGATTGAGTCCGAATCCTTTTACTCGCACTAATACCCAGTCTTTCTTGGGTTGCGGGTCGGGTACTTCTTTGAGTTCTAATACTTCTGGACCTCCCGGACGAGTCATAATATATGCCTTCACTTTGCTTTACCTCTTGAATAAATTTTAAGCCCGATTCTCCCCACACTCCCCACACTCCCCACACTCCCCACACTCCCCACACTCCCCACACTCC
>CAZSTZ010000408.1:0-2626 GCA_964609515.1 uncultured bacterium | reverse complement strand
TTGGATGGAACCACCCGCGAGTTCGCTCTAAGACTAGCGGAAGAATTGTAAGAAGGGGGAAAATTTGCAAGAGAAAACCTTAACACAAGTTATGGCAGAAATAGGCGATCGCGCCCAACAGCGAGGCTTAACTCCAGAAATTTTGCAAGAGATTTTAGCCGTTAAATAGAAGAGCAATCAACCTATGGAAATTACAATTTCAATGCCCGATAAAATAGCTATTTCCCTAAAAAAAAAATGGGGAAATTTAGAGCGTCATTTATTAGAAACGATGGTCATCGAAGCTTACAAAGAAGGTGCGATTAGCGCTGGTAAAGTCCGAGAATTACTCGGTATGAATACTCGCCTTGAAGCTGATGCTTTTCTCAAAGCTAAAGGAGTTAACTTAACTTACAATGAAGCCGATTTTGAAGCAGATATGCAGACCCATGAAGAACTGCGACGAGAAGGAAAATTGAAAGCTTTATGATTATAGCAATCCCAAACGATTGTTATCATTTTGAACTACAGAAAATTAAACCTGGGGTGGGGCAAAGCATTCGGACATAAAAGTTAACGCTTTTTTTCCAAATTTACCGCCCGAATGCTTTGCCCCTGCGATTTCTGCGAATTATGGTTTAAAATAGAATTAATCGCCATAGAATAGCTGAAGGTAATTAATCGTGGAAACAATTAAATTAAAAACCCGCGCAGATCTGGATGGTAAATTAACAGTACAACTGCCCAAAGAAGTAGGAAACTTAGAATTAGAAATAATTCTGGTTTATCAATCGGTGGAGTTAGAAAAAACTGCTAAAACTCCAGAAGAACTTGGTTGGCCTCCAGGCTTTTTTGAACGAACAGCGGGTTGTTTGGCAGAGGAAAACTTGGTCAGATACCCACAAGGAGAATATGAAAATAGAGAACCAATAGAATGATGTACTTATTAGATACAAACGCTTGTATTGTTTATCTGAAGCGTCCTAATTCTCCCATTAGAAAGCGCTTACAAGAATTGCCACCAACTGAGGTCGCAGTTTGCTCGGTGGTGAAGGCAGAGTTATTTTACGGTGCTATGAAAAGCACTAACCCCACTCGGACCTTAGCCTTGCAGGAAGAATTTTTAAACTGTTTTGTTTCCTTGCCTTTCGATGATGCTGCCGCCACTGCATTTGGAACAATACGCGCCCGACTAGCAGCCGACTGCTAGTCTTGATATCCCTGGCAATTTCCGGCAATACCCGCAAACTTTTGATGAGACCAGACTGCATATTTTTACTATCATAGTTTATAATGGAGTTTGGAGGTGATAAAAATGTATGCAATTAAGCTAGAACTAAAGCTTAATAAGAAAGAAAAAACCTTGATGGCCCAGTGTGCCGGATACGCCAGGTTTGTGTATAATTATGGCCTTAATATGGTAAATGGGACTTCATGCTTGACCAAAGTAAATAAGCGAGGTAAAGAGGTTAATTTTAGTTATAGCCAGCGCATAAATGAAGCCAAGAAAGTCTTTACTAATTATCTAAAAAACCAGCCAGAATATGCCTGGACAAATAATTATTCCTCTCGCATCTATCAAAAGGCTTTTCAACATTTAGGGTTCGCTTTTAAACGGTACAAAGAAGGAACTAGCAAATACCCTCGATTTAAGCGTAAAAAAGACAAGCAGTCTTTTACTGTTTATGATAGCAATGGAAAAGTTACTGTTAAAGCTGGTAATCAAATTAAAATACCAACATTAGGAACTTTTCGGTTATTTGAACCAGTTCCTTGCACGACAGCAAGTCAAACTTTTACTATTAGTAGAACAGGAGAAAAATGGTTTGTAAGCTTTGCTATAGAAGCTGAGAAAATGCCAGTTCATCCGCTATTGGATGAACGTCCTCAAGAAGTTTTTGGTATTGATGTAGGCATTAAACAGTTTGGGACAATATCTTCATCAAAAGAAAATAGCGCTATGGCTCTTCCTGAGTCTATCAAAAAAGAACAATTAAAACTGGCAAAATTTCAATGGCGCAACCGTAATAAACAACTAGGTGGTCAAGGTAAAAAACCTTCAAAAAATGCGATTAAATACTACAAAAAACTGGCCAAATATCATGCTCGCATTGCTAACATTCGCCAAGATTTTCTTGAAAAAACTACCACGAATTTAGCAGGCAAGATTAAGCACGTTTGCTTAGAAGATTTAAACGTAAAAGGGATGATGCAAAATGGTAAACTGGCAGCATCAGTAGCCCGCCAAGGATTCTATCAATTCAGGGGTCGAACTACTTGTTCGCCAAAGGCTCAACTGACAACCAAAATTGTTGCCAACGGCGGAACTGTTGTATTAGCTGACCGATGGTTTCCATCATCAAAAACCTGCCATAATTGCGGTCATATTCATCAAGAGCTAACATTAAGCGACCGCACTTTTAATTGTCCTCACTGTGGAACAATTATAGACCGCGACTTAAATGCGGCATTAGTTCTTTCCCAATATGGGGAAGTTAATCAATTTACTAGGGTGGGCTGTACCCGAAATTACGTCTGTGAACTGAACGAGGCCGACCTCTCAGGTTGAAGCAGGAAGCAAGCCGCAAAACTGACATTACCAGGTTTTTCAAGGTTTTGCCGGAATTGTGTAGGTATTGTACAGCAG
>CAZSTZ010000407.1:0-2629 GCA_964609515.1 uncultured bacterium | reverse complement strand
AATTGCCCCTTACTACTTTAGTCAAGCCAATTTTCTAACCTTACTCCTGGAACCCGAAGCAGATCGGAATCGTTAGATACTAAAGTCAAGTTATGAGTAATAGCGGTAGCTGCTATTAAGATATCTGCATCCTGTATCGGTCTGCCAGTGCGTCTTAAATGGACATGAATTTCCGATGCGGTTTCCAGAACTTCCACGCTATCTAAGAATAAAATTGTTGCCTTTTCGCAAAATTTATTAAAAATAGATAGCTTTCTAGTTGCATTCACATACAACAATCCTCTTTTGACTTCATAATAGGTCATGCAGCTTAAAAACAATTCTTGTTCCATAAGCGCTGTCCCCAGTAATTCAGGTCTGATTTTTGGACTTTGATTGACAATAGCAGAAACGATATTAGTGTCCAGCAAATAACCCATGATTCTTACTTCCTTTTTACCGCTTCGTTAAACATCTCGACTTCTTCCGGGGTCAAACCATCCAACAGAGTACCCAATAATTCAGTGGCCAATACTCGGCTAACCCGTTTGGCCAAAGTTTCCCGGTCTAAAGGGGCGATCGCTTCTAGATTTTTGGGCTTTTCTAACAGCATGGAAAAAGTTGACATCAATTCGTCTTTACTTAGTTGCTGGTAGATGGTCTCCGTTTCCATCAATTCATCAATTATTTCCGAGATGGTGGGTAAAAAAGTATCTTTTTCTAAAGAAGTTTGCGTCATAAATGTTCCTCCACTGGATTGTATTAATTACAATCTTAGCACGCCGTTTTTCGCAGCGAGACGGTGGGAGGATAATTCAATTTGTAGGGGCAACAGCATTCGGACGGTAAATTACGATAAAAAGCATTAACTTTGGTGTCCGTTTCGTTTGCCCCCACCCCGCGTTTAACTTACTGAGGGCTTTCGGCTTCTACAAGATAGATGGTTGGGCGAGGCGATCGCTAGTTTCGGGTAATAAATCGAAAGACTGCCGAGAAACATTTCTGACATTGCCATTATTGAGATTTAAAGCTATTTTGGGACTTTCTCGAAGTCTTCTGTCAAACATATTACAGGAAAAAACTATCTCTTCCGTAGCTATAAAACCTCCATAACTCCAACCCCCAAAACAATCAGCAATTTCGGGTAAATTAGTAGTAACAGTTTGGTAGTTGTTTTTCAAATCTACCAATATTGTACCGCCTCCCTCGCTCCACATTTGTCCCGCGTCAATAATTAAATACCTACCATCTGGAGAAAAGGCAACGGGACTTAAGGAGATTGGTATATCGCTTGGAAATCCAAAGTTGCGAGGTAGTTTTTGGGTTTGGCCGTTGTTTTCTATTATTAAGGCGATCGCTTCCGTATCGAACTGAGGGGTCAAGGTAACTTCTAAATATGCCGTAGTATTGGTATTTTGGTGCCGCAATTTTGCCGTGCGATAAGTCACTTTAGAACCATTTCGGAGCCGTTTCATAATTTCAGCAGTGTCTAACATTCCGGGGGGACGTTGGGCTATGGCAACTTCGGAATTAACCTGCGGTTTGAGGTTATTTAATGTTAAAAAGCACGAGAATAAAATTGTGCCAGAAAGGATTAGTAAAAGTTTGTAAACGAGTTTCATAATTGTCTCCTAAAAAAGTCTCGATTTTGTCATTGCGAGGCGGCTGGTTTGCTCGTTAAGCTTTTGGAAAAAACGTTACGGCAGCCGAAGCAATCTCTGGTTTTATTGAACTTAGTAGAGCGAGCGCTGCCAGCAAATTAAAGGTGGGGCAGGGTAAAGCATTCGGACACGAACATTAATGTTTTTTATCAAAAGTTATCGCCCGAATGCTTTACCCCTACAGCAAGCAAATTAATTTTTAAATGACGCTCGGCTACTATAAAATGCTATAACAAATAGTTTTTTCAAATCCCCTACGTTTACTTGGATTCCAATTTACGCAAACATAATCGCTTCCATGAACCAGCCCTTTTTGTCCGTCAACCGTGGCTACATTACCGGAGACGCTAAATTCTATTTGAGTTTTCACCCCATCTGACCAATGAATGATAACACTGTTACCATTTGACTCAATTTTGCAGTCTAGATCGTTTAGGGTTGCTTCAGTTTCCGGTTCGCCATTTTCTCTTTCAAAAAACGAGCATTGTGCGTTTTCTAGTGGTAATTGAACGACTGTGTTTTGAATTTTCCAAGACACCGAAGGTTCATTTTCGTATAGATTGCTCTCGGCGGACTGAATAGAGGTAACGGTTTTTGATAATTCTGGGGAACTAAAACCTACAGCAACAGCCATTCCTACAGAAGAAATGCCGAAAGATAACAAACTAGAAATTGCCAAAATTGTTGTTTTTTTTTCATAGTTGCTAATGGATTTTGAAAAACGACATAAATTTTTACTTTATTATTCTGGCTCGCAAACCAGAGTAATTAGCAATTTTTCCGGAAAATACTCGGCATCAAATGCCGGTTCCCACCATTCGCCTTGCTTTTTTACGCGACCGTATTTGTCAGTTAGAACGTAGTTGGTAGGACGAATAGTTGAGGTCGGACAATAAACCCGAAAGTCGCCTTTTAAGACATCCCCATCGTCGTATTCTAAGGTAGCATTGGCTAGATATAAACCGGGGGTTTCTAATCCTATTTGGTTG
>CAZSTZ010000406.1:0-2684 GCA_964609515.1 uncultured bacterium | reverse complement strand
ACTGCAACAAACCTTCGATAATTGTTTGATGTTCTTGTTGAATTCGCTGTTCGTAGGTTTGACTTTGCTGTTGAATTCGCTGTTCGTATTCCTGCTTAATTTGTTCCATTTCTTGGTCAAAAAGAGGTTCTAATCGCATAATTAAGCTCCTTTCTCCTCGGTCTAAACCTTGAGTAACTGCTAAATGTTTCTTGAAACTTAACAACAAACTGAGAACTGCTTGACGATAGAGACTTCCTTTTGGTAATGCCTCCAATTCGTCGATCGCCCTTTGTTGTTTCCTTCCTTTACCCAGTATCCTCAACCAGAGAGTATCTGGGGTTTCTGGTAACTTGTGAAGGACTACCACGGCACTCCTGAAAGTTTCCCCCAGGAAATAGATGCCGGGCAACCAATCTTCTTTTAGGTTAGCACAAACTCCCGATAAAGTGGCCATCGATGCCGTGGGAGTTAGTACCCATAAAGAGGGGCACTGGGAACGAGTCGCTTTCGTTTTTTTCCCTTTGGTATTTCTTTCCAATTCTTGACAGCATTCCCATAATTTAGCCGTACAGCCGAAAATTTGGTCGCCGCTGACGGCATTGCGGAAAGGTTCAAAAATGGCCGTAGTTTCTGCCATTCTTCCTAACAATCCCAATTGCTTTAAATCGTCTTTTAACTCTGGTTTGGGAGTAAACCACAAGTCGATTTCTTTGACTTCCGCCGCTACACTTTTAGGTGTAGTAACGTCGCCGTAAGGTTTGAGCAATGTCTCCAAATAATCTTTGGAGAATTGGTCGTGGATGAATCGCGTCATTACTGTTAGTTGGTAGAGTTACAATGGCCGTAAACTGGTCATAAAATGGCCAGCTTTACAACTTGCTTGTTAATAACAATTATAACATATTTAATAGTAGTAGGGTGCGCCGCAGCGCACCTTACACTTGGCCATTTTGCTAAAGTAGTAGGGTGCGCAACGCGCACCTTACACTTAAGAAACCCGGTTTTTTCAAAAAACCGGGTTTCTGGCAAGCATAAAAAACCGGGTTTCTGGTCGGCAGCATCGCAACTAACAACTAACAAAAAAACTATCGTTGCTTTAACCAATCTTGAATTTCCTCTGCCAACCAGGCACATTCTTCTTCCGTTAAAGCACCCCCAAGATAATGAGTGGTAAGTCGAGAACGAATGCTAACTTGGTTGATGCCGCCGCTTTTGTTTAAAAATACACCGACTATTTCATAAACATTTCCCCAACGTTTGCCGTATTTAAACCCCAGAGTTTCTCGTACTAGCTCGAAAGTGGAAATTCCGATAGATAAATGAGTTTTTTCTGCTAAAAATTTAACTGCTAAAACTAAGCCGATACAACCTGCTAAAATAGTTGCAAATTGAGACTCTAGTAAGATAAGCAGAGAGAGCAAAAATTGAAGAGCCATTAGCGTAAAACAACCTGGATTAATTATTTTTGTAATTTTGCGCAAGCCTCCTGCTGGAATATAAATTTTTAATTCGTCTGAATAACGTTCTATTTTGACCTGAGTATTTAAAGGTTTATTAATCTTTTTAATCCCAGTATTTGAGATAGTAAAAACAGGTTCTAGTTGATGACTTTCGAGAGTGTTTAAAGCTTGTCTGGCAGTTTGAAAGCGTTGTTCTATAGTTATCTCCGTCATCTTTTCAATCCAGCGAATTAAAAATGGATCCGTACTGACGCGATCGCTAAATTGAATCCTACCATCTTTATGAGGCAAACTGGCGGGAGCAACACCGGTTAATAAATGAATTAAAGTCGCCCCCAAAGCATATAAATCTGAGGCAGGAACTGCCCGTCCCCAAAACTGTTCTAAAGGAGAATAACCGCTAGTTCCGACAACGGTAAAAGTAACTCCAGTAACGGCAGCTTGAGATTGTACCGCGCCAAAATCCACTAAATAAATACGTTCGTCTTCCCCTACAATTAAATTACTCGGTTTAACATCTCGGTGCAAAACTGGCGGACTTAATTCGTGCAAATAAATCAAAATTTCTAACACTTCGGCGGCAACTTTTTCGATATTTAATTCCTCAAAACGCTTCCCAGATTCTAATAATTCCTGGATAGAAGAACCGGGGATATAATCTTGCACTAAACCGAACCAAGGCAGGCCGCCGCCTTCTTCTTTTTCTAAGGAAAAATAATCGCGATATTTGGGAATGCGGGGATGATTTAATGTTTGTAAAACCTCGGCTTCGCGCTCGAATAATTTCAACTCCTCCCACTGCATCTCTGGGGAGAATGCGAGGAGTTTAAGGATGACTTTTTCCTTAGATTCTAAATCGTTTGCCAACCAAGTTTTGCGACCGGCGGCGGTGCGACCTAATGGTTTGTTTAATTGATAGCGTTCTTGGATGATTTGGGATGTTTCAAACATGGTTTGGAAATGGGGAATGGGGAATGGGGAATTGTAGGTTGGGTGAAGCGACAGCGGAACCCAACATCTCTAACCCAACAAAAAATATAGAAAGAGAAAAAAGTAGGTTGGGTGAAGCGACAGCGGAACCCAACATCTCCAACTTAACAAAAAATAGGTATTTCAGAAACTTTTCAGAAACCAGGTTTTTTGAAAAAACCTGGTTTCTTGGCGACTGTTCAAAGTCGAACGTTTTTACGACTAAAGTCGTTACTACGAACGTTTTTACGACTAAAGTCGTTACTACGAACG
>CAZSTZ010000405.1:0-2714 GCA_964609515.1 uncultured bacterium | reverse complement strand
TGTTCTCTGAAACTGTTGGTGTTGGGTTGCGTTGCACTCCACCCAACCTACAAGTTGTTAATTGTTAATTATTAATTGTTAATTGTTAAAAATGGCAAAAGTTCGTTTAGAAAAGATTAACAAGCGCTTTCAAGAGGTTAGCGCCATTGAGGATATTACTTTTGAAGTGCCCGACGGTCAATTTTGGGTGTTGGTGGGACCGTCGGGTTGCGGTAAATCTACCATTATGCGAACGATCGCCGGTTTGGAAACTGCCACCAGCGGCAACCTCTATATTGGAGATACCTTAGTTAATCAAGTTCCCGCCCGCCAGCGTGACGTGGCGATGGTTTTTCAAAATTACGCCCTTTATCCTCACAAGACGGTAGCGGAAAATTTGGCTTTTGGTTTGAAGATGCGGAAGGTGGAACCGAGTATAATCAAAGAGAGAGTAGAAAGAGTGGCGCGATCGCTCTCTATCGAACGCCTGTTAGACCGCAAACCGAAACAATTATCGGGGGGGCAACAACAGCGGGTTGCATTGGGAAGAGCGATCGCCCGGGAACCGAAAGTGTTTTTATTAGACGAACCCTTATCCAATTTAGATGCCCAGTTGCGAGACGATACCAGGGCAGAATTAAAACAACTCCATCAAAGATTGGGAATTACGACAATATACGTCACCCACGACCAAATAGAAGCGATGACTTTAGCGGAAAGAATTGTCGTTTTAAGTGCCGGTCAAATTCAACAAATTGGCAGTCCCCAACAAATTTATGCCCGACCAGCTAATAGAATGGTCGCCACTTTTATCGGCAACCCGCCCATGAATATTTTACCCGCGACTTACGGCAATAGTTTATTTTGGGTCGGCAGTCAATCTTTAACTTGCCCTCCAGTTATTAGGGAGAGATTGCGCCCCCAAGACGGGCAAGCATTCGATTTAGGAATTCGTCCCGAACATATAGAATTTCAAAGTGGTTCTAACGGGGGTAACAAAGATAAATTAAAAGGAGATTTATGGGCTTTAGATAAAGTGCCTATTGAGGTGGAAGTTAAAGTTGTAGAACCTTTAGGAAAAGAAACTTTAATTAGGGCCGGTTTAGTCTCGAATAAGGAAGGATTGGAAGGTAAAGATTTGTTATTTCAAGTAGGAGCAAATATCCGCTGTCGCCCGGGGGATATTTTAACAGTTAAATTAGATTTTGACTATCTATTTATTTTCGACCCCAGTAGCGGTGAGGCGGTGTATCCGTAGGAGGTAATTAATAATTAATAATTAAGGAACCGGGGGTAAGAAACCAGGTTTTTTGAAAAAACCTGGTTTCTGAGCTAACGCTAAATATATCTGCTGTAAAGGTTCTATGTCTTTGATTGTCTGTAGCAGAAGAAACTTTCGATATATTTACCTTAAAAGTATCAGCCCCAATAAGATCGGAAGAAAGGGGAAACAATTTAACGCGGTAATAGATTTAGTATTTCGGAGCAGTAATTAATACATTATTTGACGCCGCCACTTAAAAAAATATGCTTCTATTTTGGGCACGTTTAAAGTGGAGCGGTTAGAGATTAACGTCACGCGAGAGGATTATAGAGTTTCTCATGTTAATGAGGTGCTGCTATTTTTTTTCCGGATCTTTTCTAAAATCTAAACTTCCATACTTTACATACCCGAGCGTCGCTATAAGCTACAATGCAGAGATAAACAACTAAACAAAACCAAACCGGGGGAAGTCCAATTTTAGAGCAATGGCCAGCTATGAAGAATGGAACCGGGCATTAATAGAGCGCTTTACCAATGGCCTACCGCAGGGGGCCAAAATCTATCTCAGCGTTGATGAAGACCTCCTGGAGAGTATGGCCCTAGAGTTTTGCCTCGCAGCAGCGGACAACGGGACTAATGATTTTCTTGCCGCAGTGCGGGCCGAGGTTGTTTGGGGAAAACTGGTTTATCTGAGGCCTCTGCGAGGACGCTATCGAGATAGCGGTTTACCGCAAGGCGTGGCCTTTCTGGGGGCGACGGTTTTGGCCGCTTGTCGCATGGCCGAGGAAGAAGGAATTATGCAGCGAGAATATTTCAGTCGATTGCAGGCCGTGTTAGGTTTGTCTGGGAAGGGACGTCCGGTTGGCATGGAACAGGGCTATGAAGCTGAAAAACCTTTGTGGATCGAATGGAACGAGTGGCTTAAAGACAAGGGATTTCAGACTTCTGCTCGTGCCGGCAGCGGTCCTTTTACATATATTAACTATCCAGTTTCTCAATCTCTACTGCGCGATGCGGATCGAGAAAAATTGATAAGATTGTTTTACCAAAATAACTGGAAAAGGCGTTGGGATGCTCCAACTCTATTTAGTTACGTTCGGTCTCAAAAATCGCTACTTTCTAAACACCTAAGAAACGCTCTTGATGAGCGTGAGGACTCCCAACGTTGGGAGGCTATTATCGAAGCAATTCACGAGGTTTACGAACAGTGGCAAGATGAAGGTTGTTCGGAACCGGGTAAGAGAGGAAATCGAAGTTGGACTCGCAAGCTTCGTGGGGGTTTATATCGTTTGGAAAACGATCCATTTTTTGGGGGTGTCGATTATTACCTTTATCCAAAGCAAGGACGCGGAAATCAAGTAGAATCAGTAGAAGTTTGGCATGAAAATAACGTGCAAACTATCAGAAAAGACCCACAAAGATCGGGATGGTACGAACCTGTTTTACTTGTAGGTGGAACTGAATTAGAAAA
>CAZSTZ010000404.1:0-2727 GCA_964609515.1 uncultured bacterium | reverse complement strand
AATGAAAGTAAAATCTATCAATTTAAAGTATTTTAAAAGATTTAGAGATAGCAAATTCGATTTTACCGAACCGGAAACAGGATTTGCTAAAAATCTAATCGTATTAGTAGGTATGAACGGTTCGGGAAAATCAACAATTTTGCAAGCTATAGCTGCTACTTTAGGTGATGCTACCGGACGTTTAAAAAATGCTTCCGAGTTAAACTGGCCTGGATTAAATTGGGAATTAACTAGCAAAAATTGGCCGCTTCCTTCTGAGATAGAAATTGATGTTGAGTTTTCTAAAAACGAAAGAAAAGCAACTCAAGAATTTTATCAAAAGTGTGTAGAAATAGGGATAGATTTAGAGTATCCTCCATCGAATTTTCCCCAAGTTTTATTAAGCTTAAAAGGCGAAAAAGTTAAAGGAAAAACTGCTTCGGAGTTGTTTCAGTTTAAAGGTAGAGAATATGCGCGTCAAATTAAAAGCTACCATCCAGAAGGATTTGATGTTTTTAAGTGCGTTGGTACTGTTTTTTGGTACGCCGAACAGCGAACATCTACGAGTTTTACTGCCGAAGAAGCAGGCAAAAGTATTCAATTTGATGAAGAACTTTTGCGTCGCCGTCTAGATAATTTTCAGCGATTCCACGAAAACTTAATTAAAGGAAATTATCCTGGACTTAAACCAGGGCAAAAAGACTTATTTGAGGAACTGGAAAAGTCTTATAAAAGTATTTTCCCAGAAAGAAGTTTTCTGGGTTCCTTACCTCCAGAAAATATTGATGATGTGATGAATGAATTTTTGTTTTATCTGTATGACGGAATACGTCATTATGAAATTTCAGAAATGTCTGGTGGGGAAAGAGCAATTTTTCCGATTTTGTTCGATTTTGCGAACTGGAATATTCACAATTCGGTTATTTTAATAGACGAAATCGAACTGCATTTACATCCACCGCTACAACAAGCTATTATTAGAGCTATGATGAGAAATGAGTTAGGAACTAATAACCAATTTATTATTACTACTCACTCTGATTCGGTGGTTCAAATTCTCGATGATGAATCTGTTATTAGGGTGGGGGATTAAATTGTGAAAACCGTTACTGGTGGTGAAATAAAATTACTGTTTTGTGAAGGAACGCCAGACAGTTATGATTATGCAATTCTCAATCGTCTTATCAACAATTCAACTACTAGAGTAGTTCCCAGTGGGGGAAAATTTAGTCTTGGTGGTTTTATTCAGGGATATATTTATGATTATGGAAAAGGAGAAAAACCATCATATTTGGTATTTCGCGATCGCGACTTCGATAAAGAACCTCCCTCAACCCCTCAGTTAATTTCTCCCTTTGAAAATAAACCAGTTTTTTTAAGCTATCGCCCCTGCATTGAAAATTATCTTTTGGATGCCACTTTAATTGATACTTATTGGACTGAAAATTCCGAAGGCCCTAACTGGAAACATGGCGAATCTCTTGGTATTAATGAGATTAACGATTGGATTAAAAGAAGCGCAGAAATTATTAAAGATTATCAGGCAGTTAGATGGGCTTTATCGCGCTTAAAACCAGGCGATCGCTGGCCGGAAATTAACACTACTTGGAGGAAAGACGGTAGCGGAGATTTACCAAGTTCGCTAGTCTTAGAAGATTGCGTGGAAGAAGCGAAAAAATTAATTAATGACTTTAGCGATCGCGTAAAAAATATTAACGAAGTAGAGTTCGATAAACATCTCCAACACTATCAGCAAATCTTTGATTCAGATAAATTCTGGAACCAGGAAGAATACACGATCTGGTTTCATGGAAAAGATTTACAAAAAGCCATGCAAAAAGAAAAGCCACACATATTTTCCCTCAAAAAACACTTTTTTCGTTGGGCAACTCAGCGTATAGACATTACAAAATACCCCGATTTAATCGAGCTTAAAAACCTAGTTTAAAAACGAAGCTTGGAAACCGACTTAGTAGCTTGGCCCCGCTTCTGTTTAACCTTATTTGGACCGTACTTGACTAAAAAATCAAGCGTAGGGGCGAACGCCCCCTTATAAATTAATCATACTCAAAAAAATTGCTTTTGTCAAGGGCTTTTCTTCTTTTCTGAGGAAATTTTTTTTAGAGGGCCAATAACGGGCGAAGATGCCCGTTTTTTCTATTCCTAAAAATTCAAGATTTAAACAGCGCTATGTAAATCCTCTGGAGTAAGATGAGAATTAACAACCTTACCGTCGGTAAACCAAACTATTCGCTTAGTTTGTTTGGCAACTTCTGGTTCGTGAGTTACCATTACCACCGTGATGCCGCTGTTGTTTAATTCTGTGAAAATATCCAACACTTCTTGAGTAGTTTTAGTGTCTAAAGCCCCCGTTGGTTCGTCTGCTAATAATAACACGGGACGGTTAACAATTGCCCGGGCGATCGCTACCCTCTGTTGTTGCCCCCCAGATAGTTGATTGGGTTTATTATTCATCCTATTTCCCAACCCAACTCTCTCTAAAGCTTCTGCGGATCTTTCCTTTCTTTCCTTACCCGAAACCCCGGCATAAACCATCGGCAAAATAACATTATCGAGGGCGGTTAATTGAGGTAATAAATGAAATTGTTGGAAGACAAATCCTATCTTAATATTTCTAATTCTAGCCAAGTCTTTTTCTGGAGTTTTCGCCACATCCAAACCGTCGAGATAATAACTGCCAGTGGTGGGGCGATCCAAACAACCGATAATATTCATGCAAGTAGATTT
>CAZSTZ010000403.1:0-2821 GCA_964609515.1 uncultured bacterium | reverse complement strand
TCCGAACTGTGGGAGAGGATCGATGCCGAATAACGAACCAGAAAAAATCGAGGTCGAATTTTCGGACGAGTTTGAAAAGCAGTTATATGCTTTATCTAAAAGGTATCGCAATATTCGTTCGGATATTGAGCCAATAATAGAGGAATTGGAGGGTGGAAATTTTCTTGGCGATCGCATTCCCGGCATGGGAGAAGATTACAAAATCTTTAAAGTAAGGGTCAAAAACAGCAACATTCAAAAAGGCAAAAGTGCTGGCTACCGACTGATTTATAACATAAAAACGTCCGATAGCGTACTCTTACTAACTATTTACTCGAAAAGCGATCGGGAAGATATCGGCAACAACGAGATTCGCAGTATTATCGCAGAGTTTGATTTGGATTAGCTTGGCCACCTACAACAGGCCACCACTTCCATTTTACTATAATAAAAACAGAAATGACAACCCTTTTAGAAAAAAAATCGACATGGCCCAATTTCAAACGGAAATTTGTTTGATTCTCATGGTTATAGATTTAGTAAAAAATAATGTAGTTGAATTTTGTGTCGGACAGAGATTTGGCCACCTACAACAGGGCACCACGGGAGCATCCCATATTTGTAAAAATATCGAATATTCGGTTTTTTATCTAATGCATCCCTTTTCCCTTCTTGCCTTTTCCCCAACTATTGCCTCTTGCCTCTTGCCTCTTGCCTAAAAGCGTTTAATTTTTGGGTTTTGACAAAATTGAGATGCACCCGGGCACCACTTCCATTGTACTATAATAAAAACAGAAATGACAACCCTTTTAGAAAAAAAAATCGACATGGCCCAATTTCAAGACGAATTTGACATCGTGGTAGTCGGCGCCGGCCACTCCGGTTGCGAAGCGGCCCTCGCTGGAGCTCGCCTCGGTTGCCGCACCCTCCTTCTCACTCTCAATCTCGATAAAATCGCCTGGCAACCTTGCAACCCCGCTGTCGGCGGACCGGCAAAATCTCAACTCGCCCGCGAAGTGGATGCCCTTGGCGGTGAAATTGGCAAGATGACCGATCGCACCTATCTCCAAAAGCGCGTCCTCAACTCCTCCCGGGGGCCCGCCGTCTGGGCCCTCCGCGCTCAAACCGATAAACGCGAATACGCCGCAGTTATGCGGGATATCGTCGAAAATCAAGAAGAGCTCGCGGTCCGCGAAGGTATGGTGACTGACCTGGTACTAGGTCCCAACGAGGAAATTCTCGGAGTGGAAACTTATTTCGGGGTCGCTTTTAAGTGCAAAGCGGTTATCCTGACGACCGGTACTTTCCTCGGCGGCGTTATCTGGGTCGGTAACAAGTCGATGCCGGCAGGACGGGCGGGGGAATTTCCGGCGATCGGGTTGACGGAAACTTTGAATAAATTGGGTTTTGAAACCGGACGGTTGAAAACTGGTACTCCGGCGCGGGTTGATAAGCGATCGCTCGATTACTCCAAACTCGAACCCCAACCCGGCGATGCCAAAGTCGGTTGGTTCAGCTTCGACCCGGAAGTTTGGGTCGAACGCGAACAAATGAACTGCTATCTAACTCGCACCACTCCAGAAACTCACAAACTCATTCGCGACAACTTGCACTTGTCTCCCGTTTACGGTGGATGGGTCGATGCCAAGGGTCCGCGCTATTGTCCGAGTATCGAAGATAAAATCGTTCGCTTTGCCGATAAGGAAAGCCATCAGATTTTTATCGAACCAGAAGGACGACACATTCGCGAACTTTATATTCAAGGTTTTTCCACCGGTTTGCCCGAGCATTTACAACTACAAATGTTGCGCAGTTTGCCCGGTTTGGAAAACTGCGAAATGTTGCGACCCGCCTATGCGGTGGAATACGATTATTTGCCGGCGACTCAATGCTATCCGACCCTGATGACTAAAAAAATTGAGGGTCTATTTTGCGCCGGGCAAATTAACGGCACGACCGGTTACGAAGAAGCGGCAGCTCAAGGAATTGTGGCGGGAATAAACGCGGTTCGTTTTATTAAGAATTTGCCGGAAATTATTTTTCCTCGCGAACAAAGTTATCTCGGAACTTTAATCGACGATTTGTGTACCAAAGATTTGCGCGAACCTTACCGAATGCTGACGAGTCGTTCGGAATATCGGTTGATTTTGCGTTCCGATAATGCGGACCAACGGCTGATGCCTTTGGGACGAGAAGTTGGTTTGATTGATGACCGTCGCTGGAAGTTGTTTCGGGAGAAGCAAGAAAAAATTACGGCGGAAAAAGAGCGACTTTACGAAACAAGAATTAAGGAAAGAGACGAAGTTGGAATTGTTATTGTTGATGACACTCAACAAAAAATTAAGGGTTCTATTACTCTGGCAGACCTTTTGCGCCGACCCGGGTTTCATTATGAGAATTTGGAAAAGTACGGTTTGGGAAATTCCGAGTTAGCTGAGGCGGAAAAGGAAGGAGCGGAAATTGATATTAAATATTCCGGCTATCTCCAGCGCCAGCAAAATCAAATCGACCAAATTAGCAAGCAAGAAAATCGGAAGTTGCCGCCAGATTTGGATTATTTTGCTATTTCTACTCTCTCGATGGAAGCTAGAGAAAAATTGGCGAAGGTTAAGCCTCTGACTCTGGGGCAAGCTTCTAGAATTGGCGGGGTAAATCCTGCGGATGTTAATGCTTTGTTGATTTATTTGGAGGTGAAAAATCGGCAATTAATAATTAACTATTAATAATTGGGGTTGCTGGTTGGCAGCGGATTTTGTAACGGATTTAGCGGATGGGTTGTTGGGAGGGTTGGGAGGAAAACGCAAATCTCGTTACTCAGCAGAAACCTGGTTTTTCGCAAAAA
>CAZSTZ010000402.1:0-2822 GCA_964609515.1 uncultured bacterium | reverse complement strand
TTGGATTTAGGTAGAACTGGCTATGCAGTTGTCATTTCTCAAAGCGGATTTTACGTTTACCACCCCAACGAACAGTTCGTCACCGGTCAAAGAAATCTTTTGGGCCCTTCCAAAGACAATAACCCAAAACTTCAAGAGCTTGTGACCCGAGCCCTTCGCGGCGAGTCAGTTGACGGAGAATTAAGCGATGAAGTCACCGGTCAAGATTCTTGGGTCTTCTTACGCCAAAGCAACCTCACCGGCTGGGTAGTTGGAGTAGTGTTTATTCCAGACGAAGTTATACCAGACACCCTCTCCACGAGACGCAAAATCATCTGGGTTAGCCTCGCTTTCCTCTCCTTTTTCATTTTTCTAGCAATTCTTCTCTGTCGCGCCTACAAGGGCACTCCCAAACAACTGTGGACAGCCTCAACGGCTTTTACCTTATTATTGGTTATTGAAATAGGATTTATTTGGAGTTTGGTCTTAAGAGCGCGTACTTATACCAGCACCCGAAATCTTATTTTGAACGATACGGGCATAGATCGGTTATTGCAACCAATAGAGAGTTTAAGTGAAAGAGCCAAGCAAGAACCACCTTTAAGAATTCCTACCGGAGTATTCGTTCAGACTCTCGATTTCGTCTCGCCTATAGATGTTTATATAACTGGATATATTTGGCAGAAATTTGACGACAGTATCCCCGAAGAGATAATCCCGGGAGAAGACGAAGCGGGTTTTATTCTGCTCGACGCTCAAGAATCTAACGATTTAGGCGTATCGGAAAGGTATCGCTATCAGGAAGGAAACGTTACCGTTATTGGCTGGTATGTTGAAGGAACTCTGCGTCAGAGTTTCGATTATTCTTATTATCCTTTTGACTATAAAGACGTTCAAATTAGGTTGTGGCCTAAGGATATTAATAATGCAGATTTAAACCGTCAGGTAGTTTTGGTTCCCGATCTTAACAGCTATCCCGTAATCAATCCTAAAGCAAAACCCGGGGTTGCCGGAGATATTGTGGTGGGAATTTGGGATTTAAACGATAGTTTCTTTGAGTACGATTTTAATACCTACAATACCAATTTTGGCATGCCAAATGCCCCTCCTAAAACCAACTATCCAGAGTTGAATTTCACCATTATTATGCAACGAAACTTCTTGGGTCCTTTTATTTCGAGGGTGGGACCGCAAATCGTTGTTATTACTTTGCTATTTGCAATTTTGCTGATTGCTAAGGCTGATAATTCAATGGAAGTTTTGGGTGCTTGTGCGGGTTTTGTCTTTATTGTTATCTTAGATCAGACAACTTTTCGCGAACAAATTGTCTCTAAAGGTCTCGTCTTTTTAGAGTATTTCTATTTCCTCATCTACCTTTACATTTTCCTGGTAGCAATTAACGCCATCCTGTTGCTATTTCCATCTAGTTTTCCTCTGGTTAAATACAAAGAGAATTTTATCTTTAAGTTACTTTACTGGCCGAGCATTAACACTCTCTTGTTGATTATTACTATTCTGGTATTTGGTTAATTTGACTTGTTAATTGTCAATTGTCAATTGTGACTTTACCATTAACAATTAACAATTGACAATTGACAAAAAGCGTCAGATTCTTGGACACATCTCAAATAAAACTGCTATATTGTCTATTTTTCGTTTTCCTCGCTTAATTTCTCCGCTAATTTGACACCCACGGCAGAGCCACCGTCAAAAATCGAACCGGTATCTCCCTTTTCGATCCTTTCTCGAAACTCAACTAAAATACTCTCCGGTATAGGTACATACCCTGCTTCCGTGAGTCTCTCCTGGTTACTGACATCGATTTGGTAGTTAACAAAATTTTCGACCACCTCGATTCTTTTCAGAGAGTTCTTGTTAACATACACAAATAACGGACGCGCCAGAGGACTGTAAGTGCCGTTACCTATAGTTTTGGGATTGGGCTCGATACATTCTCCGCCCCCGTTGTCAATTTGAACTAACTTCAAAGCATCCTTTTTTTTGTTATAATAGTTAAAACTGACAAAACCCAAACCGCCCCATTCCGCATCAATTCCTTGAGCGATTACGTCGTCGTGTTCGCTCGCACCGAAATCCGTGCGGCTTTTTCCTTCCGTTCCCGTCACCGCCGCAGTAAAGTAATCGTAAGTTCCCGACTCCGTATCGGGACCGTATAACTTTAAAGGAACATCCGGAAACTCCTCCCGCACTTGCTTCCACTCGGTAAACTTGCCTTGAGATTCCGCACTCCAGATTTTACCTAATTCCTCTAGGGTGAGGCATTCTACCCAATCGTTGTAGCGGTTTGCCACCACAACAATACCATCGTAAGCGATGGGCACTTCAACGTATTCGACTCCGTTCTTTTTGCAAAGCTTCATCTCTACTTCTGTTATCGGACGCGAAGCATTAACTAGATCCGTATCCCCAATACAAAATCTTTTGAAACCCCCACCGGAATGAGATATGCCTACTACAACCCTGGTTCCGGGATTTTTGCTCGTAAAAGATTGAGCTAATGCTTCAGACAGGGGGAAAACAACGCTCGAACCGTCAACGAGTACGGTATTTCTTGCCTCCTCTTCTGCTATCTCGGCGGGAGTAGCTGTGGGACTTACTGTGGAAGGGGATCTGGAACTAGAAGCAGCAGTTTCGGTTTCACCTCCACCGCAGGCAGTTAGCCCCAGGAATAGAACCCCTGCTAAAACACCAATAGATTTATGTTTCATTTGTATCGCTTGATTTTAGTTGATGGTTGATGGGTCATGGGTAGCCAGGACCGACTTTTAGAGCTCCCCAAATCCCAGTTTTTGATAAACTCATTTCTATATTAGCTTAGTCAA
>CAZSTZ010000401.1:0-2897 GCA_964609515.1 uncultured bacterium | reverse complement strand
AATTATGCAAATGGATAGTAAGTTTTGGCGGGCAAGTAATAGTAGAAGAACCACCCGAGTTAATAGAGAAAGTTCGGAGTATTGGCGAAGGTATCGTCGAGGTTTACGGTTAATCTCCCGTAGGTTGGGTGAAGTGAAACGAAACCCAACACATCAAACCAACACATCGAACCAACACAGCGAACAGGCAAGATGCCTGTTCTACGGGACACATTGTTAAAAAAAGATAAAGAAAATACGAGAGCGATAAATATTGATGTTTGATGTAGAACAGGCATCTTGCCTGCTCCGGGGAACGTCAACAATTAATTGTTAAGTAAACAAAGGAGGTAACAAATGAGAATATATTGGCAAGCCAAAATCTGGGCATTGCTTCACGACCCCATACTCAAGGGGTTACACGATAACACGGGACGCGGGGGCGAAGGGGCCTGGGAGGTTCTCGCTTGTATGGAAGGGTGGGTGTCGCCCAAGGATAGCGATAAATCTGGCAGTCCCCTCTGTAACAAGTGGTTAGACCATATCGCCCGTTGCGACCTCCTGGCATCCGCAAGCGATCGCGCCGCCATCGGTAGAATAGGACTTCCCGTTAACTACGACGACAGCGGTATCGAAATCAAACACTTATTATCGGGAGAACCACTCCAACTGCAACTCGGACAGTGGCATGACTACTTAATGGAACTGAAAAACCGGCGCGAGTGGTTATCCCAAGTAGAAGAAATCTCAATTCCCGAAAGCATCCGCCAATGCGAAAACCCGCGAAAAGTGTTCTGGTGGTTGTGGCGGTGTTACGGGGAAGTGATAAGTAAATCGTTAGATCGCGATGCCAACCTCCCCGAAGAACCCTGTTTGCCCCTATTGCCGGCAGACACCCGAATACCCGACGCCTCTCTCTGGAGTCACGTCACCATGACATCCGCCCTGGCGGGGGCATTGACCGGCTATCACCGAGACGACGCCGCCTACCCGAAAAAAGGGGCGCGGGAAAACAAAGACTATTACAAATCTCGGCCCCACGTCGCCATTTTCAGCTTTACTCCCATCCAGGAGTTAATCAAAGCGAGTCGGAAAATGCGAGATTTTTGGGCCGGTTCGTGGATTTTGCACTATCTATCTGCTAAGGTTGCGTGGGCGATCGCTCAAAAGTACGGTCCCGACACTCTATTATATCCCTGCCTCTACCAACAGCCGTTAATCGACCTTTGGTTATTAAAAGAATATCCCGATTTTGACGAGTGGATAAAAAAGCCGGGAGAACGACAATTATTAACAGCAGGTTTCCCCAACGTCCTCGTAATAATCTTACCCGACAACGGCGACTCGTCCGCCGATAAAGAAATCAAAAATCCGGTAAAAGCAGCGATGCAATTTGCCGAACAAACTCTGAGGGAGGAATGGTTAAAATTAGGAGAAAAAGTCTTAAAACGTTTGCAGAAAGATAACTGGATGCCCCAGATTAATCTTAAAACTTGGGATAAATGGTTGGAGTGTCAGTGGCAAACTTATTGGACTGCTTTACCGTTAGGCGATGCCGAAGCAGAATTGCATCAGTCGCCGCGAAAACAGGAACTTTATCAAGAATGGGAAGAGAAACAAAACGAATTTTCCCAACCCCAGAAAGATTTATTAATTGAAGCAGAATATAACTTCGTCCAAGCAACCTTAAAAACCGCCATTCGCGAAGACTGGGAAAACCGCAGAACTCGCCGGCAATCTTTCAAAGCAAAACAACCAAATTTAAACGTCGGTTCTTGGTGGGCGAGTATTTTTGACCGGACCAAATTCGGTTTAAATGCGGTTAAGAATTGTCGCAACTGGGAACTACCAACCGCCTTCGGTCCGCGTTCCACAATTTCCGGTTTAGGGCCGGTAGTTCATCCGGGAAACGACTGGATAACTGAAGGAGAAACCAGAAAAATCTGGTCGAAAAATATGGGTTTATTCGACGGCATCGAGGAATTAAACGCCACCGAAGTCGTCAAGCGAGGACTGCATAAAATCTTACCAGATATCCTGGCAAATATTAATAGAAATCAGTGGTATTATCCAGATTTAACTTCGGGAGTTGCCGGCTGGTTGCGCCAAATGGAAAAGGAGGAAAATCAAGAGGCAATAAATTATTATCAAGAAGCTTGTCAGGAAATTATCGAAGAATTTGAGTGGATTCAAAACAGCGAAGAACCGAAATGGGGCATTCCTTGGATACACGAAAATAAAGGCGATAGTTGGCAGCATCCAAGATTATTAAATGCCGGTTGGGCGATTGAGGAATTTAACGCCAAAGACGATAAAACTCCAGAAGAAATTAAAGACAAATCTGACGAATTGAGGGGATTTATTAGCAAAAAATTTGCCCCCGGAAATAACCCTACTGATTGGTATGTTATCGCTGCTGGAGACGGCGACGGCATGGGCAACTGGTTAAAAGGAAAACCGCTAGATAACTACGAAAAGTTTATCCCAGAAGCACTAAAACCCCAATTAGAAAGGTTGCAAAATAACGAGGTTAAAGAGACATTTCAAGAGTTCTTAAAACTCAAAAAACGCATGGGACCGTCAACCCACAGCGCCCTAAGTCGCGCCCTGTTAGATTTCTCCAATCAACTATTACCATATTTAACCGAAAACCGCTATGCCGGGCGACTAATTTATGGGGGCGGCGACGACGTTTTAGCCTATACTAATTTATGGGAATGGGATAGCTGGTTGTGGGATGTCCGCCAATGTTTTCGAGGTCAAAAAGACAGTAAAAATGAGTTTGAAAATAAGGGCGATTATTGGCGGTGGATAGATGGAGAAAAACTTCCTAAGAATTTATCAAATCGTCCTTTATTTACAATGGGAAGTAAGGCAACTATTAGCTTTGGAATAGTCCTCGCCCATCACTCGGTTCC
>CAZSTZ010000400.1:0-2923 GCA_964609515.1 uncultured bacterium | reverse complement strand
GAGATCGTTCGCGTCCAATCCAGTGACGATATCGTTGCCTGCCAAAGCTTGAATCGTGTCAGCGTTCGGGGTTCCAATCAGGCGATCGTTGCCAAATGTACCGAGGATTTCCATAGTTAATGTTAGTGTTTGGACATTAAAAAGTTCTTTTCAAATCTTATAGTTGAATTTTATGTAACAAAACGCTCAAGCTGTCCAGTTATTTACTCCAGCTTTGGTTTTTTGTCTTCTATTAATAAGACAGTTTTGGGTGGCAGTTTGTGAACTTTTCCGCCTCAAAATAGACAGGACTTACGCATGATTAACGAAAATTCGACCTTTGAGATTGCTTCGCTGCCCCTCGCAATGACAAAAATGGGTGTTGCTCAATAGGATATTGTACTGGAGCTACATCCAACCTTACAAACTTCCTTACACTGGCTATGGTATTGCTTAGATAAGAGGAAGTTAAAAAATAATCACTCTTGTCAGAAAAAGGAGGCGATCGCTTTTGATAACAATGGCGATCGCCTTGGGATTATTGTCCACAAGCGTCTTCACCTTGGTTTAGCCGCCAACAAGCTGCATCCATTGCCACTTCATTCTCTATACCCATTCTTGCGAGAACTATAATCGCATTCCGCTTCTGTTGATCGTCATTTCCCATCCACACTGGGTTATAATTTGGGTAATTATTATTTAGTTGCGTTCTGCACATCATTGCACAAAAATCGAAGTGATTGCCTGGGTCGTTCGGTCTGTTTTGCGGTCCTACCACAAGATTCCCCGGTATCCACGCAATCATATCCTGGAGTACCTCGCGTGCCTCAACGTTTGCTGCATTAATTACATCTTCTTCAAGTTGTGCCCATAATCCTCCTGGTTGTTGGTTTGGCGGGGCGTATGCACCGAGTTGCAAGACTATTTGATTTAGCCATTGATTATCTGTTAGTGCTTGAATTAATAGATGTAATTGGTCTTGTTGATCTTGATTTAGATTTTCATCTGCGTTTGGGATAAACAAACGATATCCTAATCCACTAAGCCAATCATTATTAAGGTCATTCGGGTTACCATTTGGGATAATATGATGTCTGGTTCCACCATTAGCAAGCGCCGGGTAGGGATTAGCCGCTGCAACCAGATTACCACTCATGCTTATGAAAATTACTAGCATGATAGCTAACAACTTTTTTACTACACCAATTTTGGGCATCGTCAACTCCTATGTTTTTTTGCTTTCTAAATATAAGACGTTCCTTCCCATGATTTTCTGAACTATTGTGTCAAAAAAAATAAATTGCCAAACTTTTTGCTTTTGTTAGGGAGATGATGACCCCTCTTCCTTTCTATTGCATACGTTTTTTGGGGTCGGTTTTGTCTGTGTAAAACCAATATTTATTAATGAAATTTTTCGGTGGGGGCGGTGCGTTGCGGCCAGGTTAATATTTTCATTACAACCCATAATTTATCGATGCCGCAACACACCCTACCGGGATTTTGGGAAACACCACCTCAACATTTCCACCACCACGGTCATTTATAACATCATCATCGCACCATCCAAATTTCACAACCACCCAAAAGCACTACCGGGGGCGACACCATCATAGGTAGGGTGGGTAGGGTGTGTTATTGTAAAGATAGCTATGCAAAAGCTAGAGGAAAATTGCCTCTGTACTCCTCATAACTACCGAAGAAGAGCGCTTAATTTTTTCTCCATGCCAGCAATCTCAGCCGATTTTTGGGTCAGTAGCTCGTTGTTTTTAACTACATCTACATAAGGTAAATGGACAATTTTGCTGTATTTCGGGTTAATAGGACCGATCCATTTCTCTGCAAGTGTACCTCCTAATAGTCTGGGGGATATTTCTCGGGAAGCTGGAGAACGCTCTTGATTCCTTTTGAAAGTCTCGTAAATGTCACCGACATCATCCATCAGCTTCTTTATTTCTTCTGTCGAATAACCAGAACGTTTTTCCGCAAGAACATCTTGGTAAAAGTTTAGAAAAACAGTGTAGTCTAAATTTTTGGCATCTATAATGGATTTAGTCATCACAAAAGCACTGATTTGCTCGACAGAAGTTTGAAGGGTCTTTACCTCTATAAACCGCTTCCATGCTCTTAAGTCTAATCTGACAAGAGAGACTCCTTCTGCGTAGCATGTCATCCATTTAATTTCCTCCTCGGAACCTTCTTGACTCCCGAATAGTGTCGTAACAACATCGCCAATTAGCCCGGTTATGCCGTTTATAATGCCTTCTCTAGTTCCTGAACAGAATTTATTTACGGTATTTTTAACGGCCTCACTAATGTTATCGGCATTTTTTGAACTGTAGGCATGTGTTTCTCTTCCGTACTGTTTTATAACACTGACAGGAATTTCCTTGCTATTTGGTGCGTCTGAGCTATGAAGTTCTTCAGTGATTTTAAGTTCAAAAAAGTCAGCTTTGGCAGATGCAAGCGCACTTAGGCTGGATAAGTTTTGTTTTGCTTCTTCTCTTTTCTCCTCAATACCATCAAAGTTCTCAATGGCACTCCGAATCGATCCCATAAGACAATCCTCCAAAATAAAATATCTTTAACTAGGTAGACTCAGTAATATTCAACCCAACGATCGCCTTTAATCTTATTTCCGGTTGAATACTTACTTAATAACTGAACGGGGAAAGGATAAAATAGAGAGATTTGCCCGTATCTAGCAAATGCCACTTTCCCCTATGAGGTATTGCGGATGTCCAAACAGTTAGGCTTTGGCCTTTTTTCTGCTTCCCAGCATTAAACCGCCCACTGCGATCACACCTAATATTAGACTAGGCTCTGGGACAGAGACCATCTCCGCCCCATCTCCTGACCCCACTCCGCTGATGGACTGCCCTAGCTCGTCTCCTGTGGGACTGTTCGCGGAGTTGTCTGGAGATTCAGAAATTTCATCTGACCCCTC
>CAZSTZ010000399.1:0-2959 GCA_964609515.1 uncultured bacterium | reverse complement strand
CTCTGGTATTTGCTCTTCAAATAAACTTAATTGTTTCAATTTTAGCAGTCTCCTTTATTTTATTAAAACTCAATTTTTTCTAACACAAATCCAAAAGCTCGAATACTTCTCTGGGATATTCTCCAGATTTGTCTAGGGCTGTTTTTACCCAAAAATTTGTTAATTGTTCGAACATTCTGTCTTTTTTCATCCAATTTACATTACTAATTTCTTTGTTGGGGTCTTTATTTTGCGGACAAGCTTCTCTAACGCATTTGATATAGGTTTCTCTGAGAAAATCATAGCCAGTATGGCCGTGACACAGCCATCTAATAACGGAAAAAGATGCTCTGCTGACATAATTACTATAAACTTCGTAATTTGCAGATAAATTTTTAATTTCTTCTGGGGATAAGTTACGTTCGCTTGCTAACTTTTGCAACCAATCTTCTAAGAGAAAAATTACCGATCGCCTCCCTAATTCGATTAATTCCCAACTAATAGTCGATTGTATTTTTTTGAGTAAATTACTTTTGGCAGCAGCTAAACCAATAATACAAGCCGAATAAATCGCCGACTCAAAAACAGACTCAAATAATTTAATCGCTTTTCCAGCATAAGTAATGGTGGAAATTAACTCTAAAGATTCGCAGAAACAGGCAGTTTCAAACAGATAATTTTCTATGGAATGCCCGCGCGATCGCACCATCCTTCCTTCTATTTCATGCCCTTGTAAATTATCCTTAATTGTCTCTGTTTTTTCTCTATCCCAATCGAATTTATCTAAGTCGCGATCGACAAAACCGATAAATCTATTGGCATAAGATTTACCATTAATACTTTGGCAAATTTCCACAATTTTTTCTTTATTAGAACCGGTTCTGGAGTCTGCTTTAATAAAATATTCTGCACTATCTACTACAACCAAATCTTTAATTTCTGAGTTACCGAATTTGTTGGCAAAATCCCCCCACAAACGCTCTATTAAATATTTGTCATTTTTCCCCTCCACTAAAATATGTTTTTTCTTACTATTTTGCAAATACAAGCGGTATTCTTGGGGCGTATATTTTACCATGCTAGCTCCATTTCCTCTTGACTTTTTCTAGGATTGGGATTTTGAGTTATTGTAGGTTCAAACATGATAACTTCATCTTCATAGTCTGCCCCAATAACCGGAGAATGAGTGCAAAAAATAATTTGTCTTTCCCCCAGTTGTCGCGACATTTGGTTCAGCAATAAACGCTGCCAGTCAACGTGGAGAGAAATTTCGGGCTCGTCAACTAAAACAATTTGGCGATCGCTCATTCGACTGGCAGCATATATTAAAGTAATAATCTGACGTTCCCCAGAAGATAACGCCCTATTAATACCGGGAATAGTAGCTAAATTGTCATTAAATTTGATACCAAGAGCATTTCTTCTGGAACTAGGTTTTGGCAAGTTTTCCCATAATACTTCAATTTGTTTGTCTTCTAAAAAAGAGTTGACTGCGTTTAAATAATTCTCGATAACCGCAAAAGATTTTTGCTGTTCGTTGACAACTTTTTCTAAAGCATTTTTGTATGTATTTAACACTCGAATGGCAGCTTTTTTTGATTCCTCGTCTGCTTCAAATAATTTAACTGACTTTTCAAGATTTTCGACTATTTGTAAGCCTTTTGCGGGATAATTTTTTAAATTTTCAGTCAGGGATTTTATTTCTTCGATAATTAAATCTGAATCGCCTTTCACTGATTGTGAGTCTTTGGAAAGAGCCTGAAATATTTGAGGCAATATTCCACCTAAATATTTCTGTTCTGCTTGTTTGACTTTGAAAAAAGATTCGTTAATTTCTTCGTTTAAGCTCGCTTCAATTTCAATAGTAGATGGATAGTTTAGCAAAGGCACAAAATCTCCAAAAAGCTTTCTGGCAAATTTAGTTTTTCGTTGCTGTATTTTTAGACTTTTAACTAATGCCCTTTTCGATTGCAAGCTTTCTTCTTCTGTGGAAGATACCCAAGCTTCTATCATAGTTCTAAAAGAGGGAAAATATGCAGCATTTTTTTGAGGTTCTAAATAATCATCATCTTTTATCTGCCTGGCAATTTGAGCCAACATTGAAGCAGGAATGTTATCCTTTTCAAACTGACTCAAAAGTTGTCTCTGCAATAGTTTATGATTTTCCACAATTCCTTCAGCAGAAATCAAAATAGGTTCTAACTCGTTATCGTTTTGCCAAATTTTTATAACTCTTTTGTCTTCCTCATTGTTTTCATTTTCATTTTCCTTTTCCTTAGTTAATTTAACTGTATTTCCATCGCTAGTTCGCATAGTTATAGAATCAAAATCTATAAAAGCAAATCTCTTGTAATCCTGATTCAATAAATTGGCGATAATATGCAGTAAAGTAGTTTTGCCCTTACCATTTCTGGCGAACAAAACGTTAACTCCTGGCCGAAAACTTTGACTAATATCGAACAGACCGTAAACTCCCGTCGCTTCTAGTTTTTCTACATATAATGACATTCGATTTAACCTCCCACTGGATTGTTAATAAAATCTTTCTGCCGGGTCAACCCCCCTCCCCGACACGACACCGCTTCCATTGTACTATAATAGTCAACATATTTTCAAATATCTGTTAAAATCGAAAATAGTCAACCGTTTATCCGCTATCCTACCATGCAACTAACAGATGGAGCGAAAATGTCCAAAATGAGAGCAGTCGAGCTCGCGGGAGCCCTCGATGAAAACGGTCAATTGTCTTTAAACGAACCCCTTCTGGGGGAAACGCCCGGACCTGTTCGGGTTATTGTTTTGTTTTCCGAAGTGCCAGAGGCAAAAATAGAGGAGATAGATCCGGACGATACTCCCGTTGAAGAAGTGAAAGCAAGTCTCAGGAGAGGTTTACAAGACGCTAAGGAGGGTAAAACGCGACCAATTTCCGAACTGTGGGAGAGGATCGATGCCGAATAACGAACCAGAAAAAATCGAGGTC
>CAZSTZ010000398.1:0-2987 GCA_964609515.1 uncultured bacterium | reverse complement strand
TAATCTCTTCACGAGATTGATTTAATTTAAAAAGCAATTAAAAAAGCGCTCTCCATTTTTGGGGGGCGCTTTTTTTTCTCCACCGTAGAACAGGCAAGATGCCTGTTCTACGAGGGGCGCTTTTTTGGTTCGTAGAACAGACATCTTGTCTGTTCTCAAACCTACAAAAATATTTAAGCGAAAGCCAATACCTTCGTTAAAATTAATTGCTGCTAGCGCACAAAAAGAACATTTGTCCTTCATCGGTTTTTTCAAAAGCCATGCAGCAAGCGAGGGTTTCATTACCATCTTCAGGAGTTGTAGGTGGAAAGATTTCCACGCCGTACAGATAATTTTTCGTTTCCTCGGACAAGCCAATTAAATCCAAAGATTCTGCAAATCGCGTCTTTTCTGCATAGTAAGCCTGTTGTTGTTTTTGACAGTAGTTAACATTGATAATCGCTTCTGTTTCTTTGGCTTTGTGAATAATTTTGAAGCTGGTTGCAATAGAAATAGAAGCTAAAATGCCAATAATTACAATAACCACCAAAAGCTCTATGAGAGTGAATCCCGAATTAGAAAATTGAGGATAATATTTTTGATAAAGAAAGGTCAAATATTTAAGGTTTGTTTTCATAACTAATAACCTGACTATTTTAGTGAAAAAATTCAGTGAGAGTTATTAAAAATGGGTACTACTCACTGAATTTAGTCTTAAAAGACTGAGATGGCATCCTCCTACCACCACCATTTCCAGTATCTATGGTAGCAGTTTGTTTCCCAAGATCTCCGCCTAGAAGCCGCTTTACCATATACTGTCCCGTTAGAACGTGGATACTTCCACTTACAAAGGTCATTCCGATTCCGAGGAGGAGTGGGAGTGAGACTCCTTCCTTTAGACCTCCAGTAGGCGTCGTTATCCCTCGTTGTTAATCGCCCTAAATAATCTGTTCTCCACCACCCAAACGCCGATGCGGGTTCAGCCGTAGAAATCAATATACTTCCACAAACTGCCATCGCTAGGGGAAGAGCCTTGATAAGGCTTTTAGATTTGTTCATACAGGTATGCCTCCCGATTTTAGTTACCGATCGAGCCAAGGTTAGCTGGGTTACAAAACACATAACCAGCTTTTGTTGACCGTCGCTATTCAATTAACTCTTAATATTTATCTTATAAGCTTCCTTGATTATTGACAATCAGAAAAGATCGCGCTATGTAAGAAGAAGGCAGAACATTTTTGTTAGAAAATGTCAGATTTTGCCACTCTTGTCATTAAAAATCAGAAAATGTATGATATCATCAGATTGTCCTTCCAAGGCTAAAGGCCATTATGGAGGTCGAAAAATGGACCTTAAAAGACCGTTTTAACAACAATCACTTCCTAGTTAAAAATCTGCCAATGGACGCTCAGGAAATACTACAGTTAACTGACGAACTGGTTTTTGCCTCTACGGGAAAACACTTAGACGATATGCAAAAGACTGTTTTGCAAGGCGTGTGTCGCGGTCAAAAATATTTCGATATAGGGGAAGAAAATGGCTTTAGTGAAGGTCATGTGAGGAATACCGCATCTAAATTATTTCAGATTTTATCGGAGGGTTTGGGAGAAAGTGTTAGTAGAGCTAATTTTCGTTCGGTTATGGAGAGGAGGCAATCATTAATTGTCTCCTCTAATACTGTTAGTCATGTTGGTAATGACTTTATAATCAGTAACGTTAGTGTTTGTGGAAATAAAGCTTCAGTAGTTCCAAAAAAGGAGCGATCGCCCTCCAATTCAGAACAGCAACTATATGAAGATTTAGGAACCGCACCAGATGTAATTAAATTACGCGATCGCGCCAACGAACTCGCTACTTTAGAAAAATGGATACTCCAAGAAAGCTGTCGCCTCGTTGCCATCTTGGGAGTGGGCGGTATTGGCAAAACCAGTCTGGCAATTCATTTATTACAAAAAATTAAAATAAATTTTGAAGTAGTAATTTGGCGCAGTCTCGGTACGTCTCCTGCTTGGGAAAATACCTTAAAAAGCTTAATTAAAGCCCTATTTTATCCAATTGAAATAGAAGGAAACCCCAGTGGAGACGAGCAACTTTTACAATTAATAGCAACTCTGAGAAAAAAACGCTGCTTGATAGTATTAGATGACGTGCAAGCTTTACTCAGCGAAAAAGAATTAGCCGGAAACTATCAATTAGAACGTCTTAACTACAGTAGATTATTTAGAGCGATCGCTGAAACCGCCCATAAGAGTTGCTTGATTATCAACAGTCGGGAAGCACCTCAAGAAATTATCACCATAGCAGAAGAACAATCCCCCGTTCGCCTGCTTCCTCTTCAAGGCTTAGGTAAATCTGCTAAAGAAATTCTCAGAGCCAAAAAATTATTAGACGAGTCCCACTGGGAAAAGCTCATTGAAAATTACCAAGGAAACCCCTTATGGTTAAAAATAGTTGCCAACTCGATTAAAGAAATTTTTTGCGGGCGAGTGGGATTATTTCTTAAGTACGAACAATTTTATCTTGGTGAAGAATTAGAAAAAATTTTACAACAGCATTGGCAGCGTTTATCGGCAATAGAGCAACAAGTTTTAATTGGTCTTTGTAGCGGAGTCGAATCAGTTTCTATTTCTGGGCTTCTAACAGATAATCAAATTTCATCGCCGGAATTATTCAAAGCTTTACAATCTCTCGGACAACGTTTTTTGATTGAAACTTGCTTGGAAGAAGAGGAGGCCTTCTTGAAAGTTTTACCAACGCTAAAGCAATATGTTTTATCCCTCGTGGGAGAAAACAAATGAAAGCCCCAAGGTTTTGCTAGATGCGGACAAGCTCTGTCAGGGCCAGAATAAGGAACACAGAAAAGGTCGCCCACCGTAGAACAGGCATCTTGCCTGTTCTGCCCCAAAACGTTCCCTTGTCCCACTTCTGTCCCCAAGGGCCGGGCCCACCTCAGATAAGCTCAACTTATCAACGACATTTAAAATCTTATGGGTTAAACCCCTTTACAA
>CAZSTZ010000397.1:0-2987 GCA_964609515.1 uncultured bacterium | reverse complement strand
TTTTTTCAAAAAACCAGGTTTCTGGCGGGCGAGTTAACCTTGAAAAAGTTGCATCTAGGATTGCCATACTACGAACTACTTTTAAAGCATTCTGCTGACCCTTCTTTGATAAGCAGTTTCGTCCAAGCCATCGCCAACATTGGGATTTCCTGCTAAAAATTGTCTCATGGTACTAATTCTGCTCGACGTACCGGGGTGGGTGCTTAAAAAGGTGGGCATGGAACCTTTGCTCAACAGTTTTTCCATAAAGGTAATAGCCCCAATTTGAGCGTAGCCGGCCCGTCCTAAATTTTGTATTCCTAAATAATCTGCTTCGTATTCGGCTTCGCGACTTTTGGGACGTCTGAGGGCGAGGTCAACTCCGATTTGGACTGCTACGTTTTCGTCAAGTCCGGTAGCCGCGGCCACTCCTTGAGCGATCGCCATCTGACGCATTTGCTTGACGGCGTGACGACCGGCGATATGTCCGATTTCGTGGGCAATGACGCTGGCTAATTCGGCTTCGTTATCTGCTGCCTTAATCAAACCGGTGTTGACATACACAAAACCTCCCATCGTGGCAAAAGCGTTAATATTATCGTCCTCAACTACTTGGAAGGTGTAGGGAATGTCGGGGCGAGAACTCGCTTGGGCCAGTCTTTGACCGATTCTGTCGATGTATCTCTGGGTGGTGCGATTTTGATGCAGTCTGATTTCTTTATTCACCAACTGGGCGTTAATCTGTTTGCCTAGCTGTACTTCTTGGTTGTCCGAGAGGGTGGAAAGTTGAATTACTTGGATGCCTTGAAGGATTATTTGTCTCCAAGGAATGGCCAAGGAAGGAGAGGCCGAACTAATTGCAAGGCTGGTCGCGACAAATAAGGAGATTAAAGGGTATGTCAGTTTGCGATCGAAATGTTTGTTAGTTAAAGAGTTATTTTTTAACATGGTGTTTTAGTTAGGATAAGTTTTAGATTTTTGAAACTAGAAAACAATTCGGGGGCGATCGCTCCACAACTGGAAAACAATTAAATTGTCCCCCGCTACTATTGACTACAACTGTTATCGATCTAGTTTCCGAGGATAAACTTTTTTAGGGTGACGGAAAAATTAGTGGCCTAGAGAGCAGGTCTTCTCAGAAACCCGGTTTTTTGGTATCCCAGAAACCCGGTAATTTCGGCAAAACCGGGTTTCTTGACCTTTAAACCAACGCTTAAAATGGTAAAGTAAGCTGTTAACTCTGTTAAAGAGTCGTAATTCCTGTTGGGTGCCCCTTAAAATTGGAAACTATGAAAATATTGGATTCTAAAGGTCGTTTATTCGGTAAAGTTAGCATTCTCGATATTGGCGCGGTGCTAATAATTTTAATGGTAATAGTGGGAATATTTTTCTTTCCCGGTACCACTCGCGGTTCCGTCGCTCAAATTGGTAATGTAGTTAGCAAACCGGTGGAAGTAGAGGCGATCGCTGTTGGTTTAAAAGGTCGCAACCTCGAACAATTGTTTGAAGTAGGAGAAAAAGCTAATCTGGTTATTAGAAATCAACCTTATGGCGCAGTGACAATTACAGGGGTGGATATCTTAACTAGAAAAGTTGCGATACCGATGTTAGATGGAACTATAAAAGAAGTTGCAGATCCCAAAGATGAAGGAGCTTTTAGTAAAAATGTAGTCTTGAGTTTAGAGGGGCAAGGTCGCATTACCGACGACGGCCCCGTGCTTGGTAATATTAAGGTTAAAATCGGCAATACAGTAGAATTGGAAGGACCGAATTATAATTTTAATGCCAGCGTTATTGACGTCCGGGTTAAGGATTAAAACGATATTTCAGAAACCAGGTTTTTCCAAAAAAACCTGGTTTCTTGAGTTGCTTTCTAGCACCTTTAAACCCACATTTGGTAAGCATAGAGATTTAAGAAACCGGGTTTTTTCAATATTCCCGGTTTCACGCGGGCGAAAAAGTCGGTAAAACGTTCGTAGTAATCGCAAAGAGCGATTTAAGCTGCGCAATGCGCACCCTACAAAAAACTGTTAATCCAGTTCTTTCAAATACTTCTTAATCAAACCAATTGTTACTCCCGGCATCTCCAATTGGGGGGTTAAACCGACGTTTTCTAAGGTTTCAAAAATCCGAATTGCTTCGGGGTTCATTTCTGCCAATTTTTTACCGACTTCTGGGCCGGTGAATTGGGATTTTTTGCCCCAGATAATTGCTGTTGGGGTTGTTAATTGGTTGACGTACAACGATAAGTCAAAAGATAGGTCGCCGCGCACGAAGGATAATGCTGCATATTCGGCGTTTGGTTCTAATGCTGATTTTAAATAAGCGCTGACTATCTCTTCGTAAACTAGGTTTGAATTGGCAAATTGTCGCCCTTCTAAAAAGCTTCTAATACCTCCCGGTGTCGCCACTCCCGCGCTGTAAATAAAACGGTCTAAAAAGGGGGTTTTTACTAATTGCGCGAAGAAACTATTGCTGTAATTTTCGCCAAAGTCGGAGAGGCCGGAGGGGATGGTTAATATTAGGGATTTAAACAGTTCGGGACGGGCGATCGCTACTCGTATTATTATGGCTCCAGTTAGGGATGATGCTATTACTGGAACGGGACCGTCGCAGGTTTTTTCGAGGAACTCGGCGATGGTGGTAATGTAGTCGTCTATTTGATAATCTCGGGCGGGATGTTCGGAACGCCCCCAACCGATTAAGTCGGGCGCTAATACTCGATATTCTGAGGCAAAAGCGGGGTAAACTTTCGACCATTCGTAGGCTGAAGAACCGCCACCAAATCCGTGTAGAAATATTAATTTTGGTAGGTTTTCCGTGTCGGATGTTTCGGTTTGCCAAGGGGCTTTTTCTTGGGTGTAATAAACCATTCTCCCGAGGGAGGTTACGATTGATTTTTGACCGAATCCTGGGGGTATAAACATATTTTTTGTTTGTTGTTAGTTGTCAATTGTTAATTGTCGGACGGGCCGGATGCCTGTTCTTCGTTATTATAATCCAACTTT
>CAZSTZ010000396.1:743-3058 GCA_964609515.1 uncultured bacterium | reverse complement strand
GAAATGAGCCGAATTTTTATCCTCATGTGGCGCAGTATGAATTTGAAGCTTGGCTGTTACCTTTTTGGTCAACTATTCAGCGATTAGCAGGGCATAATAAATCGGCACCCAGCGGTTCGCCCGAGCAAGTAAATCATAATAATCCACCGTCGAGCGCGAATTGCAGAAATTTTTAAATTAGGCAAGCGTCGAAGTTATAGTAAATCTCGGGAAGCCGGAAGTATTCTCAGAAAAAATAATCTGATGGATGCGGTTAATGTTTGTCCCGAACTCAAGGCGTTTTTGAATACAATTCTGGAGCTTTCTGGTGGTGAGTTAATTCCTTGATTCCTTGGGGTAGTTGGCAATGGGGACAATTTCCCCATTGCCCATTGCTTTATTTTACTTTCTTTTTTGCCAGCAGAATATTAAAAATTGGGTGATTAATACGAGGCACCAAAGGATGGTATATCCTGGGGGCATGGGCGGTACTCCTGGGGGGTTTATTGTTGGGTTGTCTGCTGGAATGGGTCGCTCTAAACTCATTACGGTTTCGATTTTTTCCGTTGCTTCTAATACGGCTCTATTTTTGTCGATAAAATTCGCTGATTTTTGACTTGACATGAGTTTTTTCTCCTTTTGATGAGGTTTGGCTCTACTGTTAATACTGATGTTGGCACAGGCGGTTTGCTGGTGGTGTCGAATAATAGAGGTTTAAGTAGCTGGAAAAAAGAGGATGTCGCGGCGGTTTTGCCCCCAAGTAGATTTATGTAGATTTTGTTTCTACTTAATTCGCTTGTCGATTTTTTGAGGGTGGCATACAATCAAAATGTACCTTAAAAAAGGAGATTGTCTCATGGCAGGATTTAGTTATGAAGACCTAGAAAAAGAGTTTCTCGAAGCGATGGCGACTCGCTTTTGCTTTACGGGGAAAAATCGGGTGGCTTTCCTTCAACGTTTCAGCGAACAATATGCGGAGTTGACCGATAAAGCTTTAGCTGATGAATACGAGAGAGAGTTGGTGGCGGATTTGAGCGAGGGTTCTCTTCCCGATATCGTTTTGCGCGATCGCATCCGGGCTATTTGTATCAAACTGGAGGATGAGGGATGCCGGTTTCCAGAAGGACTTAAAAAAGGTCGCTGGCAGTTTGCTAAGAAATGGTTGCGGGAGGAGGTTTTTCCTGGATGGTATAAGGATCGCCAACGACTGTTATCGCCTCCTTTCCCCCAGACTCTCTCTCAACTGTGGGAGTTGATGAAGTCTCGGGCGAAGCGTACCGATAATATGGGGCCGGTGTTGTGGGAGGGGGTGCCGAGTCTGGGTGCCCGACCTAAAAAACCGAGTGCTTTTCTGCGGGAGGTGCCCAAGGATAGCGATATTTTGTTTAAAGTGCGGTTGGAACGGGAGGGGCATTTGATATTATTGGAACGGGAACCTAACGGGACTGTTTGTTGTTTGTGCCCTTCCGAGTATGCGGTGGAGTGGCGACTGCCGGCGGGGGAGGTGACTTTGCCTCAACCGAATGCCCCTTTTCCTACTTTTGGCGCCGACGAGTTGGGGTGGGAACAGTGGTTGGCGATCGCTTCTTTGGAGTCGCCGCCCTTTGCTTGGTTGGAGGATAGCAAGCGGGAAGCGGTGGAGTTGGATGGCGATCGCTTGCATCAACTTTGGCAATATGCCGACGGCAACCCCGACTGCGAGCTTATGTATGCTGAGTATCAGGTGGTTAGCAAGAATTAAGAAACCGAAAGCACCAAGATGTAAGAAACCTGGTTTCTGCTAGAAACCAGGTTTCTGGCGGGCGAGTTAGTCTCGATATTGTGGGAGGGTATCGATGCCGAATAAGAAAATAGAATTAAGAAACCAGGTTTCGCACGAGTTACCTGGTTTCTGGGCACGCTCACATCTGGCGGATGCTTGCGATCGCTCGCTTTTTAGCAAAGACTGAAAGCAGGAAGATGTAAGAAACCGGGTTTCGCACTAGCTACCCGGTTTCTGGCGGGCGAGTTAGTCTATAACTGTCCGAAGCGAGTTAGAAAGCACGGAGATGTAAGAAACCTGGTTTCTCGCAGAAACCCGGTTTCTGGCGGGCGAGTTAGTCCAGAACTGTCCGAAGCGAGGCGGCGGGAAAACCAGTTAACTTCTTGGTTCCAGCGTTCAACCAGCCGTAGGCGAAGCCTTCCCGCAGGGTAGCAATCTCTGGTCCAATGGTTAAGCCGATCGCCACTTTCTCAAAAGCTAACTTAGGTTTACCCCAAACCATTATAATCTTTCTGCGACAACCATTATAATCTTTCTGCGACAACCATTATAATCTTTCTGCGACAACCATTAT
>CAZSTZ010000396.1:0-643 GCA_964609515.1 uncultured bacterium | reverse complement strand
AATCTTTCTGCGACAAACATTATAATCTTTGGGCGACAACCATTATAATGGTCCTGTGGCAATCTCCCGGAGAGCCTGTCGCAACTTCCCGAAGGTCGTATCGCGACCTTTGCAGATAACATTATTCATAAGGAGAAAATCCAACATGGACGAACAACGCATTAAAGACTATCTCGATTTAATCCAACAACTGCTGAGTTGTCCCAGCGGCGAAGAAGCAGAAATATTGCAAGGGAACGCGCATTTAATCGATGAAGACTTCGTGAAAACGGTGGAATGGGCAGCTACTGAGATGGCAAAGCAAGGAGATACTAATAATGCCGAGTGGTTGCAAAGTGTAGCGCAACAGTTGGCAGAGGCGATTGCGCCGTGGCAACAACTGAACGACCGAGCTGTCGAACTTTATCATCAAGGTAAGTTTCGCGAGGCAATAACTGTTGCGGAAGAAGCAATAGATTTGGCGCGATCGCTCTGGGGAACTTCCCACAACAACGTTGCCACCAGTACGAACAATTTAGCTCTACTCTATCATTCCCAGGGACGCTACACCGAAGCGGAACCATTGTATCGAGAAGCCTTGGCACTGAGAAAGCAACTCCTGGGAGAAAAACATCCTGACGTTGCCACCAGTACGAACAATTTA
>CAZSTZ010000395.1:0-3161 GCA_964609515.1 uncultured bacterium | reverse complement strand
ATTCCCCAGAAAAATTAAAATTTATTCCTCTGGCTCCCCCCTTGAGAAGGGGGGCGGGGGGGAGATCCCATTCCCAAATTAAGAGTTTTGAGTTTTGAGTTGAAATGGCTCATAACTTCCGAAGCTCTTCAGATTAAAAAAGGAGAGACCACCGGAAATGCTGAAATTGACTTATACCGAATCAAGCTTTAACATGGAACGCTTGGCTCAATCTCCCGAACAATTGGTAGGGCGGCGAGGGATGCTGGCTATGCGAGTTGGCCAAAAATTTGTGGTGGAACCGAGCTCCGCTGCTTTTTTGCTGCCTATCGATCTGGATGCCATGTCAATGCTCGAAGAAGCAATACGAGAAGAAAGAAACGATACGATCGCTTTATGCCAAGCTGACGAACAATATGCAGAAGTTAGCCTGGGTGGTACTTGGATAACTACGGACGTTCGTGGAGAAAGTGGGGTGTTTGTGACTGTATCGAGCGATCGGGTGGAGTTTTTACTCTTGAAACTTTGGCAAGAAGCACAAGCAGGTGCTTCTGTCGCCAAAGAAATAGATCGCTAAAGTAATTAACAGTTAACAACTTTGGTACTTCAGAAACCCGGTAATTTCGGCAAAACCGGGTTTCTTGCTCGTTTAATTGTTAATTATTAGGCAAAAACATCGTTTTCTCAATAGCATCTCGGGTTTCTGGAGATAATTCCGCAACTCTATCTATGCATTCTTCCAACAACTTATTAGCGTTGTAATATTCCTTCAACAAATCCTTTTGGGACTTGGTAAAATTCAAATCGAAACCAATAGCAGCCTCAATTTTTTTCGCCCAATCCAAACCGCGAGCTTGCCGCCACTCCTCAAATCCTTCTTTTTCCTCCTTCGGTTCGGGAATTTCCGCTTCCAATTCTTGTAAAACTCGTTTTAATTCCGGTTCGAGCTCCAGAGCAAAAAGCGTCACTAAAACATTAGCAGGATTGAGATTGGGATTATAATTAAAAGCTAAATCCAAAGCAAAATCTCGCGCCCGATTAAAACTACTGACAAAATGGCGAGCTTTGGAACCGCCGCGACTGGGGTCAAAATTTCTAACTATAGCTATGCCTAAAAGTCTGATAATCGCTAAATAAAAAGCTCTTAATTTTGCCTGTTTATAAGAGTATCGAACCACTCTACATTTTTCCTCTATCCAAGTAAGAAGCTCTTGCAATTTCTCATCGTTAGCGACCATAGCATCGGCAGATTCCTTCATCTGCCATAATTTCTCCACCACTTCATCTGGGGGCATAACGCTAACTGCCTCCAAGCTATCTTCGGCTAAACTTTCTTTGGTAACGGGAGTTTTGCTAACTAAATCTTCCACCGCTTCGGCAATAAAATATGTTACCAACCAGTGGCGGAAACGAGCAAAATCTCGATTAAATCCCAAATAAATCGCCCCCAATAACGCCTCGAACATCTCCCCTAAAAGTTCTATTTGTTCTGTGGGATTTCTATTTTTTTCGCTGCCCCCCAACAAACAGAAATGCCTCAAATTTAATTGCATGGCAAATTCAAAAGCTTTCTGCCTGCTTACCAATTTGCTTTTTAATTTAGTAACTTTTCCCTGAGTAAAATTGGGATATTTAACATCCAGATAGTCGATAACTACAGAATTAAAAACCGAATCTCCCAAAAGAGCAAAACGTCTATATTTTAGCTCTTGTAAATCTTTTTGCTGGCGATTTAATTGATTGTTTTCGTAGATATAGGAAGGATGAGTTAAGGCGATTTCTAAAAGTTCGCCTTCTGGAAAATCTGGAAGAGCGATCGCCCCTCGAACAGCCTCTAAATCTATAGTCATAATTAGTTTGGGAATAGGGAATGGGGAATGGGGAATGGGTAGTTGGGTTATTAACAACTGACAATTAACAATTAACAATTAACAAACCAGGCAAAACCTCCCTCAATAAATCGGCAGTTACCTCATCAGTAACCTTTGTCATTCCCAATCTTTTCGGCAAGACAAAACGGACTTTACCCGCTTTAACTTTCTTGTCGTTTTGGAGGGAAATCAAAATCTCTTCGATGTCTAATTCTGGGGGTAACTTTGTTGGCAAACCAGCTTTTTCTATTAATGCTAACTGACGCCGATCGCATTCCTCATCCCACATCCCCAAGGCCAGGGCCAACCGACTCGCCGCCACCATGCCAATAGCTACGGCCTCGCCGTGGATGAAGGCAGTATAACCGGTCAAACTCTCCACGGCATGACCGATGGTATGGCCGTAATTGAGAATGGCCCGCAAACCGGCTTCTTTTTCGTCTTTGCTTACCACATCGGCTTTACTTTGGCAAGACCTTTGCAGAATTTCTGACAATAATCCATTATCTAAAGAGGCCATTTCGTCAAGGCGATCGCTTTTCTCCAACTTGGCAAACAACTCGGCATCCCAAATAACCCCATATTTAATAACCTCCGCCATGCCCCCTCGAAACTCCCGGGGAGGCAAAGTCCGCAAAACCTCGGGATCTATTACCACCAGTCGCGGTTGGTGGAAGGCGCCGATGAGATTTTTACCTTGGGGATGGTTGACGCCGGTTTTGCCGCCGACGGAGGCATCCACCATCGCTAATAAAGAAGTTGGCACCTGGACGACGTTAAGGCCCCGCAGCCAAGTGGCCGCTGCGAAACCGGTCATGTCGCCGATAACGCCCCCGCCCAAGGCCACCATCGTCGAGGAACGTTCGAGGCGATGTCCCAGGGCCGCATCGTAAATAGCGTGGAGGGTTTGGGGGGTTTTGTATTGTTCGCCGGCGGGGAGGTTACAATGGACGACATCGAAACCGGCTTTTTTCAGGGAAGCGATCGCCCTTTCTCCGTAGTGGCCGAATATCTCGGGATTGGATACCAGTAGGACTTTTTGGCCCAGATTTAGGGGCTGCATTTGCTGGCCCAGGGTGTCGAGATTGCCGGGAGCGATCGCTATATCGTAGGAGGAGTGGGGGAGTTTGACGGTAATGGATTCCATCGCTGGCTATTAAAACTTTGCTATTTGAGACATTAAATATTAAACTCGATCTTAAGTGTTTTTTTAGTATTTTTGGAGATAAACCTTATGACCGTTGATGGAACGATCGCTTTTTTCGTGTTATGGATCGGTGGTTTGGCAACAGGCGCAATTTTATATTTTGG
>CAZSTZ010000394.1:1752-3176 GCA_964609515.1 uncultured bacterium | reverse complement strand
TTGATTAACGTTGAGGAGGGGCGATCGCTAGAAATACCCGATGTGGCAGTCATCTCCAAACAACCGCCAACTCCTTCTAAAACATCAACTTTAACCGTTCCCGCCAGCGAAAAAGCGGAAATAGTCCGACTGCCGATGCCAGAAATAGTTCGGGAAAGCTATCTAGAAATTAGAGAAGTCGGCAGCGGTTCGGTCGTAACGGCCATCGAAGTTCTTTCCCCCACCAACAAACGGGGCAAGGGAAGAGAAACATATCAAGAAAAACGAGAGGAATTATTAGCGACTCCCACCAACTTAGTCGAGATAGACTTGCTGCGAGGTGGAGTGGCGATGCCAATTTTAGGGGAAGTCTCCCCCACAGATTATCGAATTTTAGTCTATCGGCGCAGGCATCGTCCTTTTGCCCTGTTGTACGGTTTTAATCTTCGCGATGAGATTCCCAAATTTTTATTGCCCTTGCGACCTGGAGACGAAGAACCAGAAGTGGATTTACAGAATTTGATGGCCCAGATGTACGAACGAGCGGGATTTGATGCGGCAGTGGACTATACCAGCGAACCGGTGCCCCGTTTTAAGAAAGAGGATCGGGAGTGGGTGGAGGAACTGTTGCGAGAGAAAGGATGGAGGTAAGGTATTAAATAAGTGGCTGTGCAAACCTCAGTGAAACTCAACAGCAAAGTTTAGGTAAAACCATGAAAACAGATCTGATAATCTCCAGTCCCTCAGAACCAATCCTATTACCCCTACCCACTCAAGACGAACTACCCTGCGACGACGGCATCCCGATGGAAACCCAAAGACACAAGTTGCAAATGGACATCCTCATCGACACCTTGCAGCCCTGGCTGGCCAATCGCCCCGATGGCTATGTCGGAGGCAATATGTTCGTCTATTTCAGCCAAGCGCAAGTACGCGATCGAGATTTTAGAGGACCGGACTTTTTTGCAGTGGTAGGGGTACCCAAAGGAGAGCGTAAAAGTTGGGTAGTCTGGCAAGAGGGCAAGCAACCAAATGTAGTTATTGAGTTATTGTCCGAGAGTACCGCTAATGTGGACAAAACTGAGAAAAAAGAGATTTATCAAAATAAACTGAAAGTGCCGGAATATTTCTGGTACGACCCTTTTAAACCTCAAGATTTCGCAGGCTTTAAATTAGATAATAATAATGTCTATCAACCTTTGAAACCGAATGCCACAGGCAATTTTTTCAGCCAAGAATTAGGATTGAGTTTAGTCCGCTGGCAAGGGGTTTATAGAGATGTTTCTGCTGTTTGGCTGCGGTGGGCAACCATTGATGGAGTTTTGCTTCCCACCGAAGGAGAGATTGCCCGACAGGCCAAACAAGAGGCCGCCGATGCCAAACAAGAGGCCATCGATGCGGAGGAACGGGCCACCGATGCAGAGGAGCGGGCCACCGATGCGGAG
>CAZSTZ010000394.1:0-1652 GCA_964609515.1 uncultured bacterium | reverse complement strand
GAGGAGCGGGCCACCGATGCGGAGTTAAAGGCTGAGAAATTGGCGGAAAGATTGCGATCGCTTGGAATTAACCCCGACGAGATTGTTTGACAAAAATCTCCCACAAGGGAACTAGAGAGCAGGTCAAGAAACCCAGCAGGTCAAGAAACCCGGTTTTTTGAAAAAACCGGGTTTCTGAAAACACTTAATTGTTAATTGTTAATTGTTAAAACCATGTCACCAACTGAAAATATTGATGGTATGCCCCCAGGAGTATATCCACCTCCTACGATAGACGAGATACCCGACTACGACATTCCGCTAGAAACAGAAAGACATCAACTGCAAATAGAGTTGTTGGTAGAAACTTTGCAGCCGTGGTTGGCACTTCGATCGCAGGGGTATGTGGGAGGGGGGAACGTACCGGTTTATTTTAAAGTAAGTCAGATAAGCGATCGCGACTATAGAGCCCCAGATTTTTTCGCAGTTCTAAACGCTCCCAAAGGAGAACGCAAAGCATGGTTAGTTTGGGAAGAAATTAGCAGGCCGGATGTCATTATTGAGTTATTGTCAGAGAGTACGGCAGAATACGATAAAACTGAGAAAAAGCATCTTTATGAAAGTTGGCTGCGAGTAACGGAGTATTTTTGGTTCGACCCTTTTAATCCCGATGATTTTGTAGGATTTAATTTAGCTTTTAGCGATTACGAACCTATAGAACCCGATGCCAAAGGAAATTTATTTAGTCAACAATTGGGATTGAATTTAGTACGTTGGGAAGGGGTTTATCGCGGCGTTTCTGCCCTGTGGTTGCGGTGGGCAACCGTGGATGGAATTTTGCTGCCTGCGGAATGGAAGGTTGTTGAATTTTTGGAAGAAAGAGCGAAGAATGCCGAGTTAAGAGTAGAGAAATTAGAGGAAAAATTGCGATCGCTTGGAGTTAACCCCGACGAAATTGTTTGACAAAAATCTCATAAGACACTTAACAAAAAATAGATTATAATAAAGAACCAGTGTCACCCTTGAAAAAACAAAATTGAGAGTGGGTGAATAATATTTTACGCCAACAAGGAAGGCGTTAAATTTGTCTTAGGTGCCAGAAACCAGGTTTCTTTAAGAAACCTGGTTTCTCAGATAATAAGCTATAATATTTTACGCCAAGAAGGAGAAATTACCATGACTCAAGCAGTATTAGAAACGAAAAATAAAGACAATTGCTTAACATTATATGGTATTAGTTGGCGGCAACTGAAAACCTTAGAAGCGGCATTTTCCGAAGTGGCGGGAGTAAGATTTTTTTATTTGGATGGGGCTTTAGAAATTACAACAACTACTGCAGAAAGTGAAGAAGATAAAAGCACCATCGGTTTATTAATAGAAGCTTACATGAGAGAGAAAAATATTCGGTTTTATGGTCGAGGCGGCCCCACTTTGGGAAGCGAAGAAAAACGAGGTCGAAAAGAACCAGATGAGTCTTATAATTTGCAGACAAAAAAAGCGGTACCAGATTTAGTAATTGAAGTAATTTTTACCAGCGGGGGCATCGACAAATTAGAATTTTATAAGCGCATCGGGGTTCCCGAAGTTTGGTTTTGGGAAGACGGAACTATTAACATTTATTATTTGGGGGAAGAGTACGAAAAAGTCAATGGCAGTATGTTGCTGCCAGAACT
>CAZSTZ010000393.1:0-3200 GCA_964609515.1 uncultured bacterium | reverse complement strand
TCAAGGAAAGAATCGAGCAACTTTGCCTATTATATGGATTGCAATTTGTAGAAACAGAGGAATCTTATACCTCGCAAGCATCGTTTCTAGATGATGATATTCTCCCAACATACGGTGAAAAACTCGGCGCTGGTACTCGGAACCTGAGTCCGAGTAAGGAAGCGCCGAGTCGTAGACCCGATAACTGGGAACCCTCTGGAAAACGCATTAAACGAGGTTTGTATCAATCTGCTGGGGGCTATTTAATTAATGCCGATTGTAACGGTGCAGCAAATATTTTAAGAAAAGTAGCTGGAAGGCTTAATCTCAACTTAAGCCAACTAAGTAGAGGCGCTTTGACTACGCCCTTAAGAGTTCGCTTTTGGACTGCTTAATAAAGAATCCCCGTCACGAAGAGTGCGGGGAGAAGTCAAGCTTCAAACTGTTTAGGGACAAAATACCGATGTGTTGGGTGGAGTTGCACTGCACCCAACCTACGATTTAATTAACAAAACACGCTTAATTTTAACTCTCGGGACATCAATTCCAGTAAAAACAATCCTACCACCGAATTGCCCTCCTTATCCAAAGGCGGACTGTAACAAGCGATCGCCCCCTGACCTGGTACTACTCCCAACATTACCCCGCTAACTCCCGACTTGATGGGGATTCCTATTTTCACGGCATAGCGACCGGATGCCTCGTATAAACCGGAGGTTGCCATCAATGCTTTAACTATACCGGCGCATTCTTCCCAGTGGGGTTGAGGAGGTTTTACTAACAACATTCCCATATTTGCCAGGTCAACAATATTGCCAGACAAACAACAAATTCGCTCGTAAGTATCCAGGGCAATTTCCCAGTTTTCAATATAACCCGATTCTGCTAAGATACTGGCAATAGTTTTGTTGCGCTGGTTGGGTAGAGATTTGACCGAAGTTAACATTAATTCATCTAAAGATAGCTGACAGTTTGCCCGTTCGTTCAGCCACAAACGCAGTCTTTCGCACTTTTCAATAGCGCTGCTGCCCGGCAGTAGAGAAGCAAGGGCGATCGCTCCACTATTTATCGTCGGATTTCGCGGCCATCCTTTATCTTCTTCTAATTGAATTAAAGAATTATATGGTTTTTCCGTCGGTTCCATTCCCACGGTTTTAAAAACTGTATCTTCTCCCAAGTCGCAGAGCAAATTAAATAAAACAAAGGGTTTAATAACGCTCATTAAAGGAAAGTTTAGTTCGAGATTTCCTTCGCCAACTACTTTACCCGAAATAGTTTTAATAGAAACAGCAAACCAACCGGGATTCGCCTCTGCTAAAAGGGGAATATATTGAGGCAAATGCCCGAAATTAATCCGGTTTTTTGCCATTATTACCCAAGTTTTTAATCGTTCTTGGTTAAGAAAGTCTAGTCCTGTTTTTGGTTGATTCATAATTGATTTAATTATCGAAAGCAAACCATTATAATGGTAGGGAGTAAACCATTATAATGGTCGAGAGTAAACCATTATAATGGTAGGGAGTAAACCTAACTTAGGTTTGGAGTAAACCTAACTTAGGTTTGGAGTAAACCTAAGTTAGATTTGGAGTAAACCTAAGTTAGATTTGGAGTAAACCTAAGTTAGATTTTGAGTAAACCTAAGTTAGATTTTGAGTAAACCATTATATAGAAGTTTTTTCTCTTCCCCATTCCCAAAAATAAATTAAGGATAAAAACACAACTTAGGCAAACCTAAAGTTTCATCCCATCCCATCATTATATTCATGCATTGAACTGCCTGTCCCGCTTGACCTTTCATTAAATTATCAATAGCAGAGATGACAATAACGCGGTCCGTGCGAGTATCGACTTCTATCCCCAGATAACATAGATTCGTACCGCTAGTCCACTTAGTCTGAGGATAAGTGCCGCTTGGCAACACCTCCACCCAAGGAGAATTGCGATAAAAAGCACCATAAATTGTTAGTAAATCTTCTCGCACCAATCCAGGGTCTCGTAAATTAGCATATACTGTAGCTAAAATACCGCGAACCATCGGCATCAGGTGGGGGGTGAATTGCACTTTCACGTCAAAACCGGCGAGGTTACTACAGGTTTGTTCTATTTCTGGGGTGTGTCTGTGACTGGCAACTCCATAAGCGGCGATGGAACTATCCGCTTCCGCTTGTAATAGATTGATAGCAGCTTTTCGCCCGCCTCCAGAAGCACCGGACTTGGCATCGATAATAGCGCTTTCCGGTACGATTAAACCTTGTTTGAATAGCGGCGAAAGTGCTAACAAACTGGCGGTGACGTAGCAACCGGGGCAACCGACGAGTTTCGCTTTGGCAATGCGATCGCGATATAGTTCCGGCAAACCATAGACAGCGGTAGCTGCTATTTCCTTGTCGGTGCGATCGCCCCCATACCAAGCTTGATAAGTTTCTAAATTGGCAAACCGATAGTCGGCAGACAAGTCCAACACAAAACATCCTTTTTCCAGAAGCGTCGGTGCCATCTTCCAAGCCAAACCATTTGGCAGGGATAAAAATACCACTTGGCATTTGCTGGCAATTAGGTCTAGATCTATGGATTCTACAGTCATGTCAACCCAAGGGCCCAAATGCGGATAAATAGAAGAAAAAGACTTCCCCGCGCTACTATCCCCACCCAAATACGCGATTTCAACATTTGGATGCTCTTTTAACAGTCTGACGAGTTGCACGCCGCCATAACCCGAAGCGCCAACAATACCTACCGAAACGGGTGCTATATCTCCCATAATCTCGAACTCCTAAGCAATTTTACTAGCAGATTTATTAACTTTTGCTGCATTGTAGTATTAAATTTCTCTTTTAGTGTTAAAGGAAGATTTTTATTATCTCGTCTCTGGGAGTAGCGGGGCAGAGGTTTTTCCTGGTTGGAAAAAAGTTCTGCCCCAAAATGGGAACTATTTCCAAAAAATGGACATTGATAGGATTTGTCACCAATTGGTAACACAAAAATGGACATTCAGAGCATTTGTCACCAATTTGGTTACAAAACAATGGACATTCAGAGGATTTGTCACCAATTTGGTAACACAAAAATGGACATTCAGAGGATTTGTCACCAATTTGGTAACACAAAAAATGGACCTCTTTAACTTCGGTCCTCAAAAAGTGCGCAATTGCGCACAAAAAATGGACTTCTTTAACTTCGGTCCCCAAAAAAAGTGCGCCATTGGCGCACAAAAAATGGAC
>CAZSTZ010000392.1:0-3210 GCA_964609515.1 uncultured bacterium | reverse complement strand
TTTTTGCCAACCGGGTTTCTTTTCTTGGACTACATCCAATCGATACAGAAACCCGATTTTTTGCCAACCGGGTTTCTTTTCTTGGGCTACATCCAATCGATACAGAAACCCGGTTTTTTGCCAACCGGGTTTCTTTTCTTGGGCTAAAACCGACATCCAATCGATTTATTTCAGTTGTGGGAAAAATACCAATTCGGTGATTTTGGCGGCTTCTAAAATGTCTTCAGGAATAACAAGAATCATCGGTTTTCCTTTGTTATATAGCAAACCTAAATCATTCGCGATATCTTAGAAACCGGGTTTTTTCAAAAAACCCGGTTTCTGTGCTGCTACCGTATTTTAACCCATTTAGGATTGCTATATCTGTCAAATTTAGTGACTATTATAATCAAGAGTATTTCTGTCATTGCCGACGAAATAGCAATCTCAAGTGGATGGCATCGAAAAATGGCCATTATCTCTGGACTGTCGCGGCACCAGGTATGGAGATGGTGGGAGGGGCGATCGCTCTTAGCAGAAAACTGGGAATAACTGAGTAAAGAAGCGGTTAGGGACTTGCAATTTAATAAGATACCGACGTTGGGTTCCGTTTCACTTCACCCAACCTACAAGAAACTGGTAGTTTATTTTTGCACAAGTCCCTTAAGAGGAAAGGTCAATGCAGTTAACAGAGAAAGAGTAAATGGAGGCCAGCAAGCGAAAGTTGTCATTCAAAACGCTATATTTTTAATTGTAGGCATTAGATAATTCGGGAGGATGAAATGGCGAAAGTAGAAGTTGAGTTGCCAGACGAAATGGAAAAGCAGTTATTAATTAGAGCTAATCTGCTTAATATTTCCTTAGAAAATCTGATAGTTCAATCTCTGGCTAATAGTCCAATAATGACTCAAGCTGATGTAGACCCAATATCGCCTTTATTGGGTACTTTAAAAGCGGAGGTTAACGACATTGGAGAAAGGCACGATTTTTATTTGGGTCAAGCTTTACAACAGGAGTTAGATTTTGGCGAATAAAATCTTTGTCGATGGTCAATAATTGTTATCAACTATGCCCATCCATTATCAAAGATAGAGGATGAAGGGGGAAGTATTAGCGAAAATCAAATAGATGAAATTAAAGCGATCGCCCAGCAATACGATATCGGAACCTGCGTCCAATGCGCCACTGCCATCAAAGCATATTTGAAAGCTAATAAAATTCGAGGCAGGCAAATTAGAGTAGAAACAAACTCGGCACAAGGATTATTAGGAATTATTTACGATGACGGTACTAACCAACAGGTCGCTAATAATGGATACCACGAAGCAATTGTTATCGAAGTAGAGGGAGTAGAAACGGTTTTTGATAATATCTATGCTGACGGCAAACCTCTGGAAGATTGGCTAATAGATTTAGTAGTTATTCCAGGAAATAGGTTGATTATTATAACGAAAGAAGAGTTTTAAAGGAAGTAAAAAACATGGGAAATTTTGTTGAGATTTTAAAAGCAATCGAGAAAAGACCGACTTTATATTTAAGCAGGTATTCTATTTTCGACTTTCAGTCTTTCTATTACGGCTACACTTTGGCGAGGCAGGAATTAGGTTTAGCTAAAACGGAACAAGAACGGGAATTTGAGGAATTTTTGTCGTGGGTTCGAGCTAGATATAAAATTGAGACGACGCAATCTTGGGCGAGTTTGATTTTGTTTCATTCGGTGGATGAAAGAGATGCTTTAAACCGATTATTTCAGTTGTGGGAAAAATACCAAAATAGAGAATCAATTCAGTCCTCAAAGCAGGAAGAAGTAGAAGTCCGTTGATAATAATGGTAAATCAACTCGCTTTCCTCATTCTCCAGCAAGTTGTAAAAAGGTTTGATAAAGTTGATTATTTATGCGAAATTCTGCTTCTTGGATGAGTCTGTCTGTTAGAGGTTTAACTGAGGTAATTTGCCCTTGATTTTTTGCTTGTAGCAAAACTCCTAATAAACCTGTTACCTTTAAGTTATAGGAAGCTGCTAATGCTCTCCCCCTTCGTTCGTCTATTAGCAGAATATCTGCATTAAGTTCTAGAGCGAGAATAATTGCTTCTGCTTCTCCTCTGTGGATATTGCTTTCGCTGTTTAGAATTTCAGTTACTCTCTGAAGATTTTCTACAGGTTGGGTTTTAATCCAGCTTAAAGTTTTAACTTCTTCTGCACCCGGAATAGGTTTTGTGGTTTGGGGCTGAGTAAGTTCGTTATAAACAGCTACGGGAATCGTAATCGAACCGTATAATAGATTCAATAAATCCAATTTTCCTATAGCGGCAAGGTTGGTAATGGGAGAGGTGTCGCTAATAATAATCATAGCAATTTGAGAGATTTTAATGTTTCTACATCTTGCTTTAAATCTTCAACATCGTAGTTAAGATATAAATCTCTTTTGGCTAGTTCGTGTTGAAATTCTAACACGCTCAATCCCAACCAATTTCTAACTTTACCGCTACTAATTTTGTTTTGTTTGTAAAGCAGTAAAGCCAGTTCTATTTTTAATTCCTCTTCCGTGATTTTGGCGGCTTCTAAAATGTCTTGGGGAATAACAATACTCATCGGTTTTCCTTTGTTATATAGCAAACCTAAATCATTCGCGATATCTTAGAAACCGGGTTTTTTCAAAAAACCCGGTTTCTGTGCTGCTACCGTATTTTAACCCATTTAGGATTGCTATATCTGTCAAATTTAGTGACTATTATAATCAAGAGTATTTCTGTCATTGCCGACGAAATAGCAATCTCAAGTGGATGGCATCGAAAAATGGCCATTATCTCTGGACTGTCGCGGCACCAGGTATGGAGATGGTGGGAGGGGCGATCGCTCTTAGCAGAAAACTGGGAATACTTGAAAAAGTAGCGGTTAAGAGGAAAGGCCAATGCAATTAACGGAAAAAGAGTACATCGAGGCCCGCAGGCGGCGAACCCAGCGGATGAAGAAGATAAGGGCCCTTGTGGGGGTTTGTTCTTTTGGTGGGTTTGCGGTGTTTAGCGTGGCCAATCTCTATAAAGGTGCCCTCCAGGAGCCCCAACAGGTTGAGACTGCCCCAGTGGTATCCGTAGAAGAAAGATTGGAGAAACGGGCCAGGGGTTACGAGGCGGTGTTGGCCAGGGAACCGGAGAATAGGAATGCCCTGGAAGAGTTGGTTAAGGTTAGGCTGCAGATGGGGGATAAGGAGGGGGCGATCGCTCCTCTGGA
>CAZSTZ010000391.1:0-3449 GCA_964609515.1 uncultured bacterium | reverse complement strand
TTATTTTTTTTGCGTTGAATAAAAAATCAAGCGTAGGGGCGAGTTCCCCCGGACAGTTTCTATTGTAATTTAAAAAATCGCGTTTGTCAAGGGGTTTTCTAAAAGTTTTTTTTTTGGGCCCGGGACACCCCCCGTAGAACGGGCACTCGGGCAAGATTGGCCGAGTGCCTGTTCTACAGTAATTCGAGGCTGAGACGGTAGCGGGTGCGATCGCTTCCTTGAGGAAACACCCGGACGTAGTAGGTGCCTGGGTCTAACCTGGTTTCGATTTCTTCAAAAGAGCTGTCGTCGTTTTTGGATTGATTTATCAATTCTTCGCCACTGCCGTATAACTCTAGGTTTGCGTCTTTCCGCAGGTCGTCGAGGATTAATAACAAAGTGCCTTCGCGGTCTGTTTGGAAGCGGTAGAAGTCGTTGGTTTCGCGATCGCCGGCTTCGCTATAACCAATTCGGTCAGCCGTAACCCATTCCTCCGTGAGTTTGCCCACATTTATTGCTGCTTGGAAACTGTCGCCGGGTTTGTCGCCGCCTTCGTCGTTGTCTTTGATGGTGCCGATGGCGCGTTTGTCTCCCAGTCTGACGCCTTTACTGGGTTTGCGGAGTGTGACGGAGAATTTCTCGTTGTCTTCGTCGAGGGTGTCTCCCAGAATGGGGACGGTTATGGTTTTTCGCTTCTGGTTGGGTTTGAAGGTGAGTTTGCCTTGGGTTTGTTGGTAGTCGGAACCTTCTTTGGCGGTAATGTCGCTGGTGGCATAGTTGACTTGTACTCTTTGGTTGATTTTTTGGTTGAGGGCGACGGTGAATTTTGCTTGTTTTTTGCCGTTGTCGCCTTCGGTTATTTGGGAGTCTTTGATGGAGAGTTGGGCGAAGTCGTTATCGCGGATGGTGCCGATGCCGCGCCGGTCTTTGAGTTGGGCGTTTCGGGGTTTGCTGAGGTTTAGTTGGAAGGTTTCGTTGGGTTCTATTTTGTTGTCGCCCAGAATGGGGACGGTTATGGTTTTGCGGGTTTGGCCGGGTCGGAAAGTGAGGATGCCTTTGGTTCGTTTGTAGTCTTGGTTTGCTTTGGCGGTTTGGTTGGCGGTGGCGTAGTTGACTCGGACGGTTTCTTCGGGTTTGGTGTCGAGGGTTATTTGGAATTTGGCGTTTTTGCGGCCTCGGTTGCCTTCGGTTATTCGGGTGTTTTTGATGGAGATTTCTGGAGTGGCGGTTTCTTGGTTTCCTGGTAAGCTAGCAGTTAGTTGATATGGAGTTATGACGTTACCTTGGGGGGTTACTTCCAAGAAGTAGTCGCCTGCGGTTAAAGATTCTACAATCTCTTCGGGGTTCGTGCCTTTGTTAGACGAGATCGAAATGATACTCTCGCTAGAGTCCAGTAACCGCAGGTTTGCATCTCCTCGCAATTGACTGAGACTCAGGTCGACCTCGCTTTCTTCTGGCAAAGTGAAGCTGTAGCGGTCTATGCTGTTTTGAAATGTAGCAGCGAAACCAATTGTATCGACGTTGCTGTACGTCGGTCGAGTAGGGGTTAGGGTTCCCATGTCGAACCCCTCTATCGGACTTACTACTGAAGACGCATCCAAAGACAGTTGGTAGGAAGTTCGGGCAGATCCGGCGGGAGATACCTGTAGATAATAAACGCCTGCGCTTAAAAACTCTGTAACACTTTCGGGCTTGTTACCAGATTCTCTCGAATCAAAAAATGGCGTTCTACTGCTGTCGTATAGGCTCAAGTCGGCATTGCCTGTTAACTGGCTGAGTATCACATCGACAAAACTATCTTCTTCTAACTCGAAGCGATACCAATCTTGCGTGTCTCGGAAAAAACGGCTAAAGATAGCGCCAATCTCGTCTGTTGTTTGGTATGGTTGGGTAAGCTTGCCGATATCGTTTGCCAATTCTGGAGTGAAGTCTGGGTCTATCATTAGTTCCTCTGCTGACACGCTGAGTTTGTAAGGGGTTTTAGCAGGACCGACAGCAGATATTTCTAGATAGTAAACGCCAGCATCTAAAATCGTTTCAATTGTTTCGCTTCGTCTGCCAGAGTTGCTGGATTCAAAAAACAGAGCTTTTCTATTGTCGTACAGTCTCAAGTCGGCGTTGCCCCTTAACCTATCTAGTGTTGCACCGACTTCGCTCTCCTCCCTTAACTCAAAACGGTAATAGTCTCTTGTGTCGCGTCTTCGTCCCGTGCCCCGACCGATGTCATTGTTAACTACTACATCTTGCGTAATCGCCCCCAAATCAATAGCAGTTTCAAAAGTATCATCAGCCTCCACTTCAACCAACCCACCAAAAATCCTCACCCTATCATCTTCCACTCGCAACCGTCCCACATCCTCCCAACTCAACACATCACCGCGAACCAACGCTGCGAAATGTTCGCCTTCGTCTCCGGGAGTGTCTGTTGGGTTTAACTGGGAGTCGATGTAGTGTCCTAGTTCTTCTGTGAGGACACCCGCCACTGGCAGAGAACTCCCGTCAATCAAACTATCCGCCAAATAAACAGTACCAGTAACAGAATCAAAAGCCCCTGCAGCGCCGTTCATCTGTTCCACTGGCACAACAATTATCTGCGGCAAGTCCTCACCAACTGCCAAAGCATTAATAATAGTTTCCCCCAAATCGACATTTGCAGACTCGCCAAAGACAGTTAAAATATCTGTCTCAAAAGTTCCAGATGCGGCAAACTCGGTTAAATTATCCTTAACTTCGGTCAATGCTGTTTCTATTATTCCTACAGCCGCCAGTGGTTCTACGGATACTTCCCCCAGAAAGGTTACTGGTTGTTGTCCGAGGGCGGACATCATATTGAGCGAGTCGCTGCTGTCTGTCATGGTTTTCCCCCCGATAGATTTAGATTTTAGATATTATAGGCGTCCATCTATTCCCATTATTAGCATATATCGTACTGCGGAGAATGTCAAGGGGTTTGTAGATTTTTTTTGGGGGGTGGTTAGCAGCGGTATTGTACGCGGATGTAGCGGATGGGTTATTGGGGGGGAGTGAGGAAGTTGGGTTATAGCAATTCCCCAATTCCCCATTCCCAATTCCCTATTTATTCTTCTTACTAAACTTCCAATCTTCCCCGCCGGGTAACGATGCAAAATTATCGTTAATAGCTGCCGACAAATCTTTAGCAGAATAACTGTAAGTTAAGCCTAAAAAACTCTTAGCAGTTGTCATTAACCCAGTTATTTCTAGCATTTCCTCTAGTTGAAAAGGTTTATATGCACCATTTTCTACTTCCCCGCTTGCCTCGCCAATAGCAAACTCGATCGCCTCTTCTAACATCTCCTCCCATTCATCCTCTTTGATGTAATAAGCTGTTTTATTTCCTTGGAGATTTAACTTTTTAATTCCTCGAATTGCATTGCGAATGGATGCCGCCCAAGAATTAGTTAATCGCCCTTCCATTTGATTTTTTATTAAATGGACTAACAAGACAATTA
>CAZSTZ010000390.1:0-3460 GCA_964609515.1 uncultured bacterium | reverse complement strand
CTGCTCTCTAGGCGATCGCCACAAAATAAGACGCGCCGCAGCGCGTCGAGGAAAAGTCCAACAACAAACTTGTTGAAGGCCATTGCCTTAAATAAGGTTTATGGTTTATTAAAAAACGCGCCCTGGAGGACTCGAACCCCCGACATCAGGTTTTGGAGACCTGCGTTCTACCAACTGAACTAAGAGCGCAACTGAACTAAGAAGGCACTGACGTTTTGATTAATTCAAACCGTCCGAGCTTATTTCACTATAACACAACTTTAATCGACTTGCTGCAAAATTGCAAATAAAATTTTGCAATTTTGCCTCGGGCCATTAAAGAGAACGGTCGAACCGTTGCCGGACCCGGGTGGCCTTACCAACGCGATCGCGCAGGTAATAGAGTTTGGCCCGACGAACTTTACCCCGACGAACCACATCTATACTAGCAATTCTCGGAGAATGAAGCAGAAAAACCCGTTCCACTCCTATACCCTGGAAAACTTTTCGGACGGTAATCGTCTCGTTAATCCCCCCATTACGCATGGCAATCACCGTCCCTTCATAGGGTTGAATCCTTTCCTTGCCACCTTCTCGAATCCTTACTCCTACTCTGACCGTATCGCCGACATAGATGGTTGGGATTTCTTTATTGAACTCCTGGCCAACTTTTTCTATTTCTTCTTTTTCTATGGTGCGGATTATTTCTTGTGCTTTCATTTTTATGTACCTCGTTTAACTTTTTCCGATCGAATGGAGCTTAGGGCCAATTAGTCAAAAATTAATGATGGACTTTCTTCTGTTCCCAACTAAAATCGGGCCAGTGAAACCGGGGCAGGTTTGGCAGTAGAAGATTCTAGCGGAACGCCATAACTTGCCCAATTCACAATCTCTTATCATAGCTCCATCTGCAACACCCGTGCAAGCATTTTGCGTTCTTAAATATTTCGATCAATTTTCTCTAAAATCTAAAAAACTCTAAGAGTGGGCCAATCATGGGGACAGATGTCACTAGAAATCAAAACAATTGGAGCTCTTGCAAGAAGCTTATGATAAGAAATGATAAAAGCGCGGTTGCTCTGCAATAGTAGCATCGGCCAAGATGGGATCGAGTTCATCCCTCAATAACAAATAGATTAGAGGTTAAAAGGCCAAAGAGCAAATATGGATATTCAACCTCCAAAGGACGGAGCCCTGACTCCCAAACCATCAGAACAAGTCTTGAATTCTTTAATTGAGGACTTAGAAAACCTGCGTCAAAACGTAACTTCTCAGTTAAGCCAAGATATAGAAAAGCTCAAAACTGAGAAAAAACAACTGACAACTACAGTCGAAATGCTGCGACAGCAATATCATAAAATGCAGTCGCAGCAACTAGAATCCTTATCTCAAAAACAAATAGCCCAAAACCAAGTTTGGCTCAAACAATTAGCCCAAGTGTTGGCCAATAATTTAGAAGAACAACTGACCCAGAGGTTCGAGCAAACTAAGGGCAATTGGGAACCATCCTCCTTGGGGGCAGTACCCGGTGGGGAATTGCCCATAACTAACCCTAACCCATCCTACGAGGATTCGAGCGATCGCTTTAGGGATTCCTTGGACGTCAGCCTCCAGAGAACTCTCGAAGGACTGCAAGAAGAATTAAACAGCTATCAAAGCAACCTCTCCCAACAACTGAGCAATATGCGCAGTATGGAACAACAAGGAGAGGCCATCTTGGAAGCTTTGGTAAATCGTCTGAGGCAAGAACTCGAACTGGCCGCAGAAGATTCATCGACAGGGACAGACACCGCCTGGGAAGGCGAAGCATCAGACCAGGCAGAGAAAGACTCGGGACCGGCACCGCCCCTGGCCGTGCGGCCCCAGCCCCAAGCACCGGCAGCCCCAGCAACTCCGGCCCCGCCAAAACCGGCATCTCAAGTGCAGGTGGGTTTGATTTTTGCCCTTCTCTCAGCTACGGTGCTGTCTATATTTAACGTCTCGATCAAGATTGTTCTTCAAGGCCAAGAACCGGATCTGATATTTGGACGGATACCAGTTGAAGGAGTGATTACTCCCGGCTTTGGAAATTCCCTTTTGATTCTGTTCCTGCGGATGATTGTCGTCTGCCTGCTAATGCCGTTTTTAGCAGCATTCCTTTATCCACCAGTGGGTAACGATGTCGTACAAAGCATTAAATCTAACGATAAAGACCTTTGGTTAAAGGTAGTTGGCAGCGCCTTTTTCTTGTTTCTATCTCAGGTATTTATTTATATCGCTTTGGGAAATGTTAAGGCGGGTATTGCGGTTACGCTGTTCTTTATTTATCCCATAGCTACTACCGTGGGAGCTTGGATACTTTTTGGCGATCGCCCCTCCATTCTCCGTTTTGGCGCGATGGGTGGTATAACCTTGGGGTTGATTTTGGCAGTACAGCCAGTCGTTCAAGAGTTCGCCCAAGACCTTCAGCAAGGCATTCCCACCTTTGGCAACCCTGTCTTAGGAATCATTACTGCTCTTTGCGCGGGTGTTACTTTTGCAGGATATGTATTGTTAACCCAAATGGCTGCGGGAAAACTTCACCCGATACCTTTCAGTTTGGTTAACTTTTGTGCGATTTTTGTCTTTTCTGCCATTAGCTTAATCCTGTTGCCGATTACCATCGATTGGGGACTCCTACCGAATGGTTGGAGCGTTTCTTATGTTCCCCCTGAAATGAGATTCGGTCTGATTGTTGGCGGCATCGTCCTTGGGGTTTTAACTCTGTTTAGCTACCTCTTGAACAACTTTGCTATTAGGTTTGCTGGTGCTGCTTTGGCATCTGTTGTCGGCACTTTAGGTCCGGCATTAACTGCTGTATTTGCCTGGATAGTTATTGGGGAAACTTTAGGTCCTATTGCTATTATCGGCTTGTTAGTAGTAACTTTTAGCGTTGTTGCGATTAGTTTGGAACGAATGTTTGCTGCTAAGAAAAAAGCGAGCTAAAAGTTTTAGGGGTGCATCTCTATGGTTCTTGCAAGTAGGTAAAAGGCAAGAGTTCATAAGGCAAAAGTAGGGTTTTCTTTCGATGCACTCGGTTATAATATTTGCCGTAAAAGCAAGAAGTATAGGGGCAGCGAGTATGCCCCTTTGATTTTGGTTAAAGTTAATATGGCTGAGTGAGTTAAGCTACGGGAGACGCAACAGCTCCATAAAAGTCGAGTTTAGATTTTAGATTAGCACCAAAAAAATTTGGGAAATGGTGGGCGATCGCTCTGCCAACAGTTATAATAGAAGAACCATCCAGAGAATATCGGTAGGCCAACAGCCTTGCAATTCGGGCGGTGGATCGCCGTCCTTGCGTTTAGTTTACACGCGCATCACTAGCCTGCTCTTGACTGTGCGGGTCATCCCACTACTGTCGTTTTTACGGTTTGGCTTCCGCGAAGCTAAAGTACGACAGTAGTGGGGACCCGCTTGAGTTGAGCAGTCTAGTCCCGAGAGGTTTACGAAGGGGCAACCT
>CAZSTZ010000389.1:0-3486 GCA_964609515.1 uncultured bacterium | reverse complement strand
CCCATTTAAAAGCCTCAAAAAAAGGGTAGAGAATTAAACTCTCTACCCTTTTTTATTTCGGTATGGAGGGTGAGCAGATTAACGTAAAAAGCTACTAACCAACCACAATACAAAAAAGGTAAAACTAGCCGCTAAACCATCAGCAGGAAACACCACACCCACACTGGTTAACCAACTGGCTAAAGGAGCACCAATCAGCAATCCTCCCAGCAAGGCAAGCAGGGTGATAACCACTGCACGACCGAATTTCTTTTCTTTACGATTGAGAAAATAAAGACCCACGCCCACACCCACCGCTAAGGTTAACGGTGCAGAAGCTAGTTCTAATAAACTCAAAAGACTCAAGGCAAAAAAACTGCCTGCGGGCCATACAATATCAGACCGAGAGGGCGTATCTAATAGTCCTTGTAACCAGGCTGGAGCCTCTTTTGTGGGAGTAGGGGGTGCAATCGGCATGGTGCGGACTTCCCGTTCAGCAAAGCGAATTCGTTCCGGGACTTTAATTTTGCCCTCTTGACGCTGCCGCAGACGCTCCATCAGAATTTGATCATAAGCCGCTTCAATGAGATCAACTTGTTTGCGATCGCCACTATGGAGTGCGCTCATGCGAGTGCGGGCTTCTTGGATTTCCTCAAACGAAGCGTTTTCTGAGACTCCTAACTGTTCGTAGCAACTTAATTCGCTCATCTGATTTTTTTCTACCTCTTATTTAAACTACCATTAACGGTCACCTATCCACAAGTCCCTTGCTTGAATCACCCGGATCGGGGTCAAGCTACTTAAAATAACGACTTGTAGACTCAATCATGATTATATTTTTTCCGAGATTGCGTGGCAAAATCGGGGATGAACAGGGGAGTTGTCAAGAGTCCCACTTTGAAATCGAGTCCTCATACAAAAATTGGTGTTCCCTTGGAGTAATTCCTAGAATAACGTGACTGCTTTCCCATCGTCCCGAGGCGATCGCAGACATTCCCTAGACAATCTGCCCAACGGTGTCTCAACTGTAACTCAAACCCCCAGATATTGGGCATTCCTCTTTAGTGTATCTTGCCCATCTGTGCCCCCGAGATATCCGTTCCTTTTTGCCAGTTGCACCGGGGATCACCCAGAGGACTTACCCATAAACCCCTTATGCTGTAGGGTTGATTCGCGAATCAACCCTACAGTTAGGGTTTTATATGAAATAATGCGTAAGTCCTGGCCCAGAGGGCGATCGGCAATTCCAGATGGGTCCAGGGTCATGCCATCTCAAAGCGAGTTCCAAGTCCCGACCCTAATTGTCAAGACATACAGATATATTCCCTCATCCGCCCCCATTTGGTCCCCAAGCTAGAACAAATTTATCCTACGAGTTGCGGTTCAATATTGATAATACCCATCTAGTCAACTCAACTATGAATCAATCCCAGAATGCTTTGATTATTGGTGCCAGTCAAGGAATCGGACTGGGGTTTGTCAAAAAATGCTTAGAAACCTCAAGTATTTCTACCGTCTTTGCCACCTATCGCCATCCCGACACTGCCACCGAATTATTAACCCTGAGTCGCCAACATTCCCAGGAACTGATTTGCCTACCAATGGATATCACCAACGAAGCACAAATTCAAGCAACGACGGCTCAAATTCAGCAGCACACCAACTCCCTCCATTTCGCCATCAACTGCGTCGGACTGTTACATGATTCCACCCTGCAACCAGAAAAAAGTTTGCGGCAAATCAACTCAGAAAACTTAATGCGTTATTTTCAAGTCAATAGCATCGGTGCCGTATTATTAGCCAAACACTTACTCCCCCTATTCCAACATAATCAGCGCAGTATTTTCGCCACCATTTCCGCGAAAGTCGGCAGCATCGGCGACAATCAACTCGGCGGTTGGTATGGATATCGCGCTTCAAAAGCTGCTTTAAATATGCTCATGAAAACTGTGGCGATCGAATACCCGCGCAAAGGCTCAAAGGCGATCGTAGTCACCCTCCATCCCGGCACCACCGACACCCGCTTATCCAAACCCTTCCAGCGCAACGTCCCCCCAGAAAAATTATTCCCCATAGAAAAAACAGTCTCTCAACTCTGGACTGTTTTAGAGAACCTAGAACAAACCGATACAGGTGAATTTTTCTCCTGGGATGGCACTCGTTTACCTTGGTGAATTGTAGTTTTATCGTCCAGTCCAGGATAAGAGAGGTTGTGCTTAGGGAAATACCCCAATATTTTTTTACCACAACTCCACAATTTTTACTCCCTGAATATTATAAAAAATCAGCGAACAAACTTAAACTTATGAAATATCAAAGATTTGGCACTATCCCCTACTTTATTAATATCAGGATTAGTTACAAAAAGGCTGATACGGCTGTTTTATAATTTATAGCCTCTTAAAAATCAGAATTCACCTCTAATAATTGATTTATGTAACTGGTAATTAATTCTATTTCTTCTGATTTAAACAACTGTAGCTCTTGGTTGAATTTATCTAGCTTTTCAATTTTTTGTTTAACTTCGTTGAGCTTTGCAATTTGTTGATGAGAGTTCTTCAAAATATTATTGCCAGAGCTTAGTGCTTCACGTTGCTTCATTGCTTCCTTTATTCTTTCGCTCAAAGATAGTTGGGAATTGCAAATATTTTGTTGCGATTTAATTACTTTTATTATGTGTTTTTTAGCCGTTTCCAATATTAAACTTAATGATTCTGGAAAAGGATTTGGATTCTTATATTGTTCAATTTTAACTAAGTAAATTTTACAATGATTTTCATACTGAACACTAAATTTCAAAACGTCATAAAGTAAATTGTTTAATAATATTTCTTCAACTCTAACACCAAGGTTAATATTTTTTTGTTCTTCCAAATTTTTAGCACGCTTAGTTTCTAAAGATTGTTGAGATGTTTGATGTATTTTTTCTAAGCACGCTTTTAAAGATTTAACTAAATTGTATTTTTTCTGCTGCTCAGTTAACAATTGTTCCTTGGCTGTTTTATAAATTTCGTGGTAGCTTATCCAAGCTGCTTGGAGAAGTTCTTCTGGATTTACAGTAGGGGCAAACAGGTTGGAAAATAGCCTGGTGATATCTTGAAGTGCCTTTTCAGTAAGAGATGACCAAAGAAATAAGGGTCCAATATGTGAATAAATATCTAGTTCTTTTTCTAGTAATTGAATCTTTCCAGACAGCTCTTCTTTGATTTCAAAAATAGTGGCATTTTTGTGATTTGTATATCCATATTTTTCCATTACGTTTTTAATTAGTTTATCGTATTTACAGGAAATATTATCAATCTTATCAGACAGTTTATCAACTTTACTACTAATGTTTTTGTCAAGCAATCTTTGACACTTTTCCACAGAATCAAGGCTACTTTTTATCTGGAGGGGGTAAAACTTATTTTCAAATTCAATAATTACATCCCATTTCCAAACAACGTCCGCAATACTATTAGATGGAGTTTGCCATGCTTTAACATTTGGAATTGCATTTAAACCAAA
>CAZSTZ010000388.1:0-3498 GCA_964609515.1 uncultured bacterium | reverse complement strand
GACCTCACTCATACCCCTCTAGTCTCTAAAGGCTCCTAGTGAGAACGAGTCGCACGTTAAATCTCGATGCAAGCGACTTAAATTGTCCAAAAAACCGGGTTTCTCAATTCCCTTCGACCTGCATCTTGTAGGTTGTGCGGAACTTCGTGGAACCCGACTTTCGATGTTGGGTAATTAAGCTAAATCGCTAAAGCGATTACTACAAACTTGCCTTACTACAGATGTTGGGAATTAAGCTAAATCGCTAAAGCGATTACTACAAACTTGCCTGACGACGGTTAAAGCAGAATAAGACACCCCGGCGGTGCCTTCTCCTGGATGGGTTGAGTCTCCCACCAACCATAAATCTTTAATCGGAGTGCGGTTGGCGATGCCGAAAGGACCGAAAGTCGGTATCCGCTGACCGACTCCGCCGACGATACCTCGTTCTCTGGCGGTGAATTTTTCAAAAGTGCGCGGGGTTGCCGCCTCGACGTGCAGGATCCTCTCCGAACTTAAATCGAAATACTCCCCCAAACGAGCGATCGCCCCTTCGGTAAATTCCCGTTTTAACTCCTCGTAGTCGTTGCAACCGTACCAGCGTTCCGTATCGGTAAAACTGGATGCGGTAATTGTCGCTTTCCCCTCCGGCGCCCGCCCGTCTCCCGGATGACTCACGGAAACAAACAGAGAATTATTTTCGCCGATGGGACCGCCGTAGTCGTAGAAAAATTGCAAGTGGGGCGGGCAGTTTGTCGGAATTGCCTTTTGGTCAACTCCTAAATAAACTACAAAGGCCCCAGAAGGCGACTCCAATTTATCGACTCGATATTTGTAACCCCGCCCTAACAGCGACTTTTGCCAGTTTTCCTCTCCCACCAACTTAATCAAATTTTGCACCGTGACGTTGGCGACGACGGCATCGGCAGGTTCCAACCAAACTTCGTCGGTTTTTTGGTTCCGAACTTTGACTCCGGTGGTTTTGCCATTGGAACCAGTAGAGTCGGTGGCGATCGCTTCTACCGTATGCCGCATTAACAATTTCCCGCCGTCTCGTTCCAAAGCAGAAACCAGGCGATCGCTCAAAACCTGCATGCTCCCTTGCAAGTGGTACAACCCTTGCGGTTCTTGGGAAACTCCTAAAGCAGTGGCGGCGTAAAGCAGGGCAGTTTCGTCCGCATCCACCTGAGAATAAAGCTTTAACTGCAAGTCGAGAAAAGTTTTTAAGCGCTGGTTATCTCCCAAACCGCACAACCGCAAAGCATCGCCGACGGTGGTTAGGGCAAAAGGCAGAGTTATTAAAGTATCGGGGCGAACTGCCTTAATTAACTGCCAGAGATCCCAGAAGTTGCCCGGAGGCAAAACCGGGTCGCGACCTTGAAACCGCCAACTCGCATCGAAGAGGGCAGACATCAAGTTCCAGAAGCGATCGCTCCCCGGAAACTGTCGTTCTCGTTCCTCCCGCCACTTCTGGGGGTCGCGCCAAACGCTTATCGGTTCCGTTTCTCCGGGAAGAAAGACCGCACAGGCCGGGTCGCAGGGCGTGGCGGGGGGCAGTTCGATATCGAGTTCGCGAAAAATCCGGTAGTGGATGCCTCCCGGTTCCAAACCCGCGACCTGGGTAGCGCCGACATCGAAGGTAAAACCCCGCCGTTTAAAAGTAGAAGCGCATCCACCGGGAACCAACGCTCGATCGAAAACGACGACCTCGTATCCCCGCCGGGCCAGCAACGCCGCCGCCGTGAGACCGCCGATGCCCGCGCCTATGACTGCTATTTTCATAAGAATTAACAATTAATAATGAACAATTAACAATTTGGTTTTCGGTGTGGGAGTCGCACTCCGACTATATTAAACAGAAGCAGCGGACAGCTCGTGTTGCCCGTCCTACGGTATTCTCGACGGGGCAAGTAATTGCGCAACTCACACTCATACTCTTACTCAGAAAAACGCATTTTCAGTCCGTGTCGAGTATAGTAGCAGTTTGATTTAGCTAGGAGAGTTATCTTCCCCTTCGTTTCGCCAGCGATCCTCTAACCACATCTCCATCATTCGCCTCGTTTCGGTCCTCAAACCGACAATTTCAGTTTGTTGTTGTTCGATCGTTTGCTGTTGTTCGGCCACCAGTCGTAAGATGTCCTGTCGTTCTTTTTGCGCCTCTGCCGCCGTGTTCGCTAATGCTTGGATGACGCGGGCGTTGCCTTCGGCAATATTCAGAGCCCGGAGACTAATTTCTGTCAGCTCTGCCATCCGTTCTGCCAGACTATCTAACATTTCATCGTTCCACCGTTGGGTCGTCATTGTTGAACCTCCTCTTTTTGGGGTATTTGGGTTTGAAATATTATAGCATTTGCGATTGAATATAGGAAACGGAGACAGCGAACAGCTCGTGTTGCCTGTTCTACGGTTGTTACTCGCCCTTCGACGCGGAGAACTGTTGCTCCCACTCGCGGTATTTGGGTACTTCGATGATTTCCTCGAACTCTTGGAAATTGACTAACTCTGTAAAACCTGTGGTGGTGCCTTTGTCTTTTAATTCTTGGAAACAATTCATCATTGCTTTGGTGGCGGAGAATAACCCTGATAGGGGATAGACTGCGATTTTGAACCCCAATTCTTCTAATTCTTCCGCTGACAACACGGGAGTTTTGCCCCCTTCGATCGCGTTGGCAAACAGGGGCGCGTCGGGAAAGGCAGCAGCGATCGCCTTTAAATCCTCCACCGACTCCGGCGCTTCTACAAACACTACGTCCGCCCCCGCTTCAAAATAAGCTCGCCCTCGTTTAATCGCTTCATCCAGTCCCAGAGGAGCCCGGGCATCGGTGCGACCGATAATTACCAAACCGCTGTCTCCTCTGGCATGAACCGCAGCCTTGATTTTTTCAACGTGTTCCGCCATCGGAATTACCCGCTTGCCTTGAAAGTGACCGCATTTCTTCGGCCATTCCTGGTCTTCGAGGATGATGCCTGCCGCTCCCGCGTTGACGACATCGGTAACCGTGCGAATGACGTTGAGGGGGTTGCCGTAGCCGGTATCGATATCTGCAACTAGAGGAATATCGATAGCTCGAGTCATGCGTCCGACGCTGTAGAGCATTTCGGTTGCGGTGAGAAAACCGTAGTCGGGACGGCCCAGGGTGGAACCGGAGATGCCGAAACCGCTGGTAAAGACTGCTGAAAAACCTACTCGTTCCGCAATCTTTGCACTTATACAATCGTAAACTCCGGGAAGGGTGAGTATGCCGGGTTGTTCTAAGATTTGACGCAATCGCTCGCCTGGGGTCATCTTATCCTCCATTAGTTGTTGGTTTTGTTATATTTACAGGATAGCTATTAACTCTATCTATTTTTAGACTCATACTCATGACGAGTACTCATACTCACACTCAAAAATAGGATTTTTTCACTTCCGTTCGAGTATATCATCCGTAGAACAGGCAACATGAGCTGTTCTCCGTAAGAAACCCCATTCCCCATTCCCCATTCCCCATTCCCCATTCCCCATTCCCCATTCCCCAT
>CAZSTZ010000387.1:0-3499 GCA_964609515.1 uncultured bacterium | reverse complement strand
GTGGAACCCAACACCGTTGATTCCGGTTCGCTTCACCCAACCTACAAGAAAATGGCGAAGGTATTGTCTGTAAAAACCGGGTTTCTTAATTCCCACCGAAAGCATTTAGAGCTGTAGGGGTAAAGCATTCGGGCGATCGCTCTGTGGAAATAGTAGAAGGTTTGCTTTCCGAATGCTTTACCCCGTCTTCGCGTTTAACCTTCTGCTACCGGAGATCCTCCAGAGCTAAATAGGGTTCCAAAAAGCTTTAAAACGTTTAAAGGCTCTGCGAGAGGAAATTCAACAAGCCCACGGCATCTATCCCGGCGATTTAGTAAGTGAAGTGAGAGCAGAAAGAGAAGAACAAATAGAAAGGATAATCGCAGGAGAGCTATGAAAATCGTACCGGAATCAAATATAATTTTAGCCCTAGCGCTCCCCTGCCATATACACCGGCATCGTTGGTAAAAATAGAGCAGTGGCAACAAGAAAATGTCGAACTAATAGTACCGACTTTATGGAGTTACGAGATAGTTTCCAGCCTTCGCAAAGGAGTCGCCATCGGCAGAGTGTCTCCCGAACAAGCGATCGCCGCACTCGAATCTATTTTGGCTATGGGAATAGAAGAAGTTCCACCGACACCGACGCTACATCGGCTTGCCCTCCAATGGTCCGGGCGACTGAATCAAACCGTTGCTTATGATGCTGCCTACCTAGCTTTAGCGGAATCCCAAGAAGCCGATTTTTGGACAGCGGATCGACGACTTGCCGATGCTGCCCGTAACTGGGGGACATCGTGGGTACATCATATTGACGAATCGTCCTCTAAGTAATTAGACTTCACGCGGGTAAGTTAAAATCTAACCAGGCGTGATTAAAAAAAAACAAATGGACTTAATTTTGTGTCACAGAACAACAGACTTCGATGCCCTGGGGGCGGCGGTAGGACTGACGCGACTCCATCCAGGTAGCCGGATCCTCATGGCCGGCGGCTGCCATCCCACAGTGCGAGAATTTCTCGCCCTCCACCGAGACGAGTTTGCTACTATCGAAACTCGCTGCGTGGAACCAGAAAAAATTAAAACTATCTATATTGTTGACGTGCAGACAAAATCCCGGTTGGGGAAAGCGGCCCAATGGTTAGACTTACCTAACGTAAGGGATGTAGTCGTTTTCGACCATCACCTCGAAACCAAACAAGATATCGTTGCCACTGAGGCTTATATCGAACCGGTAGGGGCAACTACTACTTTAATCGTAGAAAGACTGCAACAACTGGAAGTCAACACATCTAAATTAATACGCGATCGCTCCCTAGACAGCTTCCTCACCCCCGCAGAAGCAACCATCATGGCCCTGGCCATCCACGCCGACACGGGTTCCCTCACCTTCGACCATTCCACTGCCAGAGATGCCCGGGCCTTGGCGTGGTTGATGGAACGGGGGGCGAGTTTGGCAGCGATCGCCGAATACGCCAAACCTACCTTCTCCCCGGAACTGCAAAGTCTGCTCAAACACGCCCTGGATAAACTGGAACGAAAAACCGTGAGAACCTACGACATCGCCTGGGTATTTTTAGAAACCAAGGAATTTGTAGCCGGCCTCTCCAGTTTGACCTCGCAACTGATGGAACTTACCGAAACAGATGCGATCTTATTAGGAAACAGCCAGCTTTGCCAACCGGGAGAAGAAACTCGCCTGACCATCGTGGGGCGATCGAGTATCGAAAAAACTAACCTCAACCGAATTTTCAAACCCTTGGGGGGTGGCGGTCACGCCCGGGCGGCCTCGGTGACGACGAGAACCAGCGAACCGCGAAAATTACTCGAAGAAGCCTTACAACGACTCACCGAACAAATTCCCCATCCCCCCAACGCCGGAGAACTCATGTCATCTCCCGTGCGAACCATTCCCCCAGAAACCTCCGTAGGAGAAGCGCATCGGATCCTGCTGCGTTACGGTCACTCCGGTTTGTCGGTGGTAGATGCCGCCGGAGAATTAGTCGGCATCATTTCTCGCCGCGACCTCGACATCGCCCTCCACCACGGTTTCAGTCACGCACCGGTTAAAGGTTACATGACCCCCCACCTCAAAACCATCACCCCAGAAACAACCCTTCCGGAAATCGAAGAATTAATGGTAACTTACGATATCGGGCGGCTGCCGGTCTTAGAAAAAGGTCGTTTGGCAGGCATCGTCACTCGCACCGACGTCCTGCGGGAGCTGCACCAGCAACAGCGCCCCACCGAAAAGCAGCACCATTATCTCAACCTCGCCAGTAAATCAATTCGCCAAACCTTACGCCAGCGCCTCGCGCCCCAACTCTGGGAGTTGCTCGCCGATATCGCCGAACTCGCGGAAGAACGCGGGTGGCAGCTTTATCTCATCGGCGGCGGGGTGCGAGACGTGCTTTTGGCGGGGGAAGAGGATACTTTGATGTTGAGCGATATCGATTTGGTGGTAGATGGTTGTTGGGAGAGTCTGGCAGAGAAAAAGGAGGCAGTAAGCAAACAGTTAAAGTCGTTAAAATCTTCTGGCGATAAAACCAATCCTCCAGCAGTGGAATTGGGGAAAGCGGTGCAAAAGCTTTATCCCGCCGCCCGCTTGGAAGTTCACGGGCGCTTCCAAACGGCGGCCTTGTTGTGGCATAACGACCCCGTTCATAATTCTTTGTGGATCGATATCGCCACGGCGCGAACCGAGTTTTATCCTTATCCGGCAGCTAACCCCGTAGTGGAGGCGAGCTCTATTCGCCAGGATTTGTATCGCCGCGATTTTACGATTAACGCTCTGGCGGTGCGCTTGACGGCGCCTCGCACTGGGGAGTTGCTCGACTTTTTTGGCGGTTTGTCGGATCTAAAAGACGGCAAAATTCGGGCTTTACACGCGAATAGTTTTATCGAAGATCCCACTCGCATTTATCGGGCGGTTCGGTTTGCGGTGCGTTTGGGTTTTGACTTGGAACCGCAGACGGAAGGTTATATTCGCTATGCCATTAATAGCGGCGTTTACGATCGCCCGGTGGGGAAACGGGGAAAGGCACGCCGCGCCCCCGCTTTGGAAACTAGGTTGAAGAGCGAGTTAAAGTATATTCTGGAGGCGGGATATTGGCAGCCGGCTTTGCAAATGTTGGGAGATTTGGGGGCTTTGCGCTGCATTCATCCGAGTTTGGAGTTGAACCGGGAGTTGTGGTTCCAGGTGCGTTCGGTCGATCGCTGTTTGCACCGTTTCGACGAACTACACAATTTGCCCCACTGGCAAATGCGTTTGGAGGTTTTAGTTGCTTATTTGGCCCCGGAAGTTCGGGGAGTCGTCGGCAACTATCTCCAGTTGCCCGTAGATAGTATCGAACGGTTGGAAAATTTGGAGGCGGCGAAAGAGCGAGTAATAGAGGGTTTGCCGGGATGCGATCGCCCCTCTGAGTTTGTCTGGTTGTTTAGGGATTACGGTTTGGAGATGTTAATCTTAATGGCCGTCCAATGTCCCCGCTGGGTGCGCCGCCAAATTTGGCAATATTTGA
>CAZSTZ010000386.1:0-3510 GCA_964609515.1 uncultured bacterium | reverse complement strand
AATCGCGCTCCGCGATTACTACGAACTTTCAATCGCGCTCCGCGATTACTACGAACGGTCAATTATTGTGGTAAAAAAATCAAATGAGCAAAAATAGCCCTAACATTTCTCGTCGCAATTTACTCAACTATGGTGCTTTAACTGTAGCCAGTGGAGCTTTAACTGCCTGCCTTAACAAAGGTACTGTTACCCAGGGGACTAACACATCTGAAACAGTAGCTCAAAACCGTCTTGCTCCTGATGCGTCTCCAGAGGAAGCTTTGGAAGCTTTAATGGCAGGAAATAAACGTTTTGTCGAAAACAAACGCCAAAGTCCGAACTTGAGTTCGGCACGTTTAACAGAAGTTGCAGAAGGTCAAAGTCCCTTTGCTTCTATTCTTTCTTGTGCCGATTCTCGCGTGCCAGTGGAGATTCTTTTTGACAGAGGATTGGGCGATTTATTCGTAGTCCGCGATGCTGGAAATATCGCGACCCCAGAAGAAATTGGCAGCCTCGAATTTGGCACTTTGGTATTAGGTGCAAAAGTGCTGATGGTTTTAGGTCACGAAGGTTGCGGGGCTGTGGCAGCGACTCTTGCTGGCAAACCAGTTCCCGGTCAAATTGGCAGTATTATTGAGGCGATTAAACCTGCGGTAGAAAGGTCAAAAGGACAACCGGGAGATGAGTTAGAAAACGCAACTAAAGCTAATGTTTTGCTGCAAATGGAACGGTTAAAAGAATCTCCAGTTATTGCCGAGTTAATTACCGAAGGCAAACTAATGGTTGTCGGCGGTTATTACGATTTGGATACTGGGGCAGTTAGTTTGGTGAGTTAGGAGTTTTGGACTGGTTTTAAATCCCTAAAGCGATTACTAGGAACTGAATTACTACGAAGGATTTTTTTGACAACCAATTTAACAAGAAAAAATGCTGAGTGTTTTAATAGCAATACCAATTTTGGGTGCGGCTTTAGTGGGTTTTTTTCCTGGGAATATCGGCAGCGATAAACTGAGGAAAATAACTTTAGCGATCGCCCTCTCTATCTTAGTCTGGACCATAGAAATAGCCACCCAATTTGACATAACTATTTCTGGGTGGCAGTTGCAAGAATATTTCCCCTGGATACCTCAATTAGGGTTAAGTTATAACCTCGCGATTGACGGTTTATCCTTCCCTTTAATCGCTCTAAACTCTCTCTTAACTTTAGTAGCAGTTTACGGTTACGGGGATAAAATAGACCGTCCGCGACTTTACTACTCCATGATGTTACTGGTAAATGCTGGAGTGGCGGGGGCATTTATGTCGGAAAACCTGTTGCTGTTCGTTCTTTTTTACGAACTAGAATTAATTCCCCTCTATTTATTAATAGCAATTTGGGGCAGCGACAAACGAGGTTATGCGGCAACTAAATTTCTGCTGTACACGGCCCTTTCTGGCATTCTGATTTTAGCAGCATTTCTGGGGATAACTTGGTTGAGCAACTCCAGCAGTTTCGATTACGGCGTTCTCGCCCCCGAAACCTTACCCCTGACGACAAAACTGGTTCTGCTTACTATCTTATTAATCGGTTTTGGCATCAAAGTGCCCCTAGTTCCCTTACATACTTGGTTGCCCGATGCCTACGTCGAAGCCTCCCCACCAGTAACGATACTTCTGGGAGGAGTTTTAGCAAAATTGGGAACTTACGGACTGCTGCGGTTTGGTTTGGGACTGTTCCCCGAAACCTGGCAGCTTATCGGTCCGGGACTGGCAATTATCGGGACTATTAGCGTTTTGTATGGGGCCTTGAGCGCGATCGCCCAACAAGACATCAAGCGGATGGTGGCCTACAGTTCCATCGGTCACATGGGTTATATCATCGTGGCCGGGGCGGCGGGAACGCCCTTAAGTCTGGTGGGAGCGATCGCGCAAATGGTCGCCCACGGATTGATTTTAGCCATCCTCTTCCACTTGGTGGGAATCGTCGAGGCCAAAGTCGGTACCAGGGAACTATCGGTACTCAACGGTTTAATGAGTCCCGTTCGCGGTTTGCCCCTCACCAGCGCCCTCCTCATTCTCGGAGGCATGGCCAGCGCGGGCATTCCGGGGATGGTCGGGTTTGCCGCAGAATTTATAGTGTTTCAGGGCAGTTTCCGCATCTTCCCCATCGAAACCCTGCTGTGCATCATCGCCAGCGGTTTGACTGCGGTCTATTTTGTAATCTTGCTCAACCGCACCTGTTTCGGCAAGTTAGACAATCAAACGGCCTATTATCCAAAAGTGGTTTGGTCGGAAAGAGTGCCTGCTTTAGCGCTAGCACTTATCATCTTCGTTCTCGGAGTGCGACCCACCTGGTTAGTCAAGTGGAGCGAAGCAACTTCCTACGCTCTAACTAACGTTCCCGCCCAGGTTGCTCTACAACAGCAATCTCGTTCCTTACCTCCCTCTCCCCTTCCGTCAGGGAGCCGCGATGAGGAGGTAATAAAAAGATGAGCTTGGTAATTTCCGATGAAATTGTGAGGGCAAGCGGGCTCTCGGAGGAGCAATTGTTGGTGGAGGTTGTGTTGCTGCTTTTTAAGGAGGATAGGATTAGCTTGGGAAAAGCGGCAGAATTGTTAAAGATGAGCCAAATTCGCTTTCAGCGTTTGCTAGGCGATCGCGGCTTATGCATCCATTACGATGTCGCCGAGTTGCAGGAGGATATCCAGCATTTAACCGCGAAGGGGTGGCTATGATTATTGTGAGCGATACCTCTCCTCTAAATGGCTTGGCGATTGTGGGTTATCTCCCGTTGCTGCAACAGATTTACGGGCGGGTGTTGATTCCTCCTGCTGTAGCAGACGAGCTGACGCGGGGTGGTAAGGACGATCCGCGAATTACAACAGTTTTATCTGTAGATTGGATTGAGGTTCGTCAACCTACCGATCGCCAAGGAGTTGAATCCCTGCGAATCGATCGCAATCTCGATCGCGGTGAATCTGAGGCGATCGTTCTCGCCCTGGAGGTTGGTGCGAAGGAATTGCTGATTGACGAACGGCTAGGACGTAAGGAAGCAAAGCGTCTCGGACTTTCCATCACGGGGTTGTTAGGCATTCTCCTGGTTGCCAAGCGCCGAGGATTGGTATCGACGATTCGACCGATTATAGACGATTTAATCCGCCAGGCAAATTTTCGAGTGGGCGATCCACTTTACCGGAAAAATTGGGTCCAGAGCAAGGTCCTTTTAGGACGGCTTTTTTTGTGGTTGTCATTTTCTGCTTTTAGTGTTACGATCGAAGTGGTTTGAATTCCCAGAGTGTTGCTATATGCTTGAACTTAAAAGTATCGCTTAAGGGTACAAAATATTGGGTGGCGAAAACCAAGAAAAACATAGCTAGCTAACTAAAAGTAAGTAATTCCAGAAAAATACAGTTGTTTGGTTTTTTATCGTATCGTGGGGCGCACGAGAACGCTAGGCTAGTATCCTAGTACATCTGGTGGAAATATAGCCCTCTGGGACTAACTAAACTAGACTCGCTAATTGGTTCTGTAGAACGGTTAGTTGGTTTAGAG
>CAZSTZ010000385.1:0-3533 GCA_964609515.1 uncultured bacterium | reverse complement strand
GAACGATTGGAAAGCCTAAGTCTATCCACTATGAGTTTAGTTTTGCACACTATAAGTTTACTTAAAAGGCTCCACAAGCGAAAAAGAGGATTGGAGGGTGGAAAGAAAACTCCCCCCCACCCGCATCGCCGCTGAAGGCCAACCCCTTAACCGTGGCCTCTCGGTCTAAAATGGCCAACTTATGCCAATAACTGGGCCATCCGTTCCGCCGATTGGGTCTGAGTGTCGGGAGCGATCGCCTCCATCCAAACTCCCCAACCATTCCCCCGTCGCCAACCGCCACAACTTAATCGTCTTATCCCCACGGACAAAGGTTCGTCGAGCGATCGCCATTAAAATTGATAACCCAAAGTAAACCAGACAATACTTTCAAGGTTAGCAATTGTCTGTGAATTTACTTCACCGATTTTACTACGCAATCGAGTTATATCTAGCACTCGCAATTGATGACATAAAGCAACAGAATCTCGATTTAATCCTCCTTCAGGCGCGTTAATTAAGACGCAAGTTGGTAAAGAAATCCTTTTTAAATTGGTAGTAAGAGGGATTGTAATTACAGTGTTGGTAAATTGAGAAACAGTATCTTCTTGAAAAATAATTACAGGTCGCATTCCACCTTGTTCTGAACCTTTAATTGGGTCTAAGCTAACAATCCAAACTTCACCGCGTTTAAAACTCATTGTAAATCCTCTTGTTTTAGTAATTCTGCATATTCAGAAATGCCAGCTTCGGCTAAATTGCGGTCTTCTTCGTCAAATTCGCGGTAGAGTTGGGCAATTTTTTCTGCATTAATATTATTGATGGGATTGTTGAATCTAGCGCGAAACTTTAAAAAAGCAATAAATTCCGCTACTTCTTTGAGTTGTGCCTCGTTTAGTTCGTTTAAGTCTTGGGTGATTTTTTCGGAAATTTTCATCGTTTTTTTCCTGTTTTTACTTGAGAGATATCTTGGTATTAATATTTATGGGTTGTGGGTTTTTAATTAAGAGCGATAGCCAAAACAGCATACATTAATGGGTGCATCCCAATTTTGAAGAAAGCCAAGAATTTAACGATTTTTGTCCAGACTTAATTGTCAATACTTAATTGTTCGGTGAAAGTTTTTTACAAATATGGGATGCTCCCTACATTAATTAGAATTTTTTAGCAAATAAAGCTTCCACCTCTTCGTCGCTGGCAAAGTCTCCAGCGTCAGCTTCCACAAGAGCTTGTTTAATTTCCTCAACTTGCCAGTCGTTAACTTCCAAGTAGGCGGTTACTGCTTCGTTGAGGATGTCGTTTAAGCTGTTGTTGGTGGTGCAGGCGATCGCTTCTAGGGCGATTTTCTTGTCCTTATCTAGTAGAAACGTAATGCTTTCTTGGTTCATGTTTTACCTCCACTTTTATTTAGTCAAATAAGCGAACTGTTTGGAGAGTGCCGGAAGCGGGAATAGTTGGTAAGATTTGGGTTGTTGTTGGGGGCGATCGAGTAACTTAGATTGCGTCGCTCTTAGCGATCGCTCTGTAAGCTTGATGAGGATCGCTAGGACTTCCAGAACGAACGTACTCTAGTTTACCTAATTTTATTAGGCGGTTGAGATAGTTATTTCTCAGATAAACTTGATTGCGATTGAGAATAATAGCAAGCTCTGACGAAGATAAATCTCGCCACTGGCAAAGTTTGACGATCGCATTCGATAGTTCTTCGGTATTTGCTCGCTGTCCAAGATTTTCAACCACTTGTCTTAGAACCTGGGGCATTTGCCCTAGTAGCGTCAAATTATCGGCGAGATTAGAGGGGTCCACTCTTGCCAACTCGCTAGATAAATCCTTATCTGTCGAGCTACTCGCTAGATTAGAGGAGTCTAGTCTTGTTAACTCGCTAGATAAGTCCTTATCTGTAGAGCTCGTTGGATTAGGGGATGCTAATTTTTCTAATTTATTCGGTAAATCTTTGTTAGTAAAATTTTGATTTAGGGTGTAATAAGTTGCAGATCCTTTGCCTTTTTGGTCGAGCAAACCAAGGTCGCGTAGATGTCTTACGCTACGGTTTCTATTAATGCTTTTTCGATGGCATCAATTAAGCGATCGCTCTTATTAGAAACAGCTTTTAATTAGATCGGTAACTGCCTAACTCGAATAGCATCATTACTAACAGAAATAATCGCGCCTGCTTCTAAAGCCTCCTCACAGTTCGACAAAACTTCAGCCAAACGTAGATTAATAGCTTCATAACTTTTATTGCCTAGCCTAAACAAAATAACGCTCGGCAATTCTGCCCCACTTATCGCCAACAAGTAGCCAAAATCCAAATCTAATGTTAGCACAATTCTGCCTTCATTGTTTGCCTTAACTAAAATTTCATCATCGGGTAGTTTTTCTAAACCCTCATCAGCTAAATGCACTGCATCATAACCATTAGATTTTAGCCAATTAACAGTGCGCGGTGAAATTCCCATATCTGCCAAGAATTTCATTAAACTTTCTCCTGCAATTTGGTAAATACTTGTTCGCTGCTCAACCAAGCAGCATACATTAACGACTGGTGAATATCTTCTGGTTCCAAATAGGGATAATCTTCGATAATTTCTGCAGCACTTTTTCCGTTGGCAATTAAATTTAAAATTAATGAAACCGGAACTCGCATTCCGCGAATGCAAGCTTGCCCTGCCATGATTTTTGGATCGAAAGTGATGCGTTCAAAACCTAACATTTATTTCTTTTCCTCTCGAAACTATTTTTTTGTATCTAGCAGCCCATTTCTGAACCACTTAATTTCCATGAGTCAACTTAGCAAATACAGCTTGGACCTCCTCCTCGCTGGCAAAGTCTCCAGCGTCAGCTTCCACAAGAGCTTGTTTAATTTCCTCAACTTGCCAGTCGTTAACTTCCAAGTAGGCGGTTACTGCTTCGTTGAGGATGTCGTTTAAGCTGTTGTTGGTGGTGCAGGCGATCGCTTCTAGAGCTGTTTTCTTGTCCTTATCTAGTAGAAACGTAATGCTTTCTTGCTTCATTTTTTACCTCCCTTTTTATTTTGGCAATAACTGACGAAATTAAAAGCTACTGGCAATTATAGCAGCGATCGCTTCAACAGTTTGCCATCAAGCGACCTCAACAATGTCAACCTGGTTCGCCAACCAACCAATCTTTACCCCCGCAATTCAAACTCAAACCATACCTCCCATCCCCGCAACCCCCCAAACACCAATAGTTCCATCGCTACACCCCGCCGCCAATATCTCCCCGTCGCCGCTAAATGCCAACCCATTCACCGTCGCCTCGCAGTCCAAAACCGCCAACTCCTCCAAAGTAAAAAGATTCCACAAACAAACACGACCGTCTCTGGTTCCCGCCGCCAAAGTCTGACCGTCGGGACTTATCGCCACCGCATTAACCCGATCGCCCCCATCCAAACTCCCCAACAACTCCCCCGTCGCCAACCGCCACAACTTCACCGTCTTATCCCCACTCCCACTCGCTAAAACCTGACCGTCGGGACTAATGGCGACGCTGCGAACGATATCCCCATGACCGTCTAGGGTCGAAAGCAACTT
>CAZSTZ010000384.1:0-3554 GCA_964609515.1 uncultured bacterium | reverse complement strand
ACCAAATTTTCCGCAGCAATTTCTCGCCCAAAACTAACAGAAATAAAAGCCCCTTTTTTACCAACCTTTACCGCATTGGCGAGATGTTCGTCGCAAAGGTGATAAAGTCGGCCAATCTCTGGCGATAATTCTAGCTTTCGTTTCTCAGTAATCGGTAATTGTTTGGTCCAAGGAACCTTACCAAAAACCCAAACTTCGCAACTAGAAACCTCTTGAGATTTTTTAGTTGACCCTTCTGCCAAAGCTACCAAATACCTCAAAGAAGCATCGGATAAACCGCTAGCATAATAGTGTTTGTAACCGACAACTTGACATCCCAAACGCTGGCGGTTATTGGCGAAAGTTTCCAGATTATTAATCTCTGGAATTATCATCGCATACAAAGACTTCGATTGTTTTAATCGAGATTTAATCCGATAATAACTGCAAGCAATTGGAGCAAAAGCTAAGGCAATAATTCCCTCTGGAGTCTCTTCTAATTTGGTCGCCCCTTTTAACGACTCGTGTAAATCTCCTCCACCGGGATACAACCAACTTACTATTTTAATTATTGGTTTGAACTTGCCTTTACTGTCGAAAAGTTTGAGAGATTCGAGATGTTGTTGGGGATATTTTGCCAATGCTTTATAACTCACCTCAAAAAGTTTTGGTGGGTCGTCAATTTCAAATGACATATCTTTCATTCCCAAAGATTTAACAATTGTCGGCGGCCCTCCTAAAAAGGTATTGCAAATTCCCTGGTGAATTGCCACTTTATCTTGTATTAGTATTTCCCCTAAAGCGGGCAATACAATAAAGCCATCTTTATCGAGTAGATACGCTTTACCTAACAACCAACTTACTGCCTCTTTGTCCGTACAATTCCATTGCAAAATCATCTTATCTGGCGGGATAAGTTCCCAGGAAATAACTTTGCCATTTTCGGCAGCGAGAGTATTTAAGGTCATCCACAAACCCGCCATTCCCGCCCGATGTAAAGTAGTAGTAAAGTCATCCCAAAGCGTCAGCGTAATTTTAGTTTCCGTCTGTTTGATATGTTTCTGTTTTGCAACCATAATTTACCTTTAAAAACTCGTTTTCTGGTTCGTAAGCGCCGATTTTTGGATGGTAATAAATCTCGTTAGTGGGGGCAATGCGATAAAACTTAAAAGCAGGATTGCGACACCACTGTTTAGCAGTCTTTTTTATCCTCACCGACACCACCCATTTTTGCGCTTCTAAAGATGGTTTTTCTCCCGATAATTTAGCCTCCTCAAAGATTTTATCAACGTCGTCTTGCAATACTATTTGAATAGTATAAGCTGCGGGCATTAGCTCTTTTTGGGTAGTTAACCAAGTTTGCAACCAAGTAGAAGAACTCGGTTTTGGGGGTTCGAGGTTTAAGGTAGCGATCGCCTCTTCCAACTCCTTCTGACAAACCTCTTTTCCCCCCAAAGACTCCAACAACTTCTCCCCAGTTTGCAAATCTTCCTTTTTATACGGATTTTTCTTCTGCCACGGATAAACTAACGCCTTGCAAACCCGCCCCAGTTTCAACTCATAACCTTTTTGTGTCTCCTCAACCCAACGATTTAACCTTCCCAGACGTTGCACTAGGGCCCACATCGGCGCGTTTGCGGAAATCAACAAAGTGCAGGATATATCCAGACTCATTTCTGCTATCTGGGTGGTAACGGCGAAAGCGGGTTTGTCGTCTGGTTTAAAAGCGGCAATTAATTCTTCGTGATGTTGGATAGAATCTCGATACCGAAAGCGACCGTGATAGATAATCGGAGAAATAGATAATCCCGCTTCTTTAAACTTATCCGCCGCTTCGGTATAAATTCGCTGGCAGTCGGCAACTTGATTAGTAATCCAGAGGACTTTACCGCCCTTTTTTAATTCGGCGATCGCCTCTTCCCAAACCGATTTTTCCGAGTCAATTTTCAGCAATTTATATCGAGGCAACTCTTCAATTTTTTGAGGCCCTTCGAGGATATCTGGTTCTTCGTTATTCTCTGCCAAAACATCCTCTATGGCTTTTCTTTGAGCGGGAGTCATCGAAGCGGACATCAAGACAATTTGACTGCCCCGAAATATCCGCAAAAATTCCAATAGCGCCCCAAAAAGTTCTGGGGGATAAGCGTGAATTTCATCAAACACAAAAGCCCCCCGAACTATCCCCGGAAATCCATACAAACCCTTGCGATAATTCTGAATTAATCCCAACACCGTATGGGCGGTACAAAAGATTAATTTAGAATACCAAATCCGCAAAGCTTCGACTTTAGTTTGGAACAATTCCACATCGTCGCTATCTTCCTCATCGGACTCATTTTCGTAACTGTCGCTCAATCCTTTTAATTGATAATCCACCCAACTGCGACTGTGACTGAGCAAAGTTTTTTCTGCCTCCGTCAAACCGTAATCTTTAAACCCTTGAGAAGTAGTGGCGGTGGTGGGATAGCAGAAAAACATTTTGGCTTCCAATCCCTGTTTAATTAATCGTTGAAAGCGCAGAAACGGCACTAAAGTTTTCCCCACGCCGCAGCCGGCAATTACTAATAAAACTCGTCCCGGTTTTTCCGCTTCTTGTTTCTGAAAATCCCTTAAAGGTTTTCCGTCCAATCGACTGTCGATAACGCTCTGAATTTCAGCAGCAGTTAACACTTGTTTTAATGCTTCTCGAATCCATTGGCTATAGTCCCGTTTCCCTATTTCCGTTTCTAATAATGCCGATGCCGCCAAATCCGCACTCATTACCATCGCTTTTACTGCGGCATTTTCTTTGAGCTTTTGGAAATTATCTTTGTATTTTGTGTCAAGAGTATCGAACCATTTTAGTAACTCTTGACTTTGCTCTTCCAAACGTTTTTTGTTGAGTTTTTTCTGGTTTGATAACTCTGGAATTTTCGAGTCAAGCCCAAAATAATCGACTCCTAGATTTAAAACTTTGGTAAAGTCATCATTTTTGATAAATACTTCAATATTTTCCCTGATGATAATATCGAAATATTCCCTGCTTTTAACTTTTTGATGATGGGCTAAAACTCCTAAAATCACCCCTTGCTTAAATACGGGTTTAAGCCAGACATTAATTTCCTCAAGTTGAGCTAAAAGCACGCTTAACAATTCGTGGCGAATTGCTTGTTTTTTTGCTCTTGGTTCTCGTATTTTTTGAATGCCAAAATTATGCTTAAGCAAATCTTTTTTTGATTTACTTTGAACGAAAGCTTGAAAATCTTCGTTAGCTTTTCCCCAATCGTGAATCCAGATAGAAATTGAGACGATTTCGATGAGTTTTTCTGGGTCAATATCGAGGTTGAGGGCGCGGCAAATAGTGGGAGCGATCGCCTCCATTTCCCTCGCTGCTAATATCCCTAATTCTAAATGTCCCGGTAAGGTTAAAGCTTCAAAATCTTTAGGATTATTTTCTCGAACCGATTTAGCAAGTAATCGCATTTTTTTCTACAGTTAACGCCAAGGTTAAATAGCACTAAAAGTGTCACGGGTTAACTGTTTGTTGGGTGGCGCTGCGCTTCACCCAACCTACAATATTACTTCACTTGTTGGGT
>CAZSTZ010000383.1:0-3556 GCA_964609515.1 uncultured bacterium | reverse complement strand
GGCCTAAGTTAAAAGCTCCTAAGTTTAAAAGCAGAAAATCCAGACAATCTGCCAGATTTATGTCTAACAATTTTCAAGTTGGACGGGAGTACGTCAGTTTTGCATATTTATTTTCTCATGACGAGTACTCATGACGAGTACTCATACTCAAAAAAACCGCTTTTTATTTGAGTATTCGTCACGAGTATTCGTCACGAGTATGAAATTATCGAGAGAGAAAAATTACAAAACTGACTTGCTCCCAGTTGGACAGCGTAAAATAAAGTTAACAAAAGTAGGTAAAGTTAAAGTAGCTTGGTCTCGTTCACTACCATCTAAACCTAGTTCTGCAACTGTCATTAAAAATGCTTCAGGTAGATATTTTGGGGAGCATCCCATATTTGTAAAAACATCGAATATTCGGTTTTTTATCTAATGCATCCCTTTTCCCTTCTTGCCTTTTCCCCAACTATTGCCACATGAGCTCTTGCCTCTTGCCTAAAAGCGTTTAATTTTTGGGTTTTGACTTGCATTGAGATGCACCCAGATTTTGTTAGCTTTGTTGTTAAAACTAACGCCGAATCTCTCGAACCTAATGGTCAATTTATCGGTATTGATTTGGGTATAACTACTTTTGCTACGTTAAGCAATGGAGAAAAGATATAGCGTTTCCAAATGAGATGTAAACGAAAAAACGACTTTCTATTCATAGCAAAAAATGACTGTTACCTTCTTAACTGTTGCCTCTTGCCTCTTGCATGCATGCCTCAATCGGCTAATTACTGTACGCATCTCAAATGAAACTGCTATAGAAGCACCTAAGCCATTAAAGAAAAATCTTAAGAAGCTTAAACGGTTTCAACGTTCTTTATCTCGATGTCAAAAAGGTAGTAAAAGACGAGAAAAAGCTAGGTTAAAAGTAGCTAAAGTTCGGGGAGCATCTCATATTTGTAAAAAGACGTTCTTTGCAATTCCCCATTCCCCATTCCCCATTCCCAAAAAGCGTCTAATTTTTGGCAATATCAAAATTGAGATGCACCCAAAGTTCATGCCAAAATTAAAGATATTAGAGAAGATTTTCTTCAGAAGTTATCAACCAGATTAATTCGTGAAAACCAAACGAATCTTTCCCCCCACCCTCCCCACCCCCCCCACACCCCCCACACTCTACGAAAAAGCGTATTTTTTACCCGTGCCGAGTATATTAGGAGACCGGTCAAGTATTGTCAGAAACCAAGCTTTTTGGTATCTGGTAAAACCCGGTAATTCCAGCAAAACCGGGTTTCTTAACCTACTCTTTAGCAACAAAGAAGGAGGGGGGAAACGGTCAATTATCCGTTACATCCATTCCCAGTTCCCAACTTAAAAATCATCTCCCTCATACAAAGTCATAATCTCCACCCCGTCGGCAGTAACAGCAATAGTATGCTCGAACTGAGCCGAGAGACTGTCATCCACCGTAACCGCCGTCCACTTATCCTCAAGCACTAACGCTTCATAACTACCCTCATTAATCATCGGTTCGATCGTAAACACCATCCCAGGCCGCAAACGCTTACCTTTCCCCCGAGTGCCGAAGTGGGGCACCTGGGGCGCAGTGTGGAAAATATTGCTCACGCCGTGACCGACAAAATCTCGCACCACCGAAAAACCCTGAGACTCTGCGTACTCCTGAATGGCGGCACCAATATCCCCGATGCGGTTCCCCGGTTTCACCTCGTCAATAGCTAAATAGAGACATTTTTCCGTCACTTCTACTAACCTCCTCGCCAGTGGAGACGGTTCGCCGACGAAAAACGTTTTGGAAGTATCGCCGTGATAGCCATCCACCACCGGCGTTACGTCAATATTGATAATATCTCCGTCTTTTAAAATCTGTTTTTTGTTGGGAATGCCGTGACAAATTACATTGTTTACGCTAGTACATATAGACTTGGGGAAACCGTGATAGCCCAGAGGAGCGCTGCGATATCCCCTTTCCTGGGTCCATTTTTCGGCTATATCGTCCAGTTCCTGAGTCGTAACTCCAGGCTTGACAAACTCTCCGAGATAGTGTAACAACGCCGCCGCAGCCCGTCCGGCCCGCCGCATCTTATCTATCTCTCTCTTCGATAATAAAACAATTCTTTCGCTTCCCATTGGTTTTTTTACTCATTAAACAACATCGGTCAAGAAACCCGGTTTTTACAAAAAACCGGGTTTCTGGGTACCTTAAAACCGGTCAAGAAACCCGGTTTTTACAAAAAAACCGGGTTTCTAAGATACCTTACTTTAATTGTAACCCATCTGCAAATAATTTTCAACTAAATTCTTTAACTGCTGCAATTAATTGCTCGATTTCCGACTCGGAAGTAAGATAATGAACCGATGCCCTCACGCAGTCTGGATCCAGAATAGTCCGCACCATTATTTCCCGAGTTTCTAAAAAGTTAACTAAGTCTTTATGGGGCTTGCCATTAGTTAAAACAAACGAAACTAAGCCGGCTTCTGGAGGAGTTTTTCGCAAACAATTAATATGACTAATTTCTGCCAAACCCTGCCAAAGATAGGCGCTTAATTGTTTGATTTTCTCGTAACGTTCTTCCGCAGTGCCCCAGGAATTATGAAGAGCGATCGCCTCCCGCAAACCCGCATATAAAGGAGTAGCTGAAGTAGCAATTTCATATTTTTCTCCACCCGCTTTAAAACCCGTCGGTTTGCCGTTTTTATTCATAGTTATTCCCCGCCAACCGATAAAAGTGGGGCTTAATTCCTGTCGAGCTTCAGGACTGACGTAAAGCGCCCCCAATCCCTCCGGCCCGCAAAACCATTTATGCCCCGTAAAAGCATAAAAATCAACTCCAGTTTCCGTCAAATTCAAAGGCAAAACTCCCACAGATTGAGCCGCATCCACTAATACTTTAACTGGTTTTCCTTCTCGTTCGTGGCATACCTTGACAATCTCTGCCAAAGGCAAAACTTGACCCGTATTCCATAAAATATGACTAATTGCTAATAGTTTAGTCTGAGGTTTTAAATGTTGTTTAATTACCGCTACCGGGTCGCCTTCGTTCAAAGTTTGCCTCAAAGGAAAAACCGAAACCTCTATTTTAAATCGGCGTTGAATTTCTTCAATAGCAGCAATAATTCCCGGATGTTCGCAATCGGAAAGTAAAATCTCATCCCCCGGTTGCCAATCAATGCCCCAGAGAGGAATATTGCAACCGACAGTTACATCTTCCGTCAGAGTAATTGTTTCTGGAGAGACGTTTAATTCAGAAGCGATCGCCCCTCGCGTCAAATCCATTTCTTCTTGCACCCAAGGCCAGATTTTCCCCGAAAAAGGCCCGTCAGTTTGGATTTTTTGGAAAGACTTATAAATAGCATCCAAAGCTATTTGAGGCAGGGGCCCCTGACCGCCATAATTAAAATAAGCCTTATTAGCTAAAGCCGGAAATTTTTCTCTGTGACTTGACAAATTGGAAGTATTCTGATTCATGTTCGATTAAAATTATTAGGTCGAGGGTTATTTTACCATAAATTTTTTAGGGAATGGGGAATGGGGAATTGGGAATAGGGAATTGAGGAATTAGCAATG
>CAZSTZ010000382.1:0-3561 GCA_964609515.1 uncultured bacterium | reverse complement strand
TTGCGAAGCGGCGGGAAAACGAGTTAAGTTTTTGGAAAACACCTTAACCCAGCCGAAGCAATCTCATAAGGTGAAAAACTGCGGGGAATTATGAGTTTAATTGCTACTAAATAGGCAGAATCAATGGTTAATAATTTGGAGTTTTTAAGTCGATATTTAAGATAACAAATGGGTTTTTGGTAAGGGGCGCGATCGCTCTTAGTGGTGAGGGGTGATTTGGGGGCGATCGGCAGAGTCCGCGTCCCCCAGGAAGTTGCGGGCCCGCAAAGGTGGCTTTTTGAGGAGATGGGCCAGGGTTATTGGAGGCCGGAGGAGAAGTGGCCTTTTTTTTGCGAACTTGGCCAAACTAGGGCTGTCGTTTCTTTGGCGAGACATTTAGGCCAACTCTGCCCCAGATAGGTAAATTTTTTGAGTGGTTCTTGACGGGAAGCAAAATATTGAGGTAGCTTGGGAAAAAATGGGCGCTTGTGGCGTAGGTGTGGGTTAATATTTAGTTAGGTCGCACTGACGGCTTGTAAATCGTTGAGCGATCGCTTTTTAGTAACCAATAAGATTATTAGAAAAATGACCGACAGAATACTTAGACGTCGCTACCAAATTATATCTGAGTTAGGCAAAGGTGGGTTTGGAACTACTTATTTAGCAATCGATTTAGACCTTCCAAGTCACCCTAAATGTGTGGTTAAACAACTAACTCCATCTGACCCTCGGCCTCAAACTTTTCAAACTGCTAAAGAGTTATTTGAAAAAGAAGCAAGAACTTGACAACGTCTGGGAGAACATAATCAGATTCCTAGATTGTTTGCCTATTTTGAAGAGGGCGGGCAGTTTTATCTAGTTCAAGAGTTTATTGAAGGAGACGTTATAGAAAAAGAGATTTATTCTGGGAATTTTAACGAAGATCGAACAATTCAACTTTTAATTGAAATCTTGGAAGTTTTAAGTTATGTACACGAGCAAGGAGTGATTCACCGCGACTTAAAACCTCCGAATATTATGCGGAGAAAATCTGATGGAAAAATTGTTTTAATAGATTTTGGTGCTGTTAAAGAAATTAAAGGATTAACGGTTACAAGTGCGGGTGTTACAACTAAGACAATAATGGTGGGAACTCGTGGATATATGCCAATGGAACAAGCGAAAGGTGAACCAAGGTTTTGCAGTGATATTTATGCCGTGGGTATGATGGGTATTGAAGCATTAACTAGAACTCGCGCAAGTCAGCTTCCTCAAGATCCCTCAACTGGTGAAATTATCTGGAAAGACAAAGCTAATGTTAACAGTAAATTAGCTGACATTTTAGATAAAATGATAAAGGATTATTGGAAACATCGCTATCAAGGTGTTGATGAAGCGATCGGCGAACTGAGAAAAATCGGTTATGGTAACAGTATGCTGCCGTTCCAAAATTGGCATTTTTGGAGAGGTTTATTAGACTTCTCCAGAAAAGGCTCTGAAACCCTGATGCTGCTTTTCCTAAATTGTGATTTTTGGAGAGGTCTATTAGTGGGGTTTTTTAAAACTATAGCTTTCGTAATTTGCGTTTGCATATTGTTGTTCGGAGCAGCTTTATCTTATAGTATTATTGAAAACAGTATTTATTACTGTCTTTTGTATTTACCTAGCATTTTGTTGATAGTTTACCTAACAGCGAAGTTTTTTAAACGTGGATTAATTCTATGGTTATATTTAAACACCATAGCAATTTGTGTATATAGTTTTATAGTTTTAATGTTATATATGTAAAACATACCATAGCAATATCAACATCTCCGGGCTAGGAAATGCCAGCTTAAAAATTGCTTTTTCAATTCAAAAACGCTATCCTAAACCCATTATCGCCGTAGATTCCGATTACAGTTTTGAGCTAGTTTTAGATAAGATAAACTCCCTCGACCATGCGTCAAAAAATTTTAGAATCGTCTTATCAAACAGTCAATTAAGGTTAATATTTTGAGTAACATCGCGATGGTTTTTTTAATAGTCCCAGTTCTCTTATGCAAAAAACAGCGATCGCTTTTAAACCACCAAAAAATTCGCGCTTATCTAATCCTTCTCCAAACAAATGTCCCACTGGAGCTGGTTATGCCGATCCTGACGAACAAGCAGAAGCAATTTACGAGCAAATTAGAGGAATAAGGGATGACGTTCCTCTAATTGCAGCTAACTTAGATATTCCCGAAAATGTAGTTAGTGCGGTCCGCGACCACGTTTTTATCGAAGAACACGATATTGCTGTGGGACCGGGACAGGTTGAGCGATCGCAATTTGCCGCAGACCCAGAAATTGCAGAGTTATGGATATCTGCCGTTCGAGGTACGTTGTCAGGAGATGACCTCTACACCTTCCAACGCATTTTCGCCCACGAATATGTAGAGCAAGCGCTGATGAAGCGAGGACTTCCCTTTCGTTCGTCCCATCCCGAAGCTTGGAAAAGAGGTTACAATAAAGCAACCCCCAAACATTACGGTGCCCACGACCTAGCACCGCTATGCGACATTATGCGCGATCCCTTTGACCACTGGAAAATGCTCGGACTTGCAGCGACGCAACTTCCTAAAGACTTAGAGCTATCCCAACTTGAGACCTTAGTAAATATTATCGAGGCACTAATTCTATGATTACCAAAGAGCTAACTAAAAGCACCCTAAACCGCCTTCTGGCAATTAACTGGCAGGCAGACGATTCTCGAATCGATTCTCACGTCGCCTTATTCCAGGAATATCTCAGACGGATGTCTCTCTGGGCTCAAACCCTAGATTGCCTGAATTTATGGCCCTTTTTCAATGTGGCAGCACAGATATCTCCGTCCGTAGAAGTTCCCGAAGAGGCGATCGCGCAACTCAAAGAACATTTAGCCAACTTCCGACTCCGCAAGAATATCAAACAGACTTGTGAATGGTATCTCCGCTGGGGCGCGATCGCAGATACTACCCCAGTACAAAAAATTGACCTTCCCGCCCCCTACGATCCATTAATATTAATGTATGAAAGAGGAGCCACCTTTTACACCGAGCATGGTTTTTTCTGCGTTTCCTTGGCATCGTTTCCCAGAAAGAATTGGAGCAGCTATCATAGTTTAAAACCTGTGGTAGAATTAGACGATTCAGCTTTAAACCGTCTTGACTCTAGCAATGTTGGTATTTCTTAAATCGCCCACCCCTGACTCCCAACCCAAACTACCGCAGGAGATACACAATGAAACAGTTAACTAGGATCGCTGTAGACCCAGAAGTAATGGGTGGCAAACCCTGTATTCGAGGTTTGCGCGTCACCATTGGCGCTATAGTTGGACTGATGGCATCGGGCCATTCTACAGCAGATATTTTAAAAGCATATCCCTATTTGGAAGAAGAAGATTTGCAAGAAGCACTAACTTATGCTGCGTGGCGCGTTGAAGACTATTGTTCGCCCCAGGAGATTAACAGCGATCGCGCTTTTGGCCCCAGCAGAAACCGGGTTTTTCGCAAAAACCCGGTTTCTTAGGTGTCCGTGTCGATTGGAGCTCGGTTTGAGCCACAAGAAAAGAAACCCGGTTGGCAAAAAACCGGGTGAGTCTAT
>CAZSTZ010000381.1:0-3582 GCA_964609515.1 uncultured bacterium | reverse complement strand
CATTTCCGGGAATGAATCCATATTTGGAACATCGCGATTTTTGGTCAGAAATTCATCATTTGTTAATTAGCGTTATCCTGGAGTCGCTAACTCCCCAATTAGCTCCCAAGTACATAGTAAGTTTAAACAAAGAGGTTTATCTTAGCACTGCCGACGAAACACTACCGGTCGGTATTCCCGATGTTACGGTACAACAAAAAACAAATATTAAAAGCAGAAGTTCTAATGTAGCAGTTGCAGTGGCGACAGAACCGGCCAAGGTAATGATACCGATGCCAGTGGAAGTTACGCACAGCTATTTAGAAATCAAACAGACGGCAACCAAACGGGTAGTTACTGCTATAGAAATTCTGTCTCCAGTTAATAAACGTTCCGGTCCGGGTAGAGAAAAATACCTACGCAAGCGACAGCGCATCTTCGGCAGTCTCACTAATTTGATAGAAATAGATTTATTGAGAAGCGCTAAACCGATGCCGTTGGTGGAGGGGGAGGCGAACAACGATTATCGAATCTTGGTGAGTCGCAGCGACACTCGCCCCACCGCAGATATGTATGCTTTTAACGTACAAAATCAAATCCCTTTGTTTCCAGTGCCTTTGCAACCAGGGGATGCGGAACCTGTAGTAAATTTAAAGGATTTATTGGATTTGGTGTACGATCGCGCCCGTTACGATCTGAGGGTAGATTATAGCGCCGAACCGGTGCCGCGTTTGTCCGATGGGGATGCCGTGTGGGCGGATGGTTTGTTGAAAGAGTTGGGGTTGAGGTAGGAATGCTGGGAAAAGCGATCGCCCCTCCAGAAGATGATAATTGTTCTAGAGAGCAGTTCAAATATTCTCAGAAACCCGGTTTTTTGAAAAAACCTGGTTTCTTGATAGGCTATCTAGGCACAATTAATGGTAAAATAGTCAAATAGTCTCTAAATAAAAAAGTCCAATGCACAGAATTGCAGCAACTCCTGGAGGTTGGAATCCCCAAGCTGAAGGAGTTATTTTTATCGAACAAACTCCGGCCCCAATTGTATTTATTACTGCCGCCGATACGGACATTCAAACTTTAGCAACAGCAATTAAAAAATTGCCGCCCGATTTTCCATCTATTAGAGTTGCAAATCTGCTGCAATTACAACAACAATTAACCATCGACACTTATGCCGAAGATATTTTAAGCAAGGCAAAAGTAATTATTTTGCGATTGTTGGGAGGGCGTTCTTATTGGTCTTACGGTTTAGAAGTTGTTGGGGAAATAGTCGAAGAAACTGAGACTAAATTAATCGTAATGCCGGGAGACGATCGCCCCGACCCGGATTTAATGACTGCTTCTAATATTTCTCTTTCTGCTGTTAATAAAATCTGGCAATATTTAACGGAAGGTGGCATCGATAATTTTGTTAATTGCCTGAAATTTACCGCCGATATTTGCCTGCAAAAAAGTTATGATTATTCTCCACCAAAAACCGTACCCCGCATCGGAGTTTATCGCTGGCAAAAAAGCCCCCAATTACCAATTACCAATTCCTCTCCCCCCTTGGCAAGGGGGGCCGGGGGGGATCCCATTCCCAAAATTGGCATTTTATTTTATCGCGCTCATTATTTATCGGGAAATGTGGGGGCAATAGATGGTCTTTGTCAAGCTTTGGCAGAACAAAATTTAGAACCAGTAGCGATTTTTATCTCTTCTGGACGCGACCCGGAAATAAGAGCGGAATTATTAGAATACTTCCAGGGAGAAAATGGGGGAAATATTCAACTATTATTAGATACTACCAGTTTTTCGATTTCTGGAATTAATAATTGGGAAAACTCTCAAACTTGCCATCCAATCTTTCAGAGCAAAAATAATGAGAATTTTCTGGATATTCCCGTTTTTCAAGTAATCCTCAGCGGCGGGACAAAAGAACAATGGCAAAGTCAATTTCAAGGTTTATCTCCCAGAGATGTCGCGATGAATGTTGCCTTGCCGGAAGTGGATGGAAATATTATTACTCGGGCGGTTTCTTTTAAAGGAGTGGAAAGCTGGAATGAGGATTTAGAAACAGATGTTGTCGGTTACGTTCCAGAAAGCGATCGCCTCAATTTTGTAGCAAAATTAACTGCGAATTGGGTGAAGTTAAAACAGACTCCAGCGGCGGAACGTCGGGTGGCATTAATATTAGCAAATTACCCCAACCGCGACGGTCGCCTCGCCAACGGAGTCGGGTTAGATACCCCCGCCAGTTGCATAGAAATTCTTCGCGCTTTAGGAGATGCTGGTTATTTTGTAAAAGACATTCCTGCTACTGGCGACGAATTAATTAAAAGGTTGACTTCTGGGGTGACAAACGACCCAGAAGGTCGCGATTTACGGGTTGTAAATCAATCTTTGTCTCTGGCAGAATATCGAGGATTTTTTGCGAGTTTGCCGGAAGAAATACAAGCAGCAATTACTCAAAGGTGGGGGTTGGCAGCGGATTTTGTAACGGATTTAACGGATGGGTTGTTGGTGGGTGAGGAAGGTTGGTTAGCAGCGGATTTTGTAACGGATTTAGCGGATGGGTTTTTGGTGGGGGAAAAAGTATCTGGTGGTACATTCCCAATTCCCGGCATTCAATTAGGTAATATATTTGTGGGCGTTCAACCGTCGCGGGGATACGATATCGACCCGAGTTTAAACTATCACGCGCCAGATTTAGAACCGACTCATAGTTATTTGGCGTTTTATTATTGGTTGCGAGAGCATTTTGCTGCTGACGCGATCGCCCACGTCGGCAAACACGGGAATTTGGAATGGTTGCCGGGTAAAAGCGTCGGTTTGTCCGCTAAATGCTATCCAGAGGTTGCTTTGGGTGCCTTGCCGCATTTTTATCCGTTTATCGTTAACGATCCGGGAGAAGGTTCCCAGGCAAAGAGGCGATCGCAAGGGGTAATTATCGACCATTTAACGCCGCCGATGACCCGGGCGGAGTTATACGGACCTTTGCAAAAGTTAGAAACTTTAATCGACGAATACTACGAGGCGCAAAGTATAGACCCTTCTCGACTGCCAGTAATACGCGATCGCCTTCTGGAACTCCTCCGAGAAGAAAACCTCGATAAAGATTTATCTTTTGCAACCAAAAAAACCTCGGAAATTGCCGACTTTATTACTAACGCCGACAGCTATCTTTGCGAATTAAAAGAAGCACAAATTCGGGATGGTTTGCATATATTCGGGCAGTGTCCCCAGGGGCGACAATTGCGGGATTTAATTATCGCAATTGCCCGGCATCCGAGTAGCGATCGCCTCGGTTTAACTCGCGCTTTGGCGGCAGATTTAGATTTAGACATCGACCCCCTAACGGCGGATTTTTCAGAAGTTGTGAAAGAGAATCTAGTTATTAACAACAAACTCCGTTTAACCGTCGGCGATGTCGTGGAATGTTTGGAAAATAAAGCAGCAGAATTAGTCGAAGAATTACTCGAAAAAACCAACTCGCCCACCAAAAACCCATCCGTTAAATCCGTTACAAAATCCGCTGCTAACCAACCCTTATCCCCCACCAAAAACCCATCCGTTAAATCCGTTACAAAATCCGCTGCTAACCAACCTTTTTCACCCACCAAA
>CAZSTZ010000380.1:0-3653 GCA_964609515.1 uncultured bacterium | reverse complement strand
GGTTTCTGGTTGGCAAAAAACCGGGTTTCTGGTTGGCAAAAAACCGGGTTTCTGAAGTTGTGGGGGTTCTCACCTAAATCACACCCTCAGTAGTGGTAAAACTCGTATCGGGCAAACTCGCCAAAGTTTCCGGCGCCGTATTCAATACATAACCCAATAACTGACCGCCATTAATAGTAACAGCCGTTCCCTCCAACACGCCGTCGCCATCGGGATCTAAGTCTGACTGCGAAATTCCTGCTTTTTCTAAAAAGTCTAACCCGTCCGGTTCCGCCCCCAGAATTATCGGCAGGATAACGTTGGCGTTGACGTTGAACTCTTCCAAACTGTTGAACTCCTCAAAAGTGAGGTCTGCTTTCGTCAGCCCATCCGTTAACAACAGCGAATCTTCCGCCGGGTTAAAGTCGGTGATAATTGCATCTGGCAGTTGGATGCTATCGGGCAAACCGGGAATGAGAGAAATAGCACCTAAATCCTGTACCAAACCGGCCTGGTCTCTCCTCAAAACAAAAGTATCGCTGCCCCCGCCTCCCTTATAAATATCTACATCAACCTCTCCGATAAGAGTATCGGCACCTTCTCCCCCAAACAACAAATCCACACCCTTACCGCCGCGCAATATATCGTTACCCAAACCGCCATCGAGGAAATCTCGGTTTTTATCGCCGAACAAGCGATCGCCCCCGCCACTTCCCAAAATATCGTCGTCTCCCTTGCCCCCTCGAATAAAATCTGCGGCAGCGGACCCGGTAATGGTATCATTACCATCGAGAGCTAAAACTCCTCCGGGGAAAGCATCGGCGGCCTGCTGGACTGTCAGTACCTCGTTATCGGACTCCGAAGTTGCCAACAAGCGCGGCAACGGTTCTAAAAAATCTGGTGTCAGTACCATAGTAAAATATCTCCAGTTTGTTTGCAATGCTACTTCTATCTTGCCACGGGCAACGGCGGAATGTGGCGCGTTCAAAAAATCAGCAATTTAACTTATGTCTATTATCCAAGTCGAACATCTGAGCAAAGTCTATCCCGTAGCAGTCAAAGAACCGGGACTCAAAGGCACCCTGCGCCACTTCTTCCGTCGCACCTACCGCGAAGTCAAAGCGGTTCAAGACGTTACTTTTAATATTGACGCTGGGGAAGTCGTGGGGTTCCTGGGCCCCAACGGTGCCGGTAAAACTACGACCTTAAAAATGCTGACGGGGTTAATTCATCCCTCGGAGGGTAGAGTTACGGTGGGCGATCGCGTCCCTTTCCAGCGACAAGCCCCCTTTCTACAAAATATCACCCTGGTCATGGGGCAAAAACAACAGTTAATCTGGGATTTACCGGTTTTGGACTCCCTAAAAATCAACGCCGCCGTTTACGGCATCTCGGACAAAGAGTACCGCCATCGTCTGGGAGAGCTAACAGATATGCTATCGCTGACGGCACAATTAAAACAACCGGTGCGCAAGCTATCTTTAGGGCAGCGGATGAAAGCGGAGTTAATGGCGGCACTAATCCACAGACCCCAAGTGTTATTTTTAGACGAACCAACTTTAGGGTTAGATGTCAACGCGCAAGTAGCAGTGAGAAACTTTTTGCGAGAATACAATCAAAAATATGGAGCGACGATATTATTAACCAGTCACTACATGGCAGATATTACTGCTTTGTGCGAGCGAGTTTTATTAATCTACGAAGGCGAGTTAATCTACGATGGCAGTTTAGACGGGTTGTTAGATAGATTTGCTCCCTATCGGGAAGTAAAGGTAGAGTTAATTAATCCCTTACCGGATGACCTGGAGGAGTTTAAACGACATCTATCCAGTTACGGCGAAGTAGAATCTTTAGACGGTCAGTCGGTACGTTTGTTAGTCCAGCGCGACAAATTGACCGATACTGTAGGACGCATTTTGGCGGATTTGGAAATATTGGATTTAACCGTGACGGATCCGCCCATAGAAGAAGTTATCGGTCGGGTGTTTAGTACGGGGACAGTTCACAATTAACAATTAACAATTGACCCATTACCAACAAATAACATGAATAAAACTCTCAAAATTGTCAAAACGTTTCTCTCGACTTATTACGCTTATATGCTCGAATATCGGGCAGAATTATTTCTCTGGGCTCTATCCGGTTGTCTCCCATTTATCTTAATGGGTATCTGGGTTGAGGCTGCTAAAAGCGGAGATTTTGCTCTCGATTCTTTGCAATTTGCTCGCTATTTTCTCGTGAGTTTTATTGTCAAACAATCTAATGTTGTTTGGGTGATTTTTGAGTTTGAAAAGCAGGTAGTTTCCGGGACTTTATCGCCAAAGTTGTTGCAACCCATAGACCCCGTTTGGCATCATGTGGCGGCTCATGTTACGGAAAGATTGGCACGATTTCCTTTTATTTTGGGGATAATTTTGCTGTTTTTTGCCCTCTATCCAGAGGCTTTCTGGTTGCCTAGTTTGGGTAAGATTTTGTTGTTTTTGTTAATCTTAGTAATGGCTTTTGCCCTGCGGTTTTTGATTCAATATACTTTTGCGATGTTTGCTTTTTGGACGGAACGGGCGAACGCGATCGAAACTTTGTGGTTTCTGTTTTATCTGTTCCTTTCGGGTATGATTGCTCCCTTGGAAGTGTTCCCGGAAACGGTCCGACAAATAGCGCTTTGGACTCCCTTTCCTTATTTAATCGATTTTCCCACTTCCTTATTAATAGGTTTGCCAGTAGATGTGGGGCGCGGTTTGTTAGTGATGGTCGGTTGGTGGGTTTTGTTTTTTGTTTGCAACCGCTGGTTGTGGCGGAAGGGGTTGCGTCGGTATTCGGGGATGGGGGCTTAGTAGTTAACAAAAGTCAGCTTACTTTAAAGCAGGGAACTTTACCTTCAAGGATAAAAATAGGGTGCGTCGCGACGCACCCTAAAATATTTATTCTGAAATCGGCGGATTTCTAGGTTCTTCAATTACTAACATAATTCGGTATTTTCCTGGGGCAATATCTGGTGGAGCTTCGGCTATTAGTTTGCCATCGGCGGTAACTTTCGCTTCGGTTTCAAAATGTAAATGGTTAAGGTGGCGATCGCCTTTTTCCGATTTTATTGTCACTGGTATTCTCCCTTGAAAACTACGGTATTGTTGGTAATATTTACCCCTTCTGGCTTTGCTTAAATCGCTTTCTTTTAAGATAGCGGAATAATCTTCCGCCATTTCATAGTCATCTGGTGCGTTATTATCCTTGTTCATAGAGTCTCCTTCAAGAAAAATGCCGTTCTTTGTAGGTTGGGTGTAGCGAAGCGGTTAGCAGCGGTATTGTACGCGGATGTAGCGGATGTGGCAACGGATGTTGGGTTCCGTTGCACTTCACCCAACCTACAAAAAAATGACTCGCCCGCCAGAAACCGGGTTTTTGCAAAAAACCCGGTTTCTTAAATCTCTTTGTGCGCTCTAATTGTTAATTGGATAGCGCTCCCTGACAAAGGACTCTGCTGAGGAGCGATCGCGAATTTCCCCATCTAAAGTCGCCGCCAATAACTCGTCCAAAATCTCCCGATACAAAGGCCCCGGTTTATAACCAAACCTCTTTAAGTCCTTACCATTTAAAGGAGCTTTCGCGTTCGCCCACTCAATCAAATATTGCCAAATTTGGCGGCGCACCCAGCGGGGACATTGGACGGCCATTAA
>CAZSTZ010000379.1:0-3718 GCA_964609515.1 uncultured bacterium | reverse complement strand
AATTTTCTCAGCAATAACCCATCCGTTAAATCCGTTACAAAATCCGCTGCTAAACCGACCGCAAAAAAGCGGCGCTTTCTTCTGGCAAAGAAGTATTAATAAACATCCCGCTGCCCAACTCAAAACCTGCTGTTAAAGAAACCCGAGGAACCACCGCAATATACCAATGAAAATAATCCGTTCTTAATTCGTCAGTAGGAATCGAGCGAATATTATAATTGTAGTCTGGATTGTTCAAACCGACGTAAACCTTCCCTAAAACCGTTTTGAGATTTACCGCCAAATCGAGCATTTCTTCCTCGGTAATCTCGTCAAAAGAAGACGAATGTCTGCGGGGAAAAATCCAGATATGAAACGGCGAAAGCGCTGCATAAGGAATAAAAGCAACAAAATGTTTGCTCTCAAAAATTATCCTCTCCCCCGCCGTCAATTCCTCAGCTAAAGTTTTGCAAAAAAGACACTCTCCCGTATCGTCAAAATAGCGCATCGCTTCCTGAATGCGAATGCGCAATTCATAAGGAACAATTGGGGTTGCCGCCAGTTGGGAGTGGGGATGTTCTAAAGAAGTTCCCGCACCTTTTCCGTGATTTTTAAAAATAAGAATAGTTTGCACCCGGTGGTCTTTTCTTATTTGTGAATATCGCTGTCGGTAAACTTTGATAATATTAGTTACATCTTCAATATCCATCAAAGCAGTTGTTAAGTCGTGGCGGGGATGTTCGATGATTACCTCGTGGTGTCCTACCCCAGAGAGCGATCGGAAAATTCCATCCAGCTTTCTAACTGGTTCTCCTTCTGGAGATAGGGCAGGATATTTATTAGGAACTGCCCGAACTTTCCAACCATTAACATCGTTTAAACGAAAAGATTCCGGTCCTGTTAGTTCTTCGTTACCTTGGCAAAACGGACAATCTTCTCGATAGGTTGGCAACACTATTTTAGGCTTGTTAATTTGACTAAATTGGTCGGGTCTTTTCGCCCTATCTGTAGCGATTATTACCCAGTCTTTGGTAATTAAATTTTGTCTGAGTTCTGTCATTTTTAAACTCCCAGATTTTAAGTTTAACTAATCTTTTTTTACCGTTAGTTGCACCCATTTTATTGGCAGCATCTCATATTTGTCAAAAAACAAAAAAATAGACGATCTATGTTAGTTGTTAGTAGTCAGTTGTCAGTTGCCCAACTAACAACTAACCACTGACAACTAACAAAAAGCGTTTAACTCTTGGCTTGCTTCAAAATTGCAGTGTACCCCATTTTATTTGTCTTGCTTAGTTGGTTTTAAAACATAAATCTATCTGCAATTCCCAACTAATGATTGCCGGAAAAACTGCGAGATAATTTAATAATATTTAAGCTAAAAAACTGACCATCGAGAAAATTTATCTTGACAAGAGTCGAATTATATGTTAAACTCGTTCAAAGTTGCTTGATGGGGCGATTGGCGATCGCCTGCATCTCGGTATAGAAAGGGTCCAAACTTTCTTAATCTTAGGTTTATAATACTCTAAAATGACCGTTTAGATTAAATAAGGGGATAACTATGACAAAAGATGATAGATTTCAAACTTTAGTAGAGCGAAGAAATTCCAGAAAGGTTGCTCTTGTAACTCAGATAATTGAGACAGAATGGAACCGAGTTAGTCGAGAACTTGATGCCCTAGACATCGATTCTGGGGACACTGCAAAAGCAGCTATTCTGGTGGGACAATTTCAAATTTTGGACAAACTAATGGCAGCCTTATCCGAAGGAAGTTTAGCATCAGATTATGAAATAGAAGCCCAATGGCGTATTAAATTAATAGAGCGAGTAGTCGATGCTTTTAATTTAGACCTCGATACCCGCACCCCACCTCGCCAATACAAAAGTCTCGCCCAACAAATCGCAGATGCCTGCGGACTAGAAGTAATTCAGGATTAAAGTTGGAAATATCCATCATAATGTTATAATAACTAACAGATTGGCAATCTGTCGTAATGGGGAATTGGTATCTAAAATTCCCAATTCCCCATTCCCCATTCCCCAGAAAAACTAAAATTTATTCCTCTTGCTCCCCCCTTGATAAGGGGGGCGGGGGGGATCCAAAAAAAAATGGCTAGAGGCGACCAAATCTACGTTTATAGAGAATTTATTAACATTCACGGCATTTACCAACACCACGGCATCGACTGTGGAGATGGTACCGTTATTCACTACCGCAAAGGTACGGAAACAATCGAACGAAATCCTATAGAATACTTGACAGATGGCAGAAAAGTTTATCTTAAAAAATATCCCGTTCGTTACATCCCAGATACGACTATTAGAAGAGCAGAAAGCAGACTGGGGGAGCGCAAATATAACCTACTTTTTAATAATTGCGAACACTTCGCCACTTGGTGCGTTACTGGCGTAAGTCATAGCCAACAAGTTGTCAATTTTCTGCCCCTCCTCCAACATATTCAAGTTGACGAATTATACCAACCAGTTAAGAGAGCAATTAAAGATGCCAAACCGGAAGATACTACTCAATTATTAAACCAAGCATTAGCAGAAATAAAAGTTGCTTGGGATAACATTCATCCTCAATACAAACAAGCTCTTAAAGAGATGAATGATTGGGAAAAAGTTGCTTTTTTAGCTCTGCAAAAAAATCGAGAAGATTTAGCTCGCGAGGCTTTATTTAGAAAGCACAATTATAAGGAAAAAGTGAAAAATTTAGAAGAAGATTTGAATAAAATCGCAACCATGACAGAAAGTATTCTTAAAACTCAAAAAGATGTAATTGGGAATGAGTAATTGTATTAATGTAACTTTTCCAGCATCCTCTCTTATGGTCGAATTTTTTCGAGAAACCACAAGGGCATTAACCCTACCCATTTATCTTTAATGATTCCATCTTCCAAAACAATAGCAGTAGGAAAAGCATTTATTCCTAGTTTATTCAACTGACTTCCGTGCATGGCGATCGCTGGAAAATTGAGAAAATTACTGTTAATAAACTCCCGCACTTCCTCAATAGTTGTTAGTTCGATTACCCCCGCAACATTTGGCAAGTCATCTCGCCAGTGAACCACTTTTAGCGAGTTCAACCAACTTTTACACTGGAGGCATTGAGGACTCAAAAAGACGACGATTTTTTCCCCCGACATTAAGGCAGACTCCCCCTCTTCTCCCAACCATTCCGGTTGCCAAATACGGTTTATTTGGAGTGGGGCAAAATCGAGAAAAGGAATATATCCGCGATCGCGAAAATATTCCATCGAGCCCCCCGCCAAACCAACCCCACTTAGCAAAATTACCCCTACTACCATCCACTGCCATAATAGCGTCGGTTCGTAGCGACCCAAAAATTCGGCAAATATTAATAGGATAATATAAATTGCATTGAGAACCAGACTTTGGGTGGGAGTTATCTCCAACCAACCGTTATAACAACCGCAATCTTGGGTGCGTCCGGTGGAGGTACTCCAATAGGTTAAAATTGAAAGCCCCAGAAGTATTAAAATAGTAATGGGAGCGATCGCTTTTGGTGCTATTCCTAAGATTAAAGCTACTCCCAAAGCGCATTCGATACCAGTAAAAGTTAGGGCAATTTGTAAGATTAATTGCGGTTTGAATAAATCTAATTTTTCTAAATGTTGCGCAAATTTCCACGGTTCTAATATTTTGGCAATGCCGCTTAAAAGGAAAATAGTTCCTACTAAAATTGCCCCGCTATTTGCTATTAGAGATAAT
>CAZSTZ010000378.1:0-3759 GCA_964609515.1 uncultured bacterium | reverse complement strand
GACAATCGAAGTCAGCGTCTTCTCAACAGAAACGGACCCCTCCCCAAGAGGCACATAATCGCTAACTGCCGCAATTTTACCTTCTGCTAAATTCGTCAATCCCGGTTCTTCTGGTAAAATCGTACCCGGATAAACCTTACCTCCCAGATGGAAATTCACCTCCAAGTCGTCGATTTCCTCGCCGAAATTCTCCCCTTCTAGGAAAACAACCTTGCCGGCAATTTCATTGTCGCCCTCTTCTGGCGGTGGCGGCACTGTCACTTCTACTTTAGCTAGAGCCAAAGCATCGGGATTCGGCAGTATCGGCAAATCCACCGTCAAGGAACCGTTATAAAACTGACCTGGATTCAATTGTACTCCCGATGGAGTCTCGTAAGGCAGTCCCACCTTGGGAATCGTTATGGCCGTCACCGATTTTTCCGCCAGGTCCAGCAACACCGGCACCGTGGCGAACGCACCCACAGCCGATAGCCCCGCGCTTATTGACGCCCCCCCCCAAAGTAGGGAGCTCCCGCCTACCGCACCAAAACCAATTGTTTTTGCTAAGAGGGGACTAATAGAAGCTACGGATGCCACCTGCGCACTCAGCATTGCCGCACCTACTCCAAAATATACCTGCGCCAATCGCAAATGAGCCACCGAATACTCAAAATCGGGAATCACCACGCTATATTCCCCAGTCAAACGAACCCCCTGCCACGGCGGCGACTGGGTGCGAATTATTCCATCTTCGCCCACGATGCCCGACTCTTGCACTACCCACATCGGATTAAAGTTCCCCGTGGCATTCGGTATCTCTCCTTCGTACATGAAAAATACTTCGGTCCCTGCTTCCACATCTTCTGGGGCCGGAATTGCTAATTGCACCGGTAAGTTGAGGGGATTATCTCCCAGTTCCAGTTCAAAACCCGTCACAAAAGAATAGTTATCGGGAACTTCCAGAGACAATTCCGACGCGGCGAGGGGTGAAATATCGATTTCAGTGTCTTCTACCAGCGCCCCTGGCGGTGCCATCACCAACCAATCTTCCTCTCCTTCTACAACGCCTCCAAGTTCATCCACTAAACTCGGTCCCGTCTCTGGCGGTTCCACCAACACTGGAATGCTAACTTCGGCCTCTCCATATTGAACGGTTATATTAGTTTCGCCCCCGGCAAGACCGGTTATCAAACCCTCGGAACTTACTTCCAAGATATCAGAATCTTCCACCACATAACTAATATCTCCAACATCCGCCGTCAGTTCGGGAGAATTAGCCCAATTGTTAATTTTTACCGATAACTGCCGCGTACCGTTTGGAGGCAAGCTCGCCGCTACTGGATAGGAATTTAAGCCATAAATTTCGGCTAAAGATTCAATTTCCGGCCCCAACAAATCCTCTTCTTCTAATGTAAATTCAAACTCAAAAACTGCCGAGTCCCATCCATTTTCGTCGGTGGCGCGTAAATAAATAGTATTGACTCCCAAGGGCAAAGTTTCTCCTAAAACTTCTTCCAAAATTTCTCGGTTTAAGACAAAACTGCCGTCGCTTTCTAACTCGGTCGTTACTTCAACAAAACTCTCGCTTTCTCCGGTAAAACTCAACTCGAAACTAACTATTTCGCTCTCATCAATAACCGTTCCAGTTAAACTCGGGTCGATGGTAATTTTATCCGTCTCATCTTCTCCCGTATCGTTAGCTAATTCCACAGTAATAGTTGGCGGAGAATTATCCTGATTAACCGACTCGGCAGCTATTTCCAAAAACTCAATACCGTTAGAAGAAGAACGCCAATCTTTCTCGGAATTAATATACTCTTCCACGGAAGCGGCATTACCTTTTAGCCCGTTAACTGAAAAGACAAAATCGTTATAATCTCCATCAAAATTCGGTCTATAAGCCCTGACATCTTCAAAAACAAAGACCTTTCCATCTCCGGTTAAATCCACAAATTGACCCGGGAAAAACGTATCTATTTGGGACTCCGTTGACATCGAAAACACCGGACGTTTCGACCAGCCGATATTCGGGCGTTCAAAAACTTCCTCCACCGTACCCTTGGGAACCAACATGAAACCGTATTCTTCTCCCGGGTTCACAGAAATAGTTTTTACTCCTAAATATTCTCCCGAATTGCGATTCTTTTCTCCCAGTCTTTTATCAAATAACGCCCCTTCTTTTTTATCGGAAATTAATACATAACCCAATTCCGAATTGCTTAAAGCTCTCTCTGCGGCTTGTTTGACAAAATCCTGGTGGCTATTCGCCTTTAATCCTTCTAAATTAACAAGAGCAAAGTCCCCCTGGAAATAGCCGCCGTCAAACAAATAATTGATTTCTACTTCTCCCGAATTATCTGCTTTAAATACGCCGCTATCAAAGGTTAAATTCTCAAATTCAACGTATTCGTTTAATTTTTTTCCTAAATTTTTTCCTGGTACAACAAGAGAGCTGGTTCGCAGGGGGGAACCTGTGAGGATGTCGATTTCTGTATTTTCTAAACTGATACTATCGGTTAAATTTGGGTAGGTAGGAAACTGCGAAAGTACGTCGTTATGGTAATTTGCGAAATTTGCGGGGGGGGGTAGATATCACTTGTTTGGTCGCTTCCACCGAAAGACCGGACGGATAGTATGTCAGATTCGCTCCCCAGAAGTTCCGATAAAATGTCTCTCTCGAATGGGTTCGAGTTGGGTATGGGATAATTTGGGTTTTCTAACACGATTTGGTTAAAGTTGTTTTTAATAAATTGATAAGTTTTTCATAAGTTAGTCCGGTCTTTGGGAGGGTTTCTGTAAAATTTGTTACCAAATTGGGGAAATATCGGAAAAATCTCTTTTTTTAGATTTTAGATTGGGACCGAGGAGCGATGGTCCATTTTTATCAAGTAGACCGTGGAGCGATCGCTTATTGACCGGGCCATGTTAGAACCTCTGGGATTGGAAGGTGGCGAAGCACCTATTCCGCATTAGGTAATAGGTAATAGGTAATAGCTAATAGGTAATAGCTAATTACCCATTACCCATTACCCATTCCCCAAACAAGAATGAAAACTTCCAAAGAAATACTCTGGGCGATCGTTGGTCTGGACTTTCGCTTGATTCGCTTTCCAGTTTTTAATTTGGCGGATGTCTTTATCAATATTGGAATTGTCTGTTTGTTAATTGCGACTTTTAGAGGGGGCCTCCTTCTGGGGAAAAGGGTTGAGTAGGAGTAGCAGTAGCACTATGAGAAAATGGCTGGGGAAGCATCCAAAATCGGGGCAGGAAAGTTGTAGCTAAAATAGAATTAAACAGCAAATAAAATAACGAAAGTATATGGCTTCTTCTCAACCACCCCGCAATCCTCAAGGAATATTAAGAGCAATAACTCAAGCTGTTACGACAGTTCCAGTTAACTATATTTCCCGACTGGTACTAAGAGGGATTTAAGTTTGTCGGAGGCGGCGACTTTGGTGGGTATTTTGCCGGCACCCAACAGTTTTAATCCGGTTCAAGATTATAAAAAAGCGCTCTCTCAACGGGATGGGGTGATTTATCGGATGCTCCAGTTGGGGAAGATTAGTAAGGAAGAAGCGGATAGGGCTAGGCGATCGCGAGTTGAAATTAACCCGAAGGCGATAGAAATTATCAAAAGTACCATCGCTCCTTATTATTACAGTTACGTTTTCGACGAGCTGGAGGATTTGGTGGGAGTTGGTTTGGCGATCTAAGGCAATTTAATTGTGGAAACGGCCCTAAATCGGGAAATGCAAGAGAAAGCCGAGGCTAGTTTTGAGA
>CAZSTZ010000377.1:0-3791 GCA_964609515.1 uncultured bacterium | reverse complement strand
CTCATTAACTCTTTAGATTTAATTTTACTTTTCTATGCAGCCTTCAGGGCTCTTGCGATTCTGTTAAGGAATGCAACGGACACCTACAGTATTTCCTGGTGTCAATGGCGTAGTGGAACCACTCCGATCCCATCCCGAACTCGGTTGTTAAACGCTACAGCGGCGAAGATAGTTGGAGGGTCGCCTCCTGTGAAAATAGCTCGATGCCAGGGTAATAATTAAAAACAAAAGTCTCTTTCCAGTTTACGGGAAGGGGCTTTTGTTTTGTCTGAATTTTTGGTGGCAAGTACCTAAAGCTCATAGAGAGCTTGCAAAAATAAAGACGGGGCAACGCTTATGGACAGAAACATTCACTATAATAAAAGCGATCGCCCATAAGCTTTGCTCCTACAAGCGAGACTGAGAGGCCCATCGCTCTTTCACCACCTAATCTACTACCCTACAAATAGATAATGGATGAGCTTGTTAAAAAAATAATTACTTTAGGAGTACCAGCTTTAGTTCTTTTCAAGCTGCATTTTCTTGTTGGTTTTCTTGGCGGTACTTATAAAATTTTATTTGTCCTCATATTGCTTGGATTGGTTGCTAATTATTTCAGCGAATATATTGTTGATGGTTTGCTGCTGGAATATTATCGGAAGCGATCGCAGTCCGAACCTCCAGAAAAGCTGATAGATGAAATAGAACGCTTGCCAATTTCTCTAGCTTTAAAAATTCAACTAAAATGGTCTCTACTCCACCGACCTATTAACAAGCTCATTGAAGCTCAGAAGTTACTGGGGCTGGTTTTTATCTTAATAGCAATTTTTACTACTATATTGTCTCTGACGGGTTACTTGGGAAAACTCCATCAAATACTCGAACTAACCTCTCATTTTAAATTGCAATATTTCATCGTTGGTTGCTCTACTTTATTTTTCTTTCTACTAACTCGTAAAAAAATCTGGTCTTGGGTGAGTTTTGGCTGCATTTTGATTAATTTATGGGCTATAGTCCCTTGGTATTTACCACCTGCAAAAGTAGTTACTGGAGATAATGTCAGTAAAATTAGTGTTTTGCTCTTAAATCTTTTGCACAACAACCAGCGATATTCGGAGGCGATCGCTCTTATAAAAGAAGAAAATCCCGATGTAGCAGTTTTCGTGGAAGTAAGCAAAGAATGGGCAAACCAATTAATAGTTTTAGAATTAAGTTATCCTTACGTTTTCCACTCTCAAGATAACCGCAGATTTGGCAAGTCAATTTATAGCAAAGTTCCACTGGAAAACTCTCGCAGTGTTAGCTTAGGTAAGAGCAGAAAAACTCTAGTTTCCCAGTTAAACATTGATGGAGAAGTTGTTAACCTAATCTTAATTCATCCCCGGATTCCGATAAGAAGCTCTAGTTTTCAGATGCGGAATCAAGAACTAAGGGAGCTGGCAGATTATGTTTCGGAACTCGATTCTCCGGTGGTGGTAGTTGGGGATTTTAATACTACGATGTGGTCTCCTTATTACGGAGAATTTGTTGAGAAAACCAATTTGCGAAATGCAAGAAAGGGGTTTGGCATTCAACCTTCTTGGCCGGCCCATTTACCGTTTTTGTATATTCCTATCGACCATTGTTTGGTGAGTCCCGATATCCGGGTTTTTAAGAGTCGAACTGGTCGAAATGTGGGTTCGGATCATTTGCCGTTAATTACCGATTTGGGAATTGCTAATGGCTAATTGTTAATTGTTAACTGTTCAGAGATTGGCAGGCTCTCGCTGTGGGGAATTAGATATTAGAGTTAGAGAGCGATCGCTCTCTAACTAGGGAACCTGCTACCGTAGAAACTGCCCTAGAAAAGGCTGATGTCTTTTTTGGCAGTCTTTTCTTCGACAATTTTTAAGCAATAAATATTGGCTGATTCGCGGCCCTAAGGGAACTGGTAAAAGCTTGTTATTTAGACTGTTTGTAGAACAGTCGCAAGAAGCTAAAGAGTTAGCAAACTATTATGCAGAAATTAGCAATGTTGATTTTATTGCGAGACACGGTAAACCCGATCTGTCAACAACAATTTTAGACGGAGACGATCGCTTCGGAACACCTACAGCATTCTGCTATGACGAACTGCGGGAATACGATCGCTGGTTGCAAGAAAATAATCGGCGGGTGTGGCTGCTTTATGATGAGTTAGATGCTGGTTTTGGTTTTAACCAAACAAACTACGATCGCCGCAGAAGAGCCGAGGATGGGTAGCGGCAACAAAAGCTATACATATAAGATGAGGAGCGACTGGCAGAACTATGGGGAAAAAATGGAACTGAGTTAACTAATGACATTAAGTCTATGCTGGATGCGGGTATTTTTAAAGAGCGATCGCGTCCTAAAGACCCCCCTCCTCGCGTCTGTACGGACTGGATATGGTTCGTAAGAGACAGCGATAGAGAGTCGGCTTGTGTATTCTTAGAAAACTCGGTTTCCATTCAGCGGGGTGGGGCACTCGCATTCGGGCCTCAAATTTAAGGATTTTTATCCAGATTAAACGCCCGAATGCGAGTGCCCCTACAACTTCATTTTTCCTATTACATCAAATCGCAATCAACAACCATAATCAAAACAAGAGGGCAAGGCTCTACGCCTCTAACCCAATTGTTAGTTGTTAATTGTTAATTGTTAATTGTTAATTGATATTAACTAATCCCCAACTGTTGTTTGAGAGAAATTGCCCACTTAAAGACTTGCTTAATAGCAGTAGCGGATTGTTCGGTTTGAGCTTCTGCTAAATAAGCATCGATTTGGCTGTCTAAAATGGTCTTGGCTGCTTTGGAAGTTGCCGGGTTAGCGGCTTGTTTTAGTTTAGCTTCCCAATACTCACAGGCAGCATAACCAACGGTCAGGAATAGAAGTCCGTTAGTAAAAGCGTCAATACTCCAACTAGGAGCAGGAGAAATCTTAAGCAAAAAGCGCAAACCTAACTTAGTTAAGCGATCGCCACTGAAAGCCAAGGCAAAAATTGTCAAAATTTCTCCTTGTTTCTGGGGCAATTGTGTTTTTTCGTCGTAAGCAAAGGCAATTTCATACAACATTTGAACCAGTAATGGAAGAGTGGCGCTTAAATCGAGCAAGAGTCCTACTCCTGGTGCCCCGCCGATGACTCCTGCTGCCGTAGCCCAAGTAACTTTCTCATTAATCAGTTGTTGGGCGATTTGGGCGGGGGCGTAGTTAGGATTCTTTTGCTTGAGTTGAGCTACAGCGCTCCTAGCGGTTTCGGGATTGACGATTTTAACGGTATCCAGGATTCGCTCTAACCAATGGTTGTCCCAGTAATTGTTGATAGTTTGGCTTAACTCGCTAACTGCTTGCCCAGATCGCTGATTGGCATAAGCGATGAATTGCAGTGTTTCTTGGGTCGCATTTTTCGGGGTTTGAGCGACGGTTTGGATAGCTTGGTTTACAGATTTGCCGCTTTGTTCCCAGAATAAAAAGGCGGTTTTAACATCATCTGCCGCTTTATTCCGTATTTTAGTGTAAACATCCATAGAGAAACGTTGCAACAAGCCAAGGTCTTGTGCGAGCTCTTGTTTGGCTTCTTGCTTGGCTTTTGCTTTGACTTCCTCTTTGACCTCTTCTTCTACAACTGCGGCAGTTGGTTGCGGTTGCGCCACAGCCGGGGTTTGTGCCGGTGCGGGAGTTGGTTGAGGTTGGGGTTGCGCCGCAGCCGGGGTGGGTTTCGGTGCGGGAGTAGGCTGGGGTTGGGCTTGTGCCACTGCCGGGGTGGGTGCCGGTGCCGGTGTTTGTGCCACTGCCGGTGCGGGAGTAGGCTGGGG
>CAZSTZ010000376.1:0-3795 GCA_964609515.1 uncultured bacterium | reverse complement strand
AAGTTATGAAACCTAGCGTAATCCTTAAGCCCCCCAAGATATCGGGGGGTTTGGGGGGATCGAACTATTCCATATCTTTAACAAATTGGTATAAGTAGTTCGGGAAAATAATTAAAATGCCTTCGCTTTCGGGGGCCCGTACTAACGGTAATTGGCCATTCAAACGATTGACGGCCAGAATGCTTTGATCCTAAAATTTATCAATAATTCGGTAAAAAAAAAATGGTTTTTCAAGCTATAATAGATGGAGAACTTTAGGGTTAGGAATAACAAAAATGACCGACGAAGAACTCAAACAACTTGTCGAAAGCAACGCTAGAACGGCCCAAGCAATATTAGACTCGATGGCTGAGGCTAGGTTGGAACGAGAAGAACTGCGAGAAGGTATGCAACGAGTTCAAGATGCAGTAGTGCGCTTGGCTAATCTGCAAGAAGGCATGGGCAACTGGCTAGCCGCTTTGGATGAAGACCGTCCCACCGTACTCAGGAAACTGAGCGCGATCGAAAACAAAGTCGATCGCCTCTTGGAACGACGAGAAAACAACAATAGTTAGAAGTTAAACGCGAGGGTGGGGCAAAGCATAAAGAAAGTTTTCTGCTTTTACCCCACGTTAACCTCCCGAATGCTTTGCCCCTACAACTTCTCAACCGAAGGCCCCAAGGTTCTAACCTTTAGCTCTACAAAATTTTAGGAACAGTCGGGAATATGGAAAATTTATCTACAGCAAAAATCCAATGGTTTCGCCGCCAGCTCCGCAGTTGGGGCCGCCAAAACCTGCGCGACTTCCAGTGGCGGCGTACCACGGATGCTTACGCCATCTTCGTCGCCGAATTTCTGTTGCAAAAAACCGGTGCCGCCACCGTCGCCCCGGTTTACGAGAGTTTTCTCAAACGATATCCCACGGTGGATGCCCTGGCGGGGGCACCGGTGGTAAAAATCGATCGCCTCTTGCAACCTTTGGGTTTGCGGTTTCGGGCGGAACGACTGGTGGAGTCGGCGCGGATAATTTGCGAGGAGTTTGGCGGTAAGGTTCCGGCGACGGAAAGGGAACTGCTGGAGTTGCCGGGAGTGGGGAAATATACGGCCCGCTGCATCCTCGCCAACGCTTACGGGCAACCGGCGGCGATTTTGGATACGAACGTGGCGCGGATTTTAGAACGGTTTTTTGGGTTGGAGGGCGATCGGGTGAAGTCTCGTTGCAAGTTGCTCTGGGGCGCGGCGGAACGAGTGGCACCCAGGAAGGATGTTAGCGAGTGGAATTTGACTTTGTTGGATTTTGGGGCGGCGGAGTGTACGGCGAAAAATCCCCGTTGCGGCGAGTGTCCGTTGCGGGATAAGTGCGATTATCTTAATGGCGAAAAATAGGCAAATTTTTTGCTCTTGACAGACAATAAAATTTGCAGTAAAATAGTTCAGACAAAGCGTTTGTATCTCAAATGCAATAGGAATTTATAGCATTTCCCGTATCGCTGAGGTACAAGAAAAAAACGCTTTTTGGTAATAGGGAACGCGGTAATGGGTAATAATATGCCATTCTTTACATTTTTGCTGCATATTCGATGCTCCCCATTACCCATTACCCATTACCAATTACCGACATAAAAAATGTACCTCATAAAGAGCGATAAATGCTATAAAAGACTAAGACCTAATAGGAGCTGATGATTGGCCATTATAGGTGAGGACTAAGCGATCGCGTCTGGATAGAATTATCGAGGGGGCGATCGCTCTAACTGCTAATATCCAGGTTAAGAAGCGGTGCTTTTAGGTAGGCATCGCGGGTTCTACTTTTTATGAGAGGATTGGGAAAATGACAAAAAAACAATAATTGGGAACTTGTTAATTGATATTACTCATCGTTCTCCCGCAACACATCTAATGTAAGAAAATCGTAAGCCATAAGGGTATGAGGAAAAATCGCCCTCGCCTCCTCCAACAAATCCTTCAACTGAACCGCATTGCCCGGCGCGTATCTCGGACTAAAATGAGTCATCATCAACTGCTTAACCCCCGCCGCCAAAGCCACCTGGGCCGCCATCGTCGAAGTCGAATGCAACCTCTGAAACGCCATCTCCGCATCCTGGTGAGCAAAAGTTGCCTCGTGAATCAACAAATCCGCACCCCGGGCCAGTTCCACCGCCTCCTCACAAAAAACCGTATCCGTACAATAAACCACCTTCCGCCCTACCTGAGTCGGCCCGCAAAGTTCCGCCCCGTTAATTTTGCGCCCGTCGGGCAGAGTCACCCACTCTCCCCGTTTGAGATGACCGTAAATCGGTCCCGGAGGAATCCCTAAAGCCTTGGCCTTTTCCACGTTAAAATGTCCAGGTCGGTCCTTTTCCTCCACCCGATAGCCAAAAGCCGTCACCCGATGTTTGAGTGGCCCGCAACTGACCAGATACTCCTCATCTTCGTAAACAATGCCCGGCCTGCTTTGATGAACCCGAACCGGGTAGGCCAAGTGGGTTTGAGAATAGCGGCGGCAAGCTTGCAGATACTCCTCCAGTCCCGACGGCCCGTAAATATCCATGCTTTTGACGTTGCCCCCCAAACCGCAACTGGCCAACAAACCCATGAGGCCGAAAGTATGGTCCCCGTGCATGTGGGTAACAAAGATGCGAGTCAGTTGGCTAACCTTTAACTCGCTGCGGAGAAACTGATGCTGAGTTCCTTCGCCGCAGTCAAACAGCCATAGTTCTCCTCTTTGGGGCAAACGCAGAGCGACGCTAGAGACGTTGCGCGATCGCGTCGGCACTCCCGAACTGGTTCCTAAAAAAGTAATTTGCAAAACTTCGATAACCTCGATTTAATCAAAAATGTGCTAATTAGAGCCAGAAGACACTTTTAAACTTTTATTGTACATTTTTTTCCCTAGTGGCTTTTTTGCCATTGGAGCGATTAACAACTAACGGCCTGTGAAACCCGGTAATTCCTGCCAAGAAACCCGGTTTTTTAGAAAAACCGGGTTTCACCAGAGCGACAACTAACAACTGACATTTAAAGTAAAAATGGATTGCAGAAATGGACGGCAACTGGCCCCACGAAGCCTTAAAAGCCCAAGCTGTGGCAGCTCGTTCCTACGCCCTCCACCAAGACTCCCCCGAAGACCAATGGACCGAAACCTTTTCTTAAGAAGAAATAAATGGTTTGAGACTGAAAATTTCCGAGACTTTGCTACCTAGCAAACATTGAAAGCGAAAACAATGAGGCAAACTGATAATAGAGTTAAAAAAATCTAATCAATTGGTGGAACAAAGCCATGTTAGAAGAACCAAATTTTATACCCAACTCGGACCCCTTCGATAAGTACATTTTCCCAGAAGCCCCAGAGACAGGTTCAGAGATATTACCGGTTCAGTCCAACGGTGGGAAAGAACAAAAAAGCGATCTCTCGTACCCCCCCACAAAGATTAAATCCCTCCAACAAAGAGTCTGAAACTCTTGTCGATTCCCCATGGACAATTCCCCATTCCCAACGGGAGAAGACGACGCGGATAAAATTGGGAGCATCTCAATACAAGAAGAAAACATAGAATTTGTCGCATTTATGGAAGAGGCAAGAGGCAAGAGGCAATAGGCAAGAGTAGGCAAGAGGCAATAGGCAATAGGCAAGAGTAGATAAGGAACAGAATTTTCGATTTTTTTCTACTTTTTTAATTTTTGATAACCCCTAAACGGGTTGCTATATTTTGGCAAATATGAGATGCTTCCATAAAATTAAGGGGAGCATCTCAATTTTGAAGAAAACCCATAAATTAAACGCTTTTAGGCATGCATGCAAGAGCTCATCTGGC
>CAZSTZ010000375.1:0-3805 GCA_964609515.1 uncultured bacterium | reverse complement strand
AACCTTAACTTACCGCATAAAAGAAGAGACAACCCCATTCATATCGTCAGCGGAAGGATCGCCCAAAGCTTTAAACTTCCACTGGGTGCCGTTTCGAGAAACCTCCCCCATCAACATCGAGATTTTACTATCGTAAGCGGCCTCCCCAGACAAACTATAGCGAGCTATTTCTACATTCTTCGCATCCACCGCCCGTACAAAAGCATTTTCTACCATGCCGAAATTTTGCTTTCTTTGCTTTGCTTGATAGATGCTCACTCCCAAAACAATTTTCTCAATTTGTTCTGGGATAGAATTGAGTTGCAAAAAGATTTTTTCGTCATCTCCTTCCCCCTCGCCAGTCAAATTATCTCCAGAATGAGTTACCGTTTTGTCTTTCGAGGCTAAATGTCCGTAATAAATGACATTTTCTTTATAGTTATTGAGCTTGTCATTTGCTCCGAGCAAAACAGCATAAGCGTCGAGGTCGAAATCTGCGCCTCCGCCGAACAAACCACCAAAACTTCCTTTATTTTTGGCGACATCCCATCCCAAACCCATTGTTAGTCTGGATAGGTCGTATTCGCTTTTTTCCAGAACTATTGTTTGTCCTTTTTTTAAGTTTATAGCCATCGTTTTATCGCTTTCTAAACTGTAAGATTGCTTTAAATAGCAATTTCATTATAACTCAATTTGAGCCTGCCCGAAGAATTATGTATTTGAGCGTGGCTGAAACCCTGTTTATTACTAGATTTGGGCGTTACGACAGAAAGCGGGTTTTTTCCCAGAAGGCTTATGTATTTGAGCCTGCCCAGAAACCGGGTTTCGACGCTACGGCAGAAACCGGGTTTTTTGCCAAAACCCGGTTTCTTAGGTCTTTATGGTTATATGCCCTATTCGTTTCTAAGATAACTAAAAAATGCCTTTAATTATAGCATCTTTTAACCAAAGAGGAAACTCGTTTAAAAGGCGATCGTACAACTCTTCATCGGAAATTGCATCGATATCTTTAACTTCAAAAAAGTTAGCATTATCCGTTACTCGCCCTTCCATTATATCTAAATACTTCAACAACTCAAAATCCGATTTAACCTCAAAAACAGTCTGCCCTTGCGGGGGAAGAGGTATGCCAATAAACTGCCAAAAAATCGGATATTTAGAAGCAGCTTTTAATGCAGTTTCAGCTTTAGAAGAATCGCTACAACCCCCATCACCGACAACAACAATTAAATTAGGAAACTTAGCAGGTTCTTCTTTTAAATACTTCTGCATGACATCGAGCATAAAAGGAGCGTAATTATCGTACCTGCCATTGCCAACCTTGCCAAAAGTAGGCAAAACTTCTCGGTTGGCATAATCCTCAAAATTGTCTTCAGTTACCGCCGGAAGTCGCTGACAAATTTCGTTAAAAACCCAAACATCTAACTTGCCGTTTTCGTCCAAACGAGTCGCCACTGCCAGCAGTCTTTCTAACACTTTTTGCAGGGTTCCATTTTTGTAAACAACATCCATAGAACCGGAAATATCTACCACAATTCCAACTCTCGCTTTAACCGTAGTTAAGCTTTTTTCTTCCAGAGTTAAATCGACTTTTGTTTTTAATAAATCTATGCGACTTTTAGCAGAAGTTTCCGGTGGCGGCGGTGCTACTTTTAGTGTTTCTGGTTGTTTTTGCTCCCCTGTTTCCACATAATACTTATCGACAAAACTTTGCAAACCGGCATTATAACCTGCTGCTACTGCCTGAAATCTCCACTCGTTATTTTTCTTATAAAAGCGACCAAATTCGACTGCAGTTTCTCGGTCAAATTTTTCTTTTAAATCGTATTTGGCGAGTTCGGTCTTAGGGTCGCGATCGCTCAATTTGATAAACGCATTTTCAACCTGACTAAAATTTTGTTTCCTCGTCTTAGCATCGTGAATTGTCACCACAAAAAGCATTTCCTCAACAACGGGACTAACTTTAGTCAAATCTATGGAAAAACTTGGATTATTGTTTTTTACAGAATAGCCAACCGAACCATCGAGAGATTCTAAATTGTTGTAAAAGACAAAATACTTTTCGTCGGGAATTTTCCCATCCGCCCCCAACATGAAAACCGAAACATCGAGGTCGTATTCTGGGGATACCCGCCACCCTAAAGCAACCTCTATTTGCTTTGCTTCTGGAGCTTCTTTTGCCAGATTAAACCGTTCGCCTTTTGTTAATTGAATTGTCATTTTTTTCTCCTCTTTTAAAAGTTAAAGCATTTCTCATTTTGCTGAGTTTATTATGGAATCCCCCTAAATCTCCCTTAAAAAGGGGGACTTTGAACTTTTCTGGCTCCCCCCTTTTTAAGGCGGGGGGCTCATAGTATTTACCTTTTTAAATTTGGGCGAGACATTGTTGAAAAACATAAGCCACCGCACCAAAAATCTCATTTAAACCTTCAATATTATAACCTTTAATATTTTTAGTAAACTGTTGTAATTCCAACTTTCCAAATTCCCATCTTCTGCCGTTGGAAACGCCGCCAAAAAAGGTTTTTTCTGGGCGATCGCTCATTTTTTGTATGGCAACTACTCCCGCCAAACACTGCCCCCAACCTTGAGTAAAATTATCCTGTTTTGCTTCGATAACTGCAAAAAAAGGAGATTCAAAAACCACCTTTCCCAAAGGGGATTTTTGAGAAACCAAATAATCGGGACAACCGGATAATTTTTCGTCATACTTTAAATAGCGGTGACTCCAGAGCATCAATTTTTCTTTATATTGTTTCCAAACTTCTCGCAAAATGGGATAAATAAAAGTTTCGCAAATGGCAGCTTCGGAGTTATCGACGACAACTTCTTGGAGGCTAAATTCTAATTCTGCCCGAATATATTCTGGGATTTTAAAATTTATAGGTTGAAGAAAATCTTCTTCTTTATAGACAATTTGAAACTCTTTTAAAACTTCGGCAATATTGTTGTAAGATTCAAAAGACATGGTGGATTAAGTTCAAATTTAAACTACTTAAAAACTACACCGGTCAAGAAACCAGGTTTTTTCAAAAAACCTGGTTTCTCAGATAATTTTACCTGCTTACTTACTACCGTATTCCCATCTAAAACCAAACCCATAATGAGCGTCCGCCGCTTGGTGGTCGCCAAAATATTTTTCCTCTTTCACAATAGTTATTTGCGAATCAATATTTTGAATCGACGCCGCCGCGCAAAAACTGTTATTACCATCGGGATTATTCAGTTCCAAATAAACCTCTTCGCCATTACTAATCTTAAAAAACATCCGCCCGCGTACCGACTGAAAATCTTCCGCCCCCTCGTAAATAAAACTAAAAAACATCACCTTTTTAATCAACTCCGGTCGAAAAAGATACATATTTTCGCCATCGCTAGAAGAACCGGTGCGATCGTCCTTATCCAAAAAGATGTAAGGAGACTCAATTTTAGAACCAAAATTTCCTCCCAAAGGTTGAATAACTCCCTTTTTACCGTTTGCCATCTGGTACATACAACCCAAGTCTAAATCTGGAGTATTTTTACTGCCAAACAGTTTTTGAAAAAATCCCCGTTCCTTCTTTTTCACCTCTTCCCAGTCCAGATTTACATGAACTATCAGAGATGCGGCACTCTCCGATTTATCTAAACTTATTTTGTGGGAGTCGCCGCTTTTTTCCAGTTTAATAGCCATAATTTTGTGTTAGTTGTCAGTTGTTAGTTGCAAAAAAAGTCTTTTTATAATTAGGAGATGCTCCCACCATACACTATTTCCCATTACCACCAATAACCAATCCGTTAAATCCGTTACAAAATCCGTTGCCAAATCCGTTAAATCCGTTACAAA
>CAZSTZ010000374.1:0-3805 GCA_964609515.1 uncultured bacterium | reverse complement strand
GTAGAAATCGTTCCGTACCAGGTAGAAATCATTCCGTACCAGGTAGAAATCATTCTGCACCAGGTAGAAATCGTTCCGTACCAGGTAGAAATCGTTCTGCACCAGGTAGAAATCGTTCCGTACCAGGTAGAAATCGTTCTGCACCAGGTAGAAATCGTTCCGTACCAGGTAGAAATCATTCCGTACCAGGTAGAAATCATTCCGTCGGTAAAAAAACGCCTCCCTGGTAAAAGGCGTTTTTTGGTTGGGGGGAGCGATGTTGCATGCCGCGCAGCGGATCGCCTTCGCCCTCCCAATAATCTCGCTTTGGGGGCGATTATTAGGGACTTTTAATAATAATAAAAAAAAGCGTATTTTGGCAGAAAAAATACTGAAATATGCTAGAATAGATAACAGAAAAATTAAGCGGTTCCCAAGGACTCTGGGCCGAGAACAAAAATGAAAACTGACAGCATATTTTACAGACTGTTTTTGGAGATGCCGGGTATCTATTTTCAGCTAATAGACCAATCTCCAACTCTGGCAGATTCCTACGATTTTCGGTCGGTGGAAATTAAGCAAACTGCTTTTCGCCTCGACGGTGTATTGATACCTAAAACGGAGTCGCCAACGACTCCGATTCACTTCGGCGAAGTGCAGATGCAAAAAGACACGAGCTTTTACCGTCGTTTTTTTGCGGAGATTTTCCTCTATCTTTATCAATTTAAGAAGGCGAAGAATTGGCGAGCATTAGTAGTGTTTAAAAATCGCGAGATCGAAACCAAAGATACTCAGCCTTATCAAGCTTTATTAAATAGCAGCAACGTGAGGAGAATTTACTTGGAAGATTTGGGGGATGAGGCATACAATAACTTGGGTTTGGGCATAGTCAAGTTAATTGTGGAAGAGGAAGAAGCGGCTGTGGAACGGGCTAAAAGGTTAGCGACCAAAGCCGCAGAAGAACTAGCAGACGAGCCTACTCGGGAAAAGGTGCTAGAATTAGTCAAGACCATTCTTTTGTACAAGTTCAAAAACCTAACACCAGAGGAGGTAATAGATATGTTAGAACTAGATGATTTTAAACAATCTCGACTTTATCAAGGAATCAAGCGCGAAGGCAAATTAGAAGTTGTTCCCCTGTTGTTGGAACTGGGATTGAGCGTAGAAGAGATAGCGCGACGATTGGAATTGAGCGTGGAACAAGTTCAACAGGCCGCTCAAAGTCAGTCTAATTGATAGTTGTTGTTGATGGGGCGAAGGCGATCCGCTGCGCGGCATGCAACATCGCTTTCTCCGCAGCTCCCTGAGAAACCCAGTTTTTCCAAAAAAGCGGGTTTCTCAGGCGGGCGGGGTTGACTTTATTTGATTAGGCAATAGAGGAATCCACTCGCATGACGGCAGTGGAGGATGTCAAATTAGACTTAATTAATCCCTTCTGAATCTAGCTAGATGGAACGGAAGCAAATCAGTTACAGCATTTTGAGTTAAAATAAATTCACTTCTTTACTGGAGGACAAGATGCAAATTACTCTGGAAATTCACCACGGAGATGGTGGAAGGAAAGGGACTGAACGAAGGAGACTGGTTGCAGGAAATAGCGATCGCTCTGTTTCAACAGGAGTTAATAACTCTCGGTCGTGCCAGCAGAATTGCCCGAATGCACCAAGTTGATTTTCAAAAGCTTCTCGGCAGTCGCGGTATCTGGATTAATTACGATGTTGAAGACTTTGAAGAAGACATTCGGCATTTAGAAGAGCGAGGCTGGCTATGATTATTGTAAGCGATACTTCACCTTTATGCAATCTACAACTGGTTGATTCTCTCTGGTTATTGCGAGAACTTTACGGTATAGTCATAATCCCTCAAAAAAAAAACGCCTCCCTGGTAACATGGGGGGGTTTTTGGGTTGGGGGGGCGATCGCCCTGCCAATAATCTCGTGTTGGGGGCGATTATTATCGGCTTTCCGAATTAAGATCGCAAGAGAGCAACAAATCCTGCTTGCTCAAAATGCTTGTCATAAGCGAGTGCCTCCAAAATATTTTGCTGTTGCATAATTTGGAAGGAAGCACAATCTGTATGACTCCAGTTTTTATCTAAACGCTGGTAGTACAATTTCAGAGCGCTTTGGAAAAGTTCTGTTGTTTGCGAGACTATTTCAATATTTGGATTGCTTCTCGATTTTTCTATTAACATGAATGCAGCTTGTCTAAATCGCATTCCTTCTTTAGAAAAAGCATTCAATAGCTCTGTAAATACCATCTCGCTCGTGACAATGCGTAAGGGCATCAAATCTCTTGTAAGGCTTCTGGCTTTTTGGTGCAATTCATCCTTGGGATTGACCATCGCAATCCAATAACCGGTATCGGCAAATACTGTTTTCATTCTTCGCTTTTAGTAGTTCCGTACAGGTAATTATCTAGGTTATAAGATAGGTCGCTAGGAATCTTTTCCCACTCTTCTAGGGGGATTTGGCTGCTAATTTCATCGATGAAATCCAGAAAGTTTTCTGAGGGCGACTCTGGTGAGATTGCCTTTTTGTGTTCGGTAGTTTTCTGCTGGATTCTGAATTTGAGGAAAAGCAAAAAGTTTAAGACTTCCTCTGCTATCAGATCCGGGGATTGTTCGATTTCTTGTATTAGTTGTTGTTTGACTTTCACGATCGCTTTTTTTGGCTAATAAGTCTGGTTTGATTATAACTGTTAGGTTCGACGATCGGCAACTATTTGTTCGATTTTTTTGGCTTTAATCTAAAATCTAACCCCGATTGTCAGTTGCCGGATGGGGAAAAGTTCCGATCGCTCCTCCCGTAGAACAGGCCGGAATGCCTGTTCTACCGAACTCCCAGTCAAAAAAAAACGCCTCCCTGGTAACATGGGGGCGTTTTTGGGTTCGGGGGGCGATTATTAGGGACTTTTAATAATAAGAAAAAAAGGGTGATTTTTGCATATAAAAACACGAAAATTTGCTCTAATAAATAACAGAAAAATTAAGCGGTTCCCAAGGACTCTGGGCCGAGAACAAAAATGAAAACTGACAGCATATTTTACAGACTGTTTTTGGAGATGCCGGGTATCTATTTTCAGCTAATAGACCAATCTCCAACTCTGGCAGATTCCTACGATTTTCGGTCGGTGGAAATTAAGCAAACTGCTTTTCGCCTCGACGGTGTATTGATACCTAAAACGGAGTCGCCAACGACTCCGATTCACTTCGGCGAAGTGCAGATGCAAAAAGACACGAGCTTTTACCGTCGTTTTTTTGCGGAGATTTTCCTCTATCTTTATCAATTTAAGAAGGCGAAGAATTGGCGAGCATTAGTAGTGTTTAAAAATCGCGAGATCGAAACCAAAGATACTCAGCCTTATCAAGCTTTATTAAATAGCAGCAACGTGAGGAGAATTTACTTGGAAGATTTGGGGGATGAGGCATACAATAACTTGGGTTTGGGCATAGTCAAGTTAATTGTGGAAGAGGAAGAAGCGGCTGTGGAACGGGCTAAAAGGTTAGCGACCAAAGCCGCAGAAGAACTAGCAGACGAGCCTACTCGGGAAAAGGTGCTAGAATTAGTCAAGACCATTCTTTTGTACAAGTTCAAAAACCTAACACCAGAGGAGGTAATGGATATGTTAGAACTAGATGATTTTAAACAATCTCGACTTTATCAAGGAATAAAGCGCGAAGGCTTGGTAGAGGGGAAACTGTTAACAGTCCCTTTGTTGTTGGAACTGGGATTGAGTGTAGAAGAGATAGCGCGACGATTGGAACTGACTGTGGAACAAGTTCAACAGGCCGCTCAAAGTCAGTCTAATTGATAGTTGTTGTTGA
>CAZSTZ010000373.1:0-3846 GCA_964609515.1 uncultured bacterium | reverse complement strand
CCTCTTGCCTAAAAGCGTTTAATTTTTGGGTTTTTACAAAATTGAGATGCACCCTATTTGTGTCCGACCGGCAGACTCGTTTAACCTTCCTTGACTAACTATTATGCCTACCCTTTTTCTTAACTCATACTCCGTTTCTTCCCTTGTTTTTTCAGCTAAATAAAGCTCCAGTCGAGGATTTCTTAATAGCTCCCTTCCTCGCTTTCGCAACAGTTCGGCTATCAAAATATTAGCATCAACTACTAATTTCATAAGCTTTTGAGTTTAGTGGTTTAAAATTTCAAAGCATTTACCTATTTTAGCTTGAAAATATTAGAACTATACCCTATTATAATCTTCTGGTATTTTTGACTTCTTTGGTGCTAATGCTTCCACTAAACCTTCCTCATCTAATCCCGTTTCTGCCATCACGCGATCGAGGATTTTTTCCCATTTGTCCCACAGCGCATCCGCTTCTGCTTTATCGGGTTTAACTACTGGATAAAAATATCCCAATAATTTACCGTTTTGCTCTACTGCTAAGGCTTCTTTTTCTGCTACTAATACTCGCTCTTTTAATTCGTTTAATTCTACTTTTTTCATGGTTCGTCTCTGAGTTTTTATTGAGAATTTTTAGGAGTTTAAATTGTTGTAGTGTTGGGTTTCGCTGCGCGGATCCCGACCTACAAATACTACTACAAATACTACGAACAGGCAAGATGCCTGTTCTACGGCGATCGCTACGAACTAGCGATCGCCCTTCTTGAGGCGATCTTATACGATTAAGTCAATCGTCGTTATCTATCTGCGGGAAAAGAGCCTCTATATTTCTGGAGCCACTAAGCACGCGATTGACTTCAATCCCATTTTTAATCGGGCAATAAAAAATGATATATCGACCAAGAGGAAATCCTCGCAATTGAGAAGCAAGTTCCTCATAGTTACGACCCATGCCTGGGAACTTAGCTAGAAGTTGGCATTGTTGCCGAAATTCTTGAACGAAGTTTCTGGCTGCCGCTAGGTTGTCGCGGGCAATGTAGCTTTTTATTTCCTGCAAGTCTTGTTTTGCTTGCTTACTCAGAATATATCGGCTCATTGTTGTTCTCGCTCCGCTCGATCTATTTCTTCTAACAATTCTTGGACTACTTCTTCGCCATCAAAAACTTCTCCTCTTTCGCATTGTTCGATGCCGATCGCAATTTCTTGCCGTAGCTTTTCGATTTGTATTTGGCGATTTGTTTCTCGCTCTGTCATCAGGCGCAAGGCATCGCCAATTACTTCCAGTGCGGACTGGTATCCGCCCGTTTCGATTTTTTCCCGAACGATTTGTTCGAGGTCTGGGGTTAGGGTGACATTCATATTTGTGACTTTTGTTTCGAGATGTCCGTTACATTATAGACTAATCAGTCGGAAATTGTCAAATTATTAGATTGTTCCCCATTTTAAGGGAACGACGGGTTCCGAAAACTAGAAAATGCTTTGTATTTTTGACCTTTTCCGTCCGATCTAGAAACCCGGTTTTTTCAAAAAACCGGGTTTCTGAAATATTTACCACCTGGTTTGACTTTGCAACAATTGTTCTAATAATTGCTCTTCGCTTAAAGCGGGTTTTTTGCAAACTAAACCTTGGCAAACTAAACCGGTTACTCCTTCCTCTAAATTGACTTCTTTTTTGTAAACTGCTGCGGGGAAATATCGGGCTATTAAACTCTTGATTTCTTCCCCATTAGTCCGCACTAAAGTTTGATTGCGGTACCAATCTAAGGCTACAAATAAACTGGGGCAAGCTTGCGGCGTTTGCTTCATTGCCGCGCTAAAGGCTTTTAAACCAGATTCGGCGCGGTCTAAATATTGTAGGTCTTCTGTTGCTAAGGAAAGACGGATTAAATTAGCGATCGCCACCCCATTTGCCGCCGGAGTTGCATTATCCGTATAGCTCCTTTCTCGCATTAACAAATCTCCGCTGGCATCCGTGGCAGTATTAAAATATCCCCCCGCTTCTAAACTCCAGAGATACTCGTCAAATTCTCCTTGCAATGCTACTGCTTTTTCTAACCAAAACTGCTGTTTTTCTTCTCCCTCAAAAACTAAACTTGCCTGCTGCAAATCTAACAACGCTTTGACAAATAAAGCGTAATCTTCCGACTGCGCCATCACCGCCGCTTGACCTTCATAATTTAAGCGGTGGAAGCGACCTTCAACAAACTGATTTTCCAGAATAAAGTTAGCAGCATTAACCGCCAATTCTAGATATTCAAAATTATTAAAAGCAACTGCCGCCCTTGCCAAACCAGAAATAGTTAAACTGTTCCAAGCGGCGATCGTTTTTGTATCCGTTACCGCCGGAATGCGACCGGGCCATTTATTGCCTTTTGCCTCCCAATTGTTACGCGCTGGGGGGAAGGTTTCTAAGGCATCGGGAGGCGCACCGTAACGAATTTCAAATAACTTCGCTAAAGCTGTTTCTACAGTTTCGCTTAACTCTCCGAGTTGCGATCGCTGCAAGACATTTTGCCCCTCAAAATTGCCGTTGGATGTTACCGTGAAATTCTCTAAAATTGCCGTAAATTCTTCAGCAGTTAGCAAACTTTGTAACTCTTGATAAGTCCAAACGTAAAAAGCACCTTCTTCCGGTTCCACCTCTTCAGAATTAGCAAAACTATCCGCATCTTGGGCGGCATAAAAATATCCTTCCGGTGCCGTCATTTCTCGTTTTAACCATTTTACCGTACCGTCAACGGCTCGTTTCAAGGCAGGTTCTTTCATGCCAGCGCTCCATAAATCCGCCAAATATTCGAGAATTTGACCGTTATCGTAGAGCATTTTTTCAAAGTGGGGAACCGTCCAGGTGGGGTCGACGGTATAACGATGAAAACCTCCCGCTACATGGTCGTAAATTCCACCTAATGCTAGGTTTAAACCGCGTTTTTGACAGGCAATATTTGCCTTATCTTGAGACTCGAAATTAAAGCGAGTTCCTCGCAAAGCGGCGGCGGCATAAGGTATCATGGGGAAACATTGATGGGAGATGCGATCGCCTATTATGGCCGTGCTTACTTCCAAACCTTTTTGCAGAATTTCTCGGTCTAATTCCTGAGTTTCTGGCATGATAATAGACTGCCGCAAACCGTTTAACATTTCGGTTTTTAAAGAGTCTAATTTTGTTTTTTCCGTATCGTAAAAACGACGTATTTTTTGCAAAACTTCTAAAAATCCCGGTCGCCCGTAACGAGGTTCCATGGGGAAATAAGTACCGCCAACAAACGGTACTAAATCTGTGGGAGTGAGAAAAATATTTAAAGGCCAACCGCCTTGGCCGGTTAACATTTGTAATGCCTGCATATAAATGCTATCTATGTCCGGTCGTTCTTCGCGATCGACTTTAATAGGTAGGAAATATTCGTTCATGTATTGGGCGATTTGTTCGTTAGAAAAAGCCTCCCCTTCCATTACCGTACACCAGTGGCAGCTAGAATAGCCTATAGATAAAAAAATCGGTTTATCTTCCCGGCGTGCAGTTTCTAAAGCTTCCTCAGACCACGGCCACCAGTCGATAGGATTTTCCGCGTGTTTGCGCAAATAGAGGCTTTTAGTTTGAGCTAGACGGTTGGACATGATAATCTAAACCTTGATTTGTTACTGCTTTTTAAAATTATAGCAAATTCTCAATATTTTTCAAACTACTGGATGCTTCTCAATATTGTTAATTGCTAATTGTTAATTGTTAATTGATATTCAGGAAGCTTTGACATTTGGCAAAATCAAGCTATATTAGTAGGGAACTAAGATGGATTTAATGCTAATGTCCTTAGAATTTCCTAGCGGTCCCCTACCGCTTAATTCCCCACTTTACATCCCTCGCCCCCC
>CAZSTZ010000372.1:0-3976 GCA_964609515.1 uncultured bacterium | reverse complement strand
TCGCAACGGTTGGGGGCGCGAGCAGGGATGCTCGCACTGGTCTATTTTTTCAGCAATCCTATTGTTAATAAGACTTGGGTAATTACCAAGATTTTAATAACAGAAAATTTAACGGCGGGCTACAGATTTTTTAATGTTGAGAATTAAATGCCAAAACCAATACTCGCTCAACTTCAATTATCCCCAAAAGAGCAAAAAAATGCTCCTTTAGTTATCGATTTATTTGCTGGATGCGGCGGTTTTGCTCTAGGATTTGAAGCCGCCGGTTTTAGAACTGTTGGTTATGAAATGTTGCCGGATGCTTGCGCGACTTATCGACATAATTTAGCGGGTATTTGTCATCAAATAAAACTGACAGAAAACACAGAGTTAACAGACAAACCGGCAGTAATTATTGGCGGTCCTCCTTGTCAACCGTTTAGCGTCAGCGGACGGCAAAAAGGGTTAAAAGATAGTCGCGATGGTTTCCCGATTTTTCTCAATGCGGTTAAACGTTATGCTCCCCAAATAGCTATTTTTGAAAACGTCCGAGGGATGCTTTTTAGAAATAAGGCTTATTTTGAAGAGATTGTTAATAGTCTCAGAAATATGGGTTATATCGTGGAGTGGGAAGTTCTGACTGCTTCGGATTATGGAGTTCCTCAAAAGCGACAGCGGCTTTTTTGCGTCGCCCATCAAGGGGGTTGGCATTGGCCGAAAAAAACTCATTTATCTGCTCCTTTAACTGTGGGGGATGCTTTGGGAGAATTGGCGCTGATGCCGGGAGATGATGGGGGTAAATTTTTGACTGCGAGTATGGATGAATATGTTAAGAAATACGAGCTAAAATCGAAGTGCGTTCGACCGAGAGATTTGCATTTAAACCAACCGGCGAGAACGGTAACTTGTCGCAATTTAGCTGCTGCGACTGGGGATATGTTGAGGTTGCGTTTGCCTGACGGCAGGAGGCGAAGGTTAACGGTTCGCGAGGGGGCTCGCTTGCAGAGTTTTCCCGATTGGTTTGAGTTTGCGGGCAGCGAACAAAGTCAATTTAATCAAATTGGTAATGCGGTGCCGCCAGTTTTGGGGAGGGCGATCGCCGATTGCGTTAAGGCGTGTTTGGAGATGTCTAATAGAGCGATCGCCCCCCGTTCCCTTACTTAGAATTATTAAAAGCAACCCAACGATTAATCACCGGTTCGACGAACAAAACCCGATTGTCCTGTCTGGCCTCGAACTGGTACTCGCTAACAGCATAATCCTTGGTCGTATTATAAAAGCGATCGCCAAACAGGGCAGCATCATAATTGTTCCACTGAGAACCGCCCCTACTTTTCTCCAACCAAACCAACTGGGAGTCGAAAGTAGAACGGCAAATATTGATAAGTCTATTCTCGGTTTGGAAAAAAGCCTCCTGAGACCAACCCCCAGGCAAATCGTCGCAAATCAAATCTTGCCGAGAAGTAGAAACTCCGCCGCCGCCATTATAAACCGGCGGGGATGCTACAGTGGCGGTACTTCTGGAAGCGCCGGAGCGATTTTCGTATTGACCGAATTTGAGGTAGTGGTCGTAAGCAGACTTAAACTGCCCGCGACGGATGCCCTCCGCCACATCGGGATTTTCGCGCAAATATTCTTGTTCGTCGAAGATTTTAAAAGCGCCTTCGCGGTTTTGGTGTTGGCCGTATCGAACGTAGTGGTCGTAGGCAGATTTAAACCGTCCGCTGCGAATGCCTTCCGCTACATCGGGGTTTTGTTGCAAATATGCTCGATCGTCAAATTCGCGAGTATATTGTTGGGCGACTGCTGCGGAACTAACTAATAAGGTTAAAGCGATCGCGGACAAACCTGCTTTAATGCGTTTGATGTTAATCATGGTTTCTTCTCCTGGGAATTTACGTTCTTCAGTTGTCTTCTTAACTATTAAGTTATCTCCCAGAAAAAGAAGGGGTGGGGAAGTTTAGGTTGTTTGCAAACTTTTTTTTAATTTCATCCCGAAAACCTCCAAACCCTTATGAATAGGAATATTTCGCCGGCGGCAGGAGTGGGGCGGAGGAAATAAGGAAGATAAGGAAGATAGGTAATGGGTAGCGATCGCCTCCTCAAGAGTGCAGAAAGAGGATGAAGAAACCGGGTTGTTGCGAAAAACCCGGTTTCACGCAGGGGAGTTATATAGAAACCTAGTAACTCGTGCGAAACCCGGTTTCTGCTAGGGACTACTAAGCTCTAGCAGTAAAGTGGTTGTCGTCCAAGTCGGACAACCGCAGCCCAAAAAATCATTATCTTGAGTCCAGATAGCAGCGGGTAACATCAAAGCACAAGCAACTGTCGGCCAATCGTTAGGGTCTTGCGGAATGCGCCTTCTGGCTTGTTTCTCAAAACGTGCGTAGGAGGAAGCAGCTACTAACTCGATATGGGTGTCAATTGTCCTATCTGCCATAGCTAAAAGTTCCTCTTGGCTTACGTCTATGAGTCGCCCCTGGCTTGCTATGAACTCAATTCGGCGTCCGAGCTCGTAGCGGGTTTCGCTTAAAACCATTTCGGCGGCGTAGAGTTTCAACTCGGGATTTTGCAACAATTCCCGCCCCCGACGTCGCAACAGTTCTCCCACCAACACGCTCGCATCAACTACTAAATTCATAACTATTGCTTGCCTGCCTCAAAAGGAAAAGGTTTGCTAGGGTCGATCGCGTCTATGAAAGCATCGCGATCCATGCCGCTTTCTGCCGCCGCCTTGTCTAATACTGCATCTAGGCGTTCCCAGAGTTCGTCGGTTTGCTGCGGTGGTTTGGTTTTTACGGGGTAAAAAAATCCTACTACTCGACCGTCTCGTTCTACGCACAAAGGCTCGTCTTTGGCAGACAGCACTTGTTCTTGTAGTTTACTGATATCTATGTTTTTCATGTTTGCCATCCTTTTTGCGGTTTGTGGGTCGCAGCAATTAAACTGCGACCGTTTAGCTGTCTATTATAGACGATTAAGAAACCGGGGGGAGCATCCCCTATTTTGCAATGCCAAAAAATCAACTATCTTTGTCAGTGGTTAGTTGAGCAATTAACAACTAACCACTGACAACTAACAACTAACAAAAATCATCTATCAAAATTGGGATGCACGCAAACCGGGTTTGTCGCATATTCCCGGTTTCTGGCGGGGGAGTTATATAGAAACTCAAGAAAGCGACACTCCCACTATTGCCTTTTGCCTTTTGCCTTTTGCCTTCTTTCTTAAGACCGCACCCTAACGCCCAAGGCTTCTAACAACTGGGGCTTATCCGCTAAGGCAACTTCGGCGATCGCTAAAAAATCATCCAACCAGTCGTCCAAAACGTCGATGGCTTCGTCGCGAGTTTTAGTTGCCTGTTGCGCTTCTCCTTTCTCCTGCTCTTGGGCGGCGTTTAACCCTTCTAATGCTTCCACTTCGGCTTTACCTGCTTGGAGTTTCTCGGCGGTGATGCCGAATTTGGCGAGGCCGTTGAGAATGTCTGGGTTGGCGAGGGCGTTGTTATAAAAGAGATTGGCTTGTTCCAGCCAGCCGGAAAGGCTTTTTTTACGCCGTCCGTTGAGTGCGAGTTGGGCGATGGTGCCGGCATCGTTTTTAAAAGCGACGCGGGCGACTTGCGTTAAGGGAGTATAGGTTGTTTTTGCTCGTTCCCAGGCTTTGTTGAGGGCATCGGTGGCGGCTATTTGGTCGCCGTATTCGGCTTGTTTTTGTTGTTGGGCGGTTCGGGCGCGATCGTATAGGGCTTTGCCTTCTTGTATGACTTCGCTCGTGTAGCCGAATGCGGCGAGGCTTTCTTGAATTTCGGCGTTAGCTTGAGCGTTAGCGATCGCCACCTGGGCCTCGGTGAAAAATTCGTCGATGCTTTGGTGAATTGGCATAATTTTCCTCTGTAGATTGGTTTTTATCAAAGATACTACTAAGTTGGCAATAATGTCAACCCGGTCCGGAACGGTTCCCGTGCGGTCCGGAACGATTCCCGTGCGGTCCGGAACGG
>CAZSTZ010000371.1:0-4074 GCA_964609515.1 uncultured bacterium | reverse complement strand
AGTTTTTCCCCCAACTAACTCACCAACAAACTAGGAGAAGTTAACACAAAAACATCCCTAGTTCCCACCTCATTCGACTCCGGTTTAATCGGAGTTGTAAAGTGATAAAATTCCCGGTCGTTTACTAATAACAAATCTCCGGGATTTAAAACCTTGCTAAAAACTGGCTTTTCTTTTTTAGCAGTATAAAGATGGGTTGCGCCACCTTTAATATTACTTCTAGAAACCGCAAAAATGCCAATAAAATTAGTACCGTCGCGGTGAATTCCTTCCGGTGCCGGGTTGCCGAAATTATTAGGAGTACAAGTCGTTCTAATTTGATGCACCCCAATTTCTGCTTCTGGATGTAATTTGCAGGAATCGCTAAATGCCCTAATTAGTTGTTGAAAATTATCTAAAGCAATCAGGCGATCGCTCAATTCCGCAAATTCTCTTTTCACATCTCCCACCAACGGATTGTAATCTTTGCTTTGGTAAAGATAGCCGTGGGGCAGTTTAATTAACTCCTCTCCAGACAAGAGAAAACGAGACAATCTTCGCGTTCTATACTTGCCTTTAATGTAAGGATCTAAGGGCAAATCGGCAAAAAACTCCTCAAAACCTTCCATCCTAATCGAGTTTACCTTTTTGAAGGTAAACATAAACGCATAATCCAAATTTGTCGATTGTAATGCAGTTTTCATTTAAAATACTCCTATTAAAGTTGCTCCCCTTGCGGGTTTTTTCTTTATCTATTTCCATAATAGCTCGTGTTTTTTGAAAATGCTGCTAAATAAGATACAGTTTGTTAATTCTTGTTAATAACTGTATCTAATGCTTCAATTTAACCCCTAATTGCGCCGACTAAAGCTTGGCAGGCCCGCAGAAAAATGCTAACATCAACCCCTAAGCCAATATACTGAACTCCTGCATCGATCCACTGTTTGGCAACATCTGGATGTTCCGCAAAAGTACCGACAGCTTTACCATTTTTGCGGATAATTTCTACGGATTTTTCCATTAATTGAATCACCCGATTATCCCGCACTTGACCGGGAATTCCCAGAGATTGAGACAGGTCATAAGGACCGAGAAAAATAACATCAATATGAGGAACGCTAGCAATTTCTTCGAGATTTTCCACTCCGCGAATGCCCTCGACGTGAACCACAACTAGAGATTCTTCGTTGAGTTTGTCCGTAATATTAGTGCCCGCCGCCGAATAGGAACCGGCCCGGGTAGAAAAAGAAAGACCGCGAGAACCAAGAGGGTTATATTTGGCGCTTTGTACGGCGGCGGCGGCATCGCTTTTAGTTTCAATTTGGGGCACTTGGACGCCAGCGCTGCCGATGTCCAGGGCCCGCTGAATTTGTGGGGGGTCGTTTTTGCCCACCCGGACGATCGCTGCCAGTCCCACGCAGTCGGCGGCCCGACACAGGTTTTCGGCAGTTAAAGTGTTGAGTGGCCCGTGTTCGAGGTCGATTACGGCAAAGTCAAATCCTGCGTGGCCGCAAATTTCCATAAAGGCAGGATAGAGGCAATTAATGAAGGGCCCGAGTACAAATTCGCCATTTTTGAGTTTTTGTTTGATTGAGTTGGGGCGCATGGTTAAATTGATAGTTAAAAATTAAGAATTTATCTTACCATTGGGCTATGTTAATTTGAGGCTTTAGCAATTAAAATTGTCTGTATTAAAGAGTTGGGAAATTATCAGTATGCAAGGATTAAAAAATTCAGATAGGGAAAAAGGATTGCTATTTCGGGAACTACAGAATCAATTGCGCGATCGCTGGCAGCATATCGACTTATTCGACGAAGGAGATAACGATATTTTAGTTATCCCTTCCCTTACCCTCGACCGGCGAGAACTGGAGAAGGTTGACGGGGCTAATAACTACGAAGAACGACACTTATTTTCTTTAATTCGCCTGCGCAACCCGCGAACCCGATTGATATATGTTACTTCCGAACCTTTGCATCCGAGTATTATCGATTACTATTTACAGTTATTGCCCGGCATTCCCTTTTCCCACGCGCGCGATCGCCTCTTACTCTTCTCCACTTACGATTCTTCTTCCCTATCCCTAACCCAAAAAATCCTAGAACGCCCTCGTCTCATCGAACGCATTCGCCAGGCATTGCGACGGGATAAATCTTATATGATTTGTTTTAATTCCACCGCTTTAGAAAGGGAACTATCTTTACGTTTGGGCATTCCTTTGTGGGCGGCAGATCCAGATTTGCTCCAATGGGGAACTAAAAGCGGCAGCAGGCAAATTTTCGCCGAGTGCGCTCTTCCTCATCCCGATGGTAGCGAGTTAGTTTGGAACGCGGACGATTTAGCAGAAGCGACGGTAGAATTATGGGGAAGAAAACCGCAGTTGCAGCGGGTAGTAATTAAATTAAATGAGGGTTTTTCTGGAGAAGGAAATGCTATTTTAGATTTACGACCTTTGCAAGATTTAACAATAGGAGAAAGATTGAAAGCGGTCGGGGAAAATTATTCTCGGATGAACTTTCAAGGGCCGGGAGAAAATTGGGATAAATTTAGCAGTCGCATCGGGGAGTTAGGAGCGATCGCCGAACAATTTATCGAGGGAGATAAGAAGCGATCGCCCAGCGTTCAAGGTCGCATAACTCCCGACGGCAAAGTAGAAATTCTCTCCACCCACGACCAAATTTTAGGCGGGGCAGACCAACAAATTTTTCTCGGCTGTCGCTTTCCCTCTGACGAAAAATACAGGCTGCATTTACAGGAAATGGGCCTTGAAATTGGTAAAAACTTAGCAGAAAAAGGTGCTTTAGAACGGTTTGGCGTTGATTTTGTAACTGTAAATAAGGGAAGTGCATCTAACCCTAAATGGGATTGTTATGCTATTGAAATAAATTTGCGTCGCGGCGGTACGACTCATCCTTTTATGACTTTAAAGTTATTAACAAACGGACGATATGAAACCGCCACTGGTTTATTTTATAGCCAACAGGGAAGGGCTAAATTTTATAAAGCTACGGACAATTTACAAAAAGAGCGCTATCGGGGTTTATTGCCTAACGATTTGATGGATATTATCGCGGGCGATCGCTTGCATTTTGACACGAGTACGGAGACGGGAACGGTGTTTCATTTAATGGGTTGTTTGTCCCAATACGGCAAGTTAGGTTTGACCAGTATTGGCAACTCTCCCCAACAAGCTGAGGATATTTATCAAAAGGTAGTAAATGTCCTGGATGATGAAACTTCTGGAGGAGAAAATAGTTGGGGTTTAGCTCCTACTGTTCCTATTAGTTGGAAAGGTGAAGATTGATGGGAGCGCGTCAGTTTTGAAGAAAACCAATAATTGAACGCTTTTTGTTAGTTGTCAGTTGTCAGTTGTTAGTTGTGCATAGGACTGCTATAGTTAATTTTTGGGTTTTTTTACAAATATGAGATGCTCCCGATGGGGCGAGTGCGGATGGTTGGCGACAAAAAACCCGGTTTCTGGCGGGTGAGTTAGCCTTGAAAAATTGGCGAAGGTATTGTTCAAAAAACCCGGTTTATTGAGTTCTTTAGGAGAAACATAAATGCAAATACGAGAGGCTTTGGATTCAGATTTGAACGATGTATTATTTGTAGAAAGAGAAGCTTTTGGTGAAAATGACGAGGCGGAATTAGTGAGGAACCTTTTAAAGGCTCCCACTGCCCAACCTCTTTTATCTCTGCTTGCTTTTCGAGGCGATCGCCCCGTGGGACATATTTTATTTACCCGGGTAGGTCTAACCAATAGCGAAAATACAACATCGGCAATATTAGCGCCACTGGCAGTAGTGCCCGACGCTCAAAAGCAAGGTATCGGCGGCAAACTTATCGAAGAAGGATTGAAGTTGTTGTCGCGATCGGGAGTGGAACTGGTATTCGTTCTCGGATATCCCGAATACTACTCCCGTCACGGGTTCCAACCGGCAGGATGTCTGGGGTTTGAAGCGCCCTATCCCATTCCAGACCAGCATACAGACGCTTGGATGGTTCGAGCCCTTGCTCCAGGAGTAATTGGTTCTGCCAGTGGTAAGGTTATTTGCGCCGATGCGTTAAATAAACCGGAGTATTGGCGAGAATGA
>CAZSTZ010000370.1:0-4126 GCA_964609515.1 uncultured bacterium | reverse complement strand
TAACGAGAACTAATCGACAAAAAAAGAACCGAAATCTATCAATTATTAGAGGAAAAAAACAATGAAAATCAGAACTCAAAGACACGCCGAAACTGTAAGAGAAGCCTTACTTTCTCTTTCTGACATGGACTTATATAACACCATTCATGGTTGGCTCGATAGGATTTCCGACAAGGTTTCCGATGAAGAAATTGTTGATGAAATTCGCTTTGCTTTGGGCTATCAATTGGAGTCCCAGGATACCTTTTTCTCCTATCAAAGCTGGGACGATTTTGTAGATACAGAACCGGACTGCGAAGATATTTATTTAATTGCTCCCTCGCCTTTAAAATTACGCAGGCTTTTAGAGCAAATGGATACCATGACTTTTTATCATCAAATTGTTTTTATTGCCGGAGAAGCTTTGGGAGGCACGGACATGGGTTGGCCGCCAAATAGCTATAGCGATGGCTACGAATTTATGGAGAATTTGGCGATCTATTTGAGAGAAGATCTGCCTCAAGAAGAGGGAAATTATGATAGCGATCGCCTCTGGATTATGGAACCAGAACTGTCGGAAAGCTGGTTTTATAACTCAAATACTTGGCGAGATTATGAGGATAAACCTGTCGGCAATTTTCAGCTAATAAATTCTAATTTTTAAGTTAGTAGTAAGCATTTAGGCGCTGGTTAAGAAACCAGGTTTTTTCAAAAAACCTGGTTTCTGAGATATCAAAAGCACCATTATTGCTTACTACGAACGAGCTAAATAAGGATTAGAAAAATGCAGAAATATCTACGAATATTAAAGTTATTTTGGGGGGCGGCGATCGCTGCCGAATTAGAATACAGATTTAACTTTGTCTTAGCCGCACTTACCAGCCTTGGCAATTTAGCGGGAAGCATTTTCGGCTTATTTTTATTTTATCGAACCGGCTACACCTTCGAGCAATGGAGTTGGGAAGAAGCAATAATTGTCCTGGCAATTTTTACCATGTTTCAAGGTTTTTCTCAGATTTTGCTCGCCCCAAATCTCAACAGCATTGTCGTTTACGTTCAAGAAGGAACTCTGGATTTTATTTTATTAAAACCGATTAGCAGTCAATTTTGGCTCTCCAGTCATAAAGTTTCTCCTTGGGGATTGGCAGATTTTTTCTCGGGAGTAATCTTATTAGTTTATGCGGGTAGTAAATTAGGTTTGGGAGCAGCAAATTATTTATTAAGTTTAGTGCCGCTTATTTGCGGCAGCATTAGTCTTTATAGTATTTGGTTTGTTTTGGGGGCGACGAGCATTTGGTTTGTGAAAATTTATAACGTTACAGAAGTTTTGCGGGCGTTATTGGCGGCGGGCAGATTTCCAATGGTTGCTTATCCCGTTGCTTATCGTTTCTTTTTTACTTTTATAATTCCAGTTGCTTTTTTAACTACAGTTCCCGCCGAGGCGATGTTGGGTCGGGGAACGTTTTTTTGGGTGTTGGGTTCTGCGGTTTTGGCTGGAGGTTTGTTGTTAGTTTCGATTGCTTTTTGGCGGTTTGCTTTGAGGTTTTATACTAGCGCTTCGAGTTAAATAAAATTGTAGTTAAATAAAATCGTAGGTTGTGTGTAGTGAAACGAAACCCAACAGTTAAATAAAACTGTAGGTTGGGTGTAGTGAAACGAAACCCAACAGTTAAATAAAACTGTAGGTTGGGTGTAGTGAAACGAAACCCAACAGCATCAAATGAAAAATCAAATTAACAGTTAAATAAAATTGTAGGTTGGGTGTAGTGAAACGAAACCCAACAGCATCAAATTAATAACGAAACCCAAAGAATAGTATTGTTGGGTTCCACTGCGTTCCACCCAACCTACAAGACTAACTACAAGACTAGAAAATGAGTTAGAGCGTTAAGTTGTTGTTAGTTTTATTGCTTTTTTGAGTACTCGTCATGAGTACTCGTCATGAGTATGAGAGCAAGTTAAAAATGAATAATCCAAAAAACAGACCTCACGCAACAATTATCCTCGCCACCAGCGCCGATGGTAAAATTGCAGATGTCGAAAAATCCGCCGCCAGATTTGGTTCCGCCAACGATAAAAAACACTTAGAAAAACAAATCGCTACAGCCGACGCCGTTTTATTTGGTGGGGGAACTCTTCGCGCTTATGGAACTACCATGAGAATCACTTCAACCCAACTTTTAGAAACAAGAGAAAAACTGGGAAAACCTTCCCAACCGGCGCAAATAGTTTGTTCGCGATCGCTCGACCTCGACCCCAATTTTCCCTTTTTTCAACAACCAGTTCCCCGCTGGTTGCTAACTAGCACAAAAACAGAAAATATCGAGAGCAACCCTTTAAAAAATAAATTTGAAAAAATTATCTTTGCCGCCAACGAAGAAGGAAAAATAGATTGGGATCGCGCTTTTCAACAACTTCTAGATTTAGGCATAAAACGCTTGGCAATTTTAGGCGGCGGTCAAATCGTCGGTTCTTTAATAACTGCTAATTTAATAGATGAATTGTGGCTGACAATTTGCCCCTTAATCTTAGGCGGAACCGACGCCCCCACTGCAGTCGAAGGAACCGGGTTTATAGCTTCGATGGCCCCTCGGTTGCAACTGTTAGAAGTTGAAACAATTGGCCAGGAGGTATTTTTGCACTATGGCCGAATCTAACTGACTTAAACAAAAACGAGTTAACACTCTTGCCTCTTGCCTCTTGCCTCTTGCCTCTTGCCTCCTCTTGCCTCTTGCCTCTTGCCTCTTGCCTTCTTCTCCATCGAACCTACCCGAAATCTAAAGATTAGATTAACTTAAAGGAAGGACAATGCTTCGAGACAGGAAAAATGTTTAAACAGGACAAAACTCAATATTCTTTTAAATGGATTAACAAAATGACGGAAGTCCCCAAAGACCAATGGGACGCTTTCGCCCAACCCCTGAAAACCCCATTTTTTGAGTGGGACTGGTTAAACAATATGGAGACTTCCGGCAGCGCCACTGGCAGGGCCGGTTGGTTGCCCCAACATTTGACGGTCTGGCGGGACGGACAATTGATAGCTGCGGCGCCCCTTTATATTAAAAGTCATAGCTATGGGGAGTTTGTCTTCGACCATCAGTGGGCCGATGTTGCTTTTCGCTTGGGAGTTGAATATTATCCGAAGTTGTTGGGGATGTCGCCGTTTACTCCCGCCGAGGGGTATCGGTTTTTAATCGCGCCGGGGGAAGACGAGGACCGACTGACGGGAATGATGGTTAAAGAAATCGATCTTTTTTGCGATCGCCACAATATCTCCGGTTGCAACTTTCTCTACGTCGATCCGGAGTGGAGACCTGTTATAGAACGTCACGGGTTTAGGGGTTGGTTGCATCACAGTTATATTTGGGAAAATCATGGCTATCAAACTTTTGACGATTATTTGGCAGCGTTTAATGCCAACCAGCGCCGGAACATCAAGCGGGAACGGAAGGCAGTAGGTAAAGCGGGGTTAGAAGTGCGAACTGTGACCGGCGATGAGATACCCAAGGCGTTGTTTTCCCAGATGTATCATTTTTACGAGAATACTTGCGATAAATTTGGTTGGTGGGGGAGTAAGTATTTGACGAAGCGATTTTTCGAGCAGTTGCACCACGACTTCCGCCACCGAGTAGTTTTTGTTGCGGCATACAGCGAGTTAGACGATCGCTCTCCGGTGGGGATGTCGTTTTGTCTTACCAAGGGCGATCGCCTTTACGGACGTTATTGGGGCAGTACCCAGGAGATAGACTGCTTGCATTTTGACGCTTGTTATTATACGCCTATCGAGTGGGGCATTGCCAACGGCATTAATCTTTTCGACCCGGGTGCCGGCGGTCGCCATAAAAAACGACGGGGTTTCCCCGCCCGTCCTAATTATAGCATGCACCGTTTTTACAATAACAAATTGTCGCAAATTTTCGCTTCTTATATCGATCGCGTCAATCAAATGGAGCAGTTGGAAATGGATAGAATTAACGAGGATTTGCCTTATAGTAAGAGCAATTCTTAAGATAGTCGCGGTCTTCCTATCCCAGAAACCCGGTTTTTTCTAGCTATCCCAGAAACAGTTATCCCAGAAACCCGGTTTTTTCCAGCTATCCCAGAAACAGTTATCCCAGAAACCCGGTTTTTTCCAGCTATCCCAGAA
>CAZSTZ010000369.1:0-4128 GCA_964609515.1 uncultured bacterium | reverse complement strand
TAACTAATAATTGAGATAACCCATCGGGAGCATCTCAATGCAAGAAGAAACCCAATAACTTAACGCTTTAGGTAAGAGGTCAGAAGTCAGAAGAGGTTAGGAGGTTTTAGGCTAAAAAAAGTATTTTTGCAAATACGGGATGCTCCCAAACCCATCCGCGATCGTCCTTTCCAAATCCGCTGCCAACCAACCTTTTTCACCCACCAATAACCACAATTTAGCGATTTTTAACTGACTTTTTAAATCCCTAAAGCGATTACTACGAACGGGTTAACCAATCTATTTTTCCCCATTCCCAATACCCTAAAAAGTATCGATATCTTCTTCGTCTTCTTCATCAAATGGATCTACGATCCTGTCAGCATACTTAGAAGGAGGCCGATCGCTACTCCACGCCCACCAGGCATAATCGCACTCACATAAATAAAACTCCTGCCACTTGCGACGGTGGTTCTCCGTATAAACCGGCGATCGCCTATTAATCCAAACCTCCTTCGCCTCCAAACTGCTCGCCCCGCATTTGGGACAGCAAAACTGAAAAGCGTGGGCTGCTGGTTCCGTCCATTCCGGAGGGGTCAAATTAAAAGCTTCCATTTTTAATCTCAAATTCCTTAACAGATAACGTTAACTTTGTCAAGACTTTAGCTAATAGATTAATTAACTAAAAAAAATAACTGATAACTTTTCCTTATAAATGTCTCAATAAAAGACTAATTGCCATCAACAATAGTCAGCTAACTACCGATTTTAACGCTTATGGGTTAATCTGAATTGTCATCAAGTTAAAATCGGCCCGGCGGTCAAGAAACCCGGTTTTTTCAAGCAATACCTTCGCCAATTTTTCAAACCAGCCGCCTGTTGTCATTGCGAGGCGGTGTCAAAAGCTCGTTAACTCAAGGTGGAAACTCGTTAAGTAAGCCGAAGCAATCTCAGCCCTATCATTAAGTTATGAGATTGCCACGGGGGGGCCATAACGATTAACCAATAGTTAAACTCTACCCAAACCCCCCCTCGCAATGACACTTGAGACATTTTTCGTTTTGGCGAAGGTATTGTTCAAAAAACCGGGTTTCTGAGATACTTCTCTAGTCCTCCACCTCGGAGAAATCAAAAATGAACCCAGTATTAAACCTCATCAGCTTATTAGGAATAGTCGCCCTCTGCTTCATCGCCTGGTTAGGTTCGGAGAACCGGCGGATAATACCCTGGAAGGTCATCATCTGGGGCATCGGACTGCAAATGGCCCTGGGACTATTTGTCTTCGTCCTGCCCACCAGAGACCTCATCGCGGGCCTCAACGACCTCCTCAATGCCGTCCTCGATGCTTCCGACGCCGGGGCCAGATTTCTCTTCGGTAACATTCTGGCCCGAGACCTCGCAGCCCCGGCAGGGCCGGGGCCGGCAGCCCGCTGGATTGCCAGAACGGCCCTTCCTCCCTTTACGGCAGTTCCAGGCGATCGCCTCGGCACCGACAACCTGGATCTAGGCTATATCTTCGCCTTCCGCGCCCTATCCCAAATCATCTTTTTCTCCGGCCTCGTCGCCCTCTTATACCGACTGCATCTCATCCAGCCAGTGGTCAAGCTGTTTGCCAAAATCTTCCAAAAAACCATGAAAATCAGCGGCGCCGAGTCTCTGTCTGGGGCCGCTAATATTTTCGTAGGTATCGAGTCGGCGATCGCTGTCAAACCCTATCTCCAGGATATGACCCGCAGCGAACTCTGCGCCATCCTCGCCAGTTGCTTCGGTTCCATCGCCTCCTCCGTCTTAGCCATCTATGCCGGCTTATTGAGACCCACCTTTCCCTCAATTACGGGACACTTAGTATCGGCATCAATAATGACCATTCCCGCCTGTTTCGTCATCTCCAAAATCTTAATCCCAGAAACGGGGGAACCAAAAACTATGGGTACCATCCCCCCCGACGAGGTAGAAGAAGACCCCACCAAACGTCCGAGTCCGATGGACAGCCTCATCGTGGGCGCCCTGGATGGAGTGAAAATGGCGGTAGGAATTGCAGCGGTATTGATTGCCATTTTGGGTTTGCTGGCTTTAGTTAATAAGTTATTTGAAGGTTTGGAAGCCTTGCCCGTTATTGGCTTTCTTTTTGAATACATTACTATACAAAACCTTTTAGGGGCTTTATTTTTGCCCTTAACCTTTTTAACCGGTGTATCTTTAGAGTGGAACGAACTGTGGCAATCGTCTTTGATGATAGGACGCCGCTTATTCGAGACCAGCATCCCGCCCTATTTAACTCTAGCCCGGTTAAATGCCGCCGGGGAAATTAGCGATCGCGCCATGTTAATCGTCAGTTACGTCCTCTGCGGTTTTACCCACCTGGCCTCCTACGGCATCTTCGTCGGCGGTTTGTCCAATTTAATTCCTAGCAGGCGATCGGAAGTCTCCTCTCTGGGAGTCAAAGCATTATGGGCGGGTACCCTCGCCACCATCATGACCGGCTGCATCGCCGGCTTATTCGATTTCGGCAACCCCGCTGTATTGGGTAGGTAATTAACAATTAACAATTAACAATTAATAATTGTTGATTCCCAAACAAAAATTGGAGTTAAAAAAATGAAACGTTGGCGATTAATTGGTTTAGGATTGATAACAGTGTTAGCGCTGTTAATTTGGAACCGAGCCCCCTGGGAGCTGCAGCCTGTGGCAACTGCGCCGTCGCTGCAACTTTCGGCCTATGCTCAATCTCCTTCTCCCGAGGTGGAGGTTTCTCCAGAAGTATCCCCCTCGCCCGAGGTGGAGGTTTCCCCAGAAGTGTCTCCCACTCCGGAGGCGGTGACTTCCCCAAAAGCATCTCCCACCAACGAGCAATTTAAAACTATAACTTTACCTCTCGGCAGGGAACCTTATCAAGAAAGTAGGTTTGAGGTCGGCGTTTTGGAAGGTTATAACGTTAGTAAAGTTGGGGGAGTGCCTTTGATAGAGTCTCCCGATGGCAACCTCGCCTATACTGTATTAGTTAAACCCCAGTTAAACGCACAACCCTTCTCCAACGAAGCTTTGGCGCAACTTGCCATCGAAGAATTGGATAGGGGCGAGGGATTTCAACCCGGAGAATTAAAAGCGATCGCCCCTGCTATAGTTTCCCTGTCTTGGAACGGTACTTTAACTCAAGGTAGAAATACTCAACCGATAACCGGACGAGTTTTAGTTCGTCAAAGGGGCAGCAATATCTTTTTGTTACTAATTTCTGCCACGGAAGCCAAAGCATCGGAAGTACCCCCTGCCCTGACAACTTTATCTAATAGTTTGAAACCTCTGTAATCTTCTTAACAATTAACAATTAATAATTGTTAATTGTTAATTGTTAATTGTTAATTGAAAATATGAACCCAGATCGAGAGATTTATCGCTTATTAGAAATCATGCCCGCCTCCGGGCGAATGCTGGCAAAAATAATTAGCCAACCCCAACAACAAAAAGTAATAGAAGCTCCTTTTCCTAATCCTTGGAAGAGGCAGCGTCAGATTTATATTAATTTCGATTTGTGGCGGCGACTGCCGAAACAACAACGGGATTTAATTCTACTCCATCATGTTTGCTGGTCCTGCGAAATTAAATGGTTTAAATTAGATTTAGACCGCTTTATTTTAGCAGCAGGATTGTTAGGAGGAATCTCGGAAATTGCAGAATTTGATGCAGTTGGCATTGCAATTGCTGGGGGTTTAGCTGGTTTTGCAGCAACCAGAATTTGGCGCAACAATCGTAGCGTTAAAGTAGAATTAGAAGCAGATGAAGCGGCGGTGGGGGTGGCAACTCGCAGGGGTTATACTGAAGTTGAAGCCGCTAAATATTTGTTAGAAGGAATTGAAACAGTAGCTAAATTAGAAGGGAGAACTGCTTTGAATTTTAACGAGTTGATTCGCTGTCAAAATTTAAAGGCGATCGCCGGTTTTTCTGCGGTGGGGGTTCCAGAAAATATTAGGGAAAATGGCTGAGTTCGTAGTAACGAACGTTCGTAGTAACGACTTGAGTCGTTTATCGGATATTGCGATTACTAGGAACATCTCTATCGCTAAAGCGATTACTACGAACTGCGATTACTACGAACAATCGCTAAAGCGATTACTACAAACTGCGATTACTAGGAACTATGCTTACTAATTT
>CAZSTZ010000368.1:0-4174 GCA_964609515.1 uncultured bacterium | reverse complement strand
CCTCTTGCCTAAAAGCGTTTAATTTTTGGGTTTTGACTTGCATTGAGATGCACCCGTTAACTTTGCCCCTTTTGGTTTTTTTCAAAATTGAGATGCACCCTTTTGCATGCATGCATGCATGCCTCTTGCCTAAGAGCGAGTATGCTACCTTCTAACTGTTAACTTTTACCCATTAAACCATGTCCGAACCCAAAAAAACCACTCGCACCCTAGCAGGAATAGCTGGCATCGTCGCCGTCGCCACCCTACTCAGCAAAGTAGCGGGTTTAGTCAGACAACAGGCGATCGCTGCTGCCTTCGGAGTGGGCCCGGCCATTGATGCTTATAATTACGCCTACGTTATCCCCGGTTTTCTGTTAATTTTGCTCGGCGGTATTAACGGGCCTTTTCACAGTGCCATCGTCAGCGTTTTGGCCAAACGCAACCGAGAAGAAGCGGCCCCTTTAGTAGAAACGATTACAACTTTAGTCGGCGGCTGTCTTTTATTAGTAAGTATTGCCCTGGTAATTTTGGCCAATCCTTTAATAGATTTAGTCGCGCCGGGATTAACAGAAACTCCCGAGGGTTTGGAAATAAGAGCGATCGCCATCCAACAATTTCAAATCATGGCCCCAATGGCTTTATTAGCAGGATTAATTGGCATCGGTTTCGGCACTTTAAATGCGGCGGATATGTATTGGTTGCCTTCAATTAGTCCGCTATTTTCGAGCATGGCAGTAATAGTTGGTTTAATCATTCTCGCCCTACAATTAGGGAGCGAAATTACCAATCCAGAATATGCTTTTACTGGGGGTGTAGTTTTAGCGATCGCTACTTTATTAGGAGCAGCTTTTCAATGGTTAGTACAGCTGCCGGCTTTGTGGCGATCGGGTTTGGGAAAATTGCGCTTGCGATTTAATTTTAACCGCCCCGGAGTCAGAGAAATTCTCAAAGTAATGCTACCGGCAACCCTCTCTTCTGGCACCTTACAAATTAACGTTTATACCGATTTATTTTTTGCTTCTTATATTCCCCAAGCGGCGGCGGCGATGGCCTATTCCGGTTTATTAGTTCAAACTCCTTTAGGCATTATTTCCAACGTCATTTTAGTACCATTTTTTCCCGTCTTTTCCCGCTTAACGGCCCCAGAAAGCAAAACCGAATTAAAAAACCGCATTCGCCAAGCGTTAGTCTTAACGGGAATAACAATGTTGCCCTTGGGAGCAGTCATGGTAACATTAGCCCTACCCATAGTAAGAGTAGTTTACGAACGCTACGCCTTCGACCTCCAAGCGTCGCAGTTTGTAGCATCGGTATTAATAGCATATTCCCTAGGAATGTTTGTCTATTTAGGGCGGGATGTATTGGTGCGAGTATTTTATGCTTTGGGAGACGCGCAAATTCCGCTTCGGGTGAGCGTTTTTAATATTGCTCTCAACGCTTTATTAGATTATTTATTAGTAACGGCCTTTGGTGCCCCCGGTTTGGTATTGGCGACGGTGGGAGTTAACTTTATTTCGATGGTGTTGTTTTTGTGGTTGTTGGATGGGAGGTTGGGAGGTTTGCCCTGGGGAGAATGGAGTAAATGTTTTGGGGCTTTAATTGCTGCCGGTGTAATGACGGGTTTAGTAAGTTGGGGCAGTATGTGGGGTTGCCAGCAGGTATTAGGCAGCGATGGTTTTGTAGTGTTGTTGTTAGAATTATGTTTGTCGGCGGGGTTGGGTTTGGCAACCTTTGGGTTGTTAGCGTTGCAGATGAAGTTACCAGAAGTAGAACAGATAGTAGTGCGAGTCCGCCAACGTTTGAGAAGGTAAAATCGGTGTAACGAACGACTGTCGTACTCAAAAATAGCTTTTTTTCTTTGAGTTAAGGGACTTGCAATTTAATAAGATACCGGCGTCGGGCTCCGGTTCGCGCGCGCCCAACCTACAAGAGACTGGTAGTTTATTTTTGCACAAGTCCCTAAGAGCATGCAACAGAGTTGACCATTAAGGGCGAAAGCGCAATTTTTTACCGTCTTGAGTATAATTGTTAATTGTACAGTTCCCCCATTCCCTATTCCCCATTTTCAAATTATGAACAATTTCAGCGAGAAAGCTAATTTTATTTTCAGTATTGCCGATTTGATTCGCGATTCTTTTAATCGCGGTAAATATAAAGATGTTATTTTGCCTTTTACGGTTTTGCGGCGCATCGATTATGTTTTGGCGGATACGAAACAGGATGTTTTAGAGACTTACAAAAAGTTTAAAGGTAAGCTTCCAAATCTGGACGAACTTTTGAGAAAAAAATCGGGTTATGCTTTTTACAATACTTCGGTTTTTACTTTTGAAAAACTGCTTAAGGATAAAGACGATTTAGCTAAAAATCTTAAGGCTTATCTTAACGGTTTTAGCCCAAATATGCGGGATGTTTTGGAGAAGTTCGACTTTTTAAATACGATTAAAAAGTTGGATGATGCGGGTTTGTTGTTTCTGGTAATGGAAAAGTTTAAAGAATCGGAAATAGACCTCCAACCAAAAAATGTTTCTAATCAGGAAATGGGGTATATTTTTGAGGAGTTGATTAGGAAGTTTAACGAGGCGTTAAATGAGAATCCGGGGGAGCATTTTACGCCTCGGGAGGTTATCGAGTTGATGGTTAATTTGTTGATGGGCCAGGATGAGGAGGAGTTGAAGCAAAAACATATTGAAAAAACGGTTTATGACCCTTGCTGCGGTACTGGGGGGATGTTGGTTATCGCTCAAGATTGGATAAAAAAGAAGAATCCAACGGCTTTAGTTAGACTGTTTGGGCAGGAGGTTAACCCGGAGACTTATGCGGTTTGTCGGTCGGACCTTTATATTAAAAACCCGGATGGTAACGATGCGGATAATATTAAGTTTGGTAGCTGTTTGGCGGAGCCTTTTGAGTTGGATAAAAGGTTCGATTATCTGCTGGCAAATCCTCCTTATGGGAAGGATTGGAAAAGGGATAAAACGGCGGTGGAAAATGACGGTCGCTTTTATGCGGGTACTCCGAGAATTAATGACGGACAATTGTTGTTTTTGCAGGAGATGTTATGCCGAATGGAGTCTCCAGAAAAGGGGGGCAGTCGGGTGGGAATTGTGATGAATGGTTCGCCTTTGTTTACTGGGGATGCTGGCAGCGGGGAGAGTAATATTCGGCGGTGGATTTTGGAGAATGATTGGTTGGAGGCTATTGTTGCTTTGCCGGAACAGTTGTTTTATAATACTGGCATTGCGACTTATGTTTGGGTTTTAAGTAATCGTAAAAAGTACGAACGGCGGGGGCGAGTTCAGTTGATTAATGCGGTGGATTTTTACGAGTCTATGCGCAAGAGTTTGGGGGATAAACGGCGGCAGATTTCTGAGGAAGATATTGAGGAGATTTCTCGGTTATTTGAGGATATGGAGGAGAACGAAAATTCTCGGGTTTTTAATAATACGGATTTTGGTTATCGGAAGATTAGTATCGACCGTCCTTTGCGGTTGAATTTTCAGGCGACGGGGGAGAGAATTGAGCGTTTGCGGGAGGAAAAAATGTTTGTTAATTTGGCGGTTAGTAAGAAGAGAAAAAATGAGAGCGAACGTCTGGCGGAAGAGGCAGCGGGGAGGGAGTTACAAGGGCAAATTGTGGCGGTTTTGGAGGGTTTGCCGTCGGATTTATATAAGTCCCGTCCTGCTTTTTTAAAGGTATTAAATAAGGGGTTTAAAAAAGCGGGGGTTGAGATTAAACCGACGGTTAAAAAGGCGATTTTGTCGGCGCTGTCGGAACGAGACGAGACTGCGGAAGTCTGCAAGGATAGTAAGGGTAAACTGGAGGCGGATAAGCAGTTAAGGGATACGGAAAATGTGCCTTTAACGGAGGATGTTTATGAGTATTTGGAACGGGAAGTTTTGCCCCACGTCGGCGATGCTTGGATTGATGAAAGTTTCATCGATGAGAAGGATGGAAAAGTTGGGAAGGTGGGATATGAGATTAATTTTAATCGCTATTTTTACCGCTACCAACCGCCAAGGGATTTGGCAGTAATTGAGGCGGAGATTAAGGTTGTGGAGGAGGAGATTTTGGAGATGTTGAGGGGGTAGATTCACAGAATTAAGAAACCAGGTTTTTTGAAAAAACCTGGTTTCTGGGGGAGGAGTAAAAAAACCTGGTTTCTGGACGACGGGTTTAAGTTTGTGTTATAATC
>CAZSTZ010000367.1:0-4191 GCA_964609515.1 uncultured bacterium | reverse complement strand
ACATATTCTGCCAACTTCACTGGAACCGCATTCCCAATAATCTGTTCCAAATCCGTTTTAGAACCCTCGAAAATAAAACATTTTGGAAAAGTCTGTAAATAACTCCTTTCAATAGTAGTTAAAGGTCGAATATTCTCGGAAACTTTTGCAGAATCTCCGGGATGATTTTGATAAGTTTTCGGAATCGGTCGATTAACTCCTCTAACCGTGGGACTCGGTTCGTCAATACTAAAAATTCCCCGTCGTTGATAGCTGCGCGGATGTCGATAATAATGTTTGATGCCCAATTTATCTCCCAAATAATCCCTAACTGTCATCGGTTTGGTTGCCAGATTAGCAGTTAAAAGCGATTCGATTTCTCCGTCTTTTCCTCCCAAAATGCCAATCCAAAAAAACCTTTTTCTTTTCTGGGGAACGCCGCAAAGACTGGCATCGATAATTTGTTCGCTAATGCCGTAGCGGGCATCTTTAAACATTTGTTTTGCTAGGGAATATTTAGAATAATTAACAAACTGACTGACGTTCTCCATAACGAATATTTGGGGGAGAAGATTGACGATTATTTCGGCAAAAGAAATAGTTAAATCGCCCCTGCCGAGATTTTCGTTACGTTTCCCCGCGCTGGAAAAGTCTTGACAGGGAGGGCCGCCGATAATTATATCCGGTTTAAATTGAGCTAAAAAATGATAATTTGCTTCGAGTTTGCTTAAATCTAATTGATAGATTGGATGCTGAAAATTTTGGCGATAAATATTAACTGCGGTTTGCCAGGAGTCGAAGGCAGCGACTAAGTTAAAACCGGCATTTTGGAAACCCAGAGACATTCCGCCGCAGCCGGCAAATAGGTCTATTACGTTCATTGATTTTTTGTTGATTTTATTGACATTTTTTTCGACATCAATTATTATAAAGTTAGTGCATTCAACTCAGAAAAAAAGTGAAAACAGATAGCATCTTTTACAACATTTTTAAAACCTTTCCAAATATCTTTTTTGAGCTAGTTAACCGCCCAGGACCAACAGCAGATAACTACGAATTTTCCTCAGTGGAAGTGAAACAACTAGCATTCCGCATCGACGGCGTATTTTTGCCCAACTCTCCCAACCTACCCATTTATTTTGGGGAAGTTCAATTTCAGCCTGACGAAGAACTTTACGAGCGTTTTTTTACCGAAATCTTTCTCTATCTCAAGCAAACGAAATTAAGCAATAATTGGCGCGGGGCGATAATTTTTCCCCGTCGCAGCGTAGATGTTGGAGATACCAGCCGCTACGCTGAATTGCTCAACCCAAAGCGAGTTAATCGTATTTATCTCGATGAATTGGGAGAACCATCAGAGCAGTCTCTTGGTATTGCTACAATACAATTAATTGTAGCTAATAAAACTAAGGCCATCGAACAAACTCGGGAGTTAATCGAACGAGTGCCAGAAGAAATAGAAGGCCGACGACAACAGCAACAACTTTTACAATTAATAGAAACCATCTTGATTTACAAATTACCAGAAGCAAGCCGGGAGGAAATAGAAGCTATGTTTGGATTGAGCGATTTAAAACAAACAAGGTTTTATCAAGAAGCCAAAGAAGAAGGCAAAGAAGAAGGAGAACAACTGGGCGAACAACGAGGTAAATTAGCCTCTGTGCCTTTACTCTTGAATTTAGGGGCCACCGTCGAACAGATAGCAGCGACCCTGGGTTTAGATGCCGACTTGGTGCGGCAAGTGGCCCAACAGCAGGCCGATGGTGGTAATAACGGTTAAAGCCTTGGTGGGAGTGGGAGGGAGCGATCGCCTCTCTCCCTTCATCTTTTAACCGTACAACAGGCATCTTGCCTGTGGCCAATTGACTTCTAAATCTTCAGAAATCAGAGGCCATCTGCCCCGAAATGGTTTGACAAATCCTATATTGGCCTAGATTAGGCAAACTCGGAAAGCTTGAGAGATTTTGTGGCGATCGAGCCACTGTTTTACTTCTGGAGTCAGGAGGTGAAGGGGCGCACCTTCATTACTGACAGCATTTTTAAGAAACGTTAAAACGCTTTCGGGGACTTCATCGCCGCTTAAGTCATTCCAACAGTTTTTTAAGTGCTTAATGCAATCCTCTAAATGTTGAAATTCTCTTTCTGTTTTGGGAAAATTATCCTTATTTATGGTTGATTTTAATTGCCGAATAAGCTTAACTTTTGCTTGAAAAGAGTCAATATTTCCCAATACATTGAGCAATTCATCGTTGGTACTCGGCATCTTTTGGGCTAAGTATTGTTCCCAATTTTGCTGGAGCTCTTGGGAAACAGAATTTTCTAAACTTTTGACGCTTTTTTCAAAGGTTTTGCCATTAAAATTCTTATTGTCAACTATCCATTCTGGATTATTTTTAAATTGGGATTCTGCCACGGCGATAAAATTTAAAAGTTTATCGGCTTTATCCGTGGCATCAAGATTTCCCAATCCCAGATCGCGAAAAACTTTGACAGCCTCAACCAGGAGACGAAGAGATGATATAGCTTCTTCTAGCTGCTTTTCTCTAGCTTCAAATCCTTGTCGATTTTGTGCGTATTTCCCAAGCTCTACTTTTTGCTTGGATAACTCAATCAGTCGTTGTGTTTTTTCTAACAGCATAATTTTTATCCTTTAATCTCTGTTACCAAATTTTTCAACGTAGCAAATCCTTCTAAAATTGCTTGGTCTATCGATTCTAAGGTAGCGCCTTCAGTGGAACTAAGATTGTTAATCTCTGTCTCAGCACGGCTTAACGAATTATCGAGACAATCGTTTACAACTTTAATAAATTCCGTGGCAGCTTTCGTTGCTTTTTGATAGTCTTGGCTGAGTTCTGGTAGCAATTTACCAGATTTATTTTCGGCCTTTATTCGTTTCATATCTTCCATGAATTTCACAATAGGGGCTTTGTCAAAACTGTCAATAGCGGCATCAATCTTGTTCCTATTTTTTGAACCCAAAACTCCCGCTTCGCTGGCTTTGTCAAGGGCTTCTTTAACTTCCTCAATGACCTCTTTTTTCTTGAAATTTTCTCCCAACTCTGCCACTAAAGAATCATAAACGTCGAGCAAGCGATCGCGCTCTTCCTGAATCGCTTTTTCTAATAACTCATCGACTTGCTGGCGGGTTTTGTTAATAGCTTTAAAGATGTCGTGACTGCGGACATCATCGGGAATCTCGCATTGAGGTTGCCACGATTGACTGACTTGTTGCAAGGGTTCTAGAATTTGAACCGTATCAATAATCTGAAACTTCTCAGAACTCCCTTTAGTGCAGGCAATTCGACTGGTAACAATTTCTAACAAATCCTTGCCGTTTTTTTGGAAGGTTTCAAACAACTTTTTCCAGGTTTTACTGCGATTGTCTAAATTCTTTGCCTCCAAATCGAGAAATAAAGAGTTAATCAAATCTCCGAGGGAATTGGTGGGATGTCCCGCCATAGTAGCGCCGATCGCCAGTAATTCTACCGCAGCAGGAACGGGGTTCCAAGGTTCCCCAGACTCCCGAGGATAGAGACGAATCTTCTCCAAGACGTACTGACTCCAGCGTTCTAAATATTTGGCATATGTGCGGAAGTAGCGATCGCCCTCGGGAAAGTTCCAATGCTTGTAATGCTTGTACTGCAAAATCCCTTGAAAGGCGATCGCCGTATCGCGAAATTCATGCTCGTCCTCTGGGTTTAGTGGCAGAGATAACCTCACCCCAGCAATTGTTTCTCGGGTAACTTTCGGACTGTGAAACGTAACGTTTCTTGTCTTAAAAAAATCACTTTTACTACCAGCGAAAGTTCCCTGCAGTAACATTTCCGTATTCCACTCTATTCTTTCGACAATAGCCGGATGGATAAACTCGCGAATGTCTTTGGCTAAATCTTGGGAAAGAATCCCTTGGTTATTCCAGTTATCGAGCTCTTGCAATTTCTTTTTCAGACTATCTGGAACTTCTGGTTCCGCAGTTTTGGGAGCAACTTCATAAGGTGTCGCTGCTTCCTTCGCCAGAGCGGCAGGGGAGACCGCCAAGCTCTCTAGAACTGTTAAACCCAGAGGTGGGATCTCAAAGGCTGCATGAACTTCCTCTGGTAAATCGACCAACTGACTGCCATCGGTCCACAAGTCTAGCAAAATGGCACGACGTTCTCCATTTTGCGGGTCTTTCCTGTTAATATCGTCCTGGAGCAAGGCGCTCAGTTTGGG
>CAZSTZ010000366.1:0-4210 GCA_964609515.1 uncultured bacterium | reverse complement strand
ACCCGGTTTCTGGCGGGCGAGTTAGCCATTTTTTTGTGGGTATTTTTATTTTGGCGACGTAATTTCTCAAAGAAACCGGGTTTCTTAAATCTTAGTTAATCTCCGAATGCTTTGCCCCGATATTACCAATTCCCCACTCCCCACTCCCCATTCCCAAAAATTATAAATCGACTGTAATTATGCCACTTAAAATCTCTTCTTCTGTCATATTATTATAAACAGTAGCTAATACTTGTCCCTCGGCGATAATTTGGATTCCGTCTAAGAGATTAGTGGTCGGGTTGGCGACCTCTTCAAGTACATCTCCAAATTGCGATAATGCAGCTTCTACAGGAATTCCATCGGGAAGCAGCGGTAGTATAACATTTCTCGATCGCAACCCTGGAGTAGGATTTAAAGTTATATCCGCTGCGGTTAAACCAATAAGTCCGATGCGATCGCCCTCAGCGGGATTAAAATCTAGCAATTGATCTCCTATACTTCCCGGTGGCAAAGTCGAGTCGGCAAATAAGACAAAAGTATCGGCCCCCTCATTTCCAATCAAGATATCTTCGCCGCGATCGCCCCAGATCTCGTCGTTGCCGGCACCGCCCTGTACTACGTCTGATTCTTTACCGCCCCTTACGGTGTCGTTACCGCTACCACCAACAACCAGATCCTCTCCGTTATTCCCGTTGAGGTCGTCGTTACCACCTTCTCCGAACAGTTGGTCGTTATCCTTGCCGCCATACATAATCTCGCTACCAGTCGAACCAGTGACCGCATCGTTGCCTCTTAAAGCAAAAAGACTGTCGGTGGGTCCGAGTTCTCCCGATAGCAAAGTTCGGGTATCTCCAGCATCCGTTAATAAGATATCCACTTTTAATTACTCCTTCTTTTTGTTTTTGGACATTAAAATCTATCCGTCGTTTGCTATTTCTATAAACAACGGGAGCTTATCTCGATTACATCGAGAAATTTAGTTTAAATTTGTGACTTCTGTTTTAGTTTATGCAATTGAAAATCTTCTTTTTTGCCCCAAACGGAGTTTTTTTTGCCCGTTCTGGATCGGGCTAAATTTTTAAGAATGGAGGCTCATCCTGTAAGCTCTGGGAGTAACGCCAAAATGTCTTTTAAAAGCATCGCAAAAACGACTTTGACTTCTATATCCCACATTTTGAGCCACTCCCCCAACGCTTAACATTTGCTCGGCCAAAAGATTTTTGGCGCGTTCCATGCGGACTTTTTGCAAATACCCAAATGCAGTGGTACCGAATACTTCTCGAAAACCGCGCTTGAGTTTATAATCGTTAATTCCTACTTTTCTAGCTAATTCTAATAACGAAGGCGGGTCTTCTAGGTTTTCTTCTAAGATATTTTTGGCATGGTGGATGCGGTCTATGTCCCCCGGTTGCAAGCAACTAGAACTGCTAATATTTGCATCGCTTTTTTTTAATTGCGCGAACTGCAAAGCTATTAATTCCAGCACTTTACTTTCCAGATAAATTTGTTTAGTAATTCCTTGATAGGGGCAATTAATAATTTGTTGTAAAGCTTGCTGCATCCCTGGAGATATTCCCCCTACATTTTTATGAAAAATAGGAGCAGAATCGTTGGCGATTAATGCTTGTAATTCTGTCGGAAGTAAATCGAGATTGCAGCAGCTAAAACTTCTTAAAACTTCTGGTTCGACAATTATTTTAATCGCCTGCAACCTTTCTCCCCCCGGCGTTTCTTCTATTTCTTTAGTACCGGGAACCAAAAATAAATAATTTTCTCCAGCTTTCTCGTAATAATAATCATCTCCTATTCCTTCCGTCCATACTCGGCAATAACCAGACAGCCGGAAAGCTAATACTAATGGCATCGAATCCTCGTGTCTGTGTTCTAATCCTACTGTAGATTTACTTTGACAATCGCTAATTTTAATCTTTAATCCCGGGCGCAGTTGAATTTCTCGCCGATAAGTTTTTCCTAACTGATGGGTTACTTTAATAACGCTTTCAAAATCGTTTGATTGTTGAAAAACTTTACCTGTTTTTAACACTTCTTCCCGCACTCGATCGTATTCTGTTGCTGTTAATATTTGTGTCATTTTTCTTTGCTTTTCTCTCAGTTAATCGTAATTCCAAAAACCCTAATCGGCAGTCCAAAAACCCTAATCGGCAGTCCAGAAACCCGGTTTTTCTCAAAAACCGGGTTTCTTAATTTCCGAAAAGTTTAGATGGCCCATCAAAGCCATCCCTTATTGGCCGCTAATTAGGAATTATTTGCATTTAAAAAGCAACTATATAGGAAAGATTCTCTTTTGAAAAGCAAAAAGTTAAAAATCAGAAATTTTCTTTAACCTTGCGGCCCATGGGCACGCATAAAGGAGTTCCCGTGACCGGATCTGGAACGATCCGAGACTGAAGGCCAAAGACCAAATTAACCATACCTTCGGTCATTACCTCTTGGGGAGAGCCCTGAGCGATCGCCTTACCATCCCGCAAAGCAATCAGGCGATCGGCGTATCTGCAAGCTAAATTCAAATCGTGCAAAACCATGACAATAGTCCTTCCCCGGGCCTGGTTCAACTCGTAAAGCAAATCCAAAAGCTCCACTTGATGGGCCAAATCCAAAAAAGTAGTTGGTTCGTCCAACAACAAAATCTCCGTATCCTGAGCCAAGGCCATTGCAATCCAAGCTCGCTGCCTCTGGCCCCCGGAAAGAGAATCGAGCGATCGCTCGGCCAACTCCAAAAGTCCCGTAGTTGCCAAAGCTTGTTGAACAACTTTTTCATCTTCTGAAGACCACTGTTGCAACCAGCTTTGGTGGGGGTAGCGCCCCTGGGCCACCAACTCTTCTACGGTCAAACCTTCTGGCGAAGTCGGACCTTGAGGCAAAATTGCCAATCGTTTTGCCACCTCTTTTGTTGGTAACTTAAAAATAGAAATGCCATCCAAATAGACAGTACCGACAACAGGTTTTAACAACCTCGCCAAACTCTTAAGCAAAGTCGATTTACCGCAACCATTAGGCCCCACCAAAACAGTAATCTTGCCGAGGGGAATTGCTAAATCGAGATTTAAAATTATGGGCTGACCGTTTTTATAAGCAACAGTAAGCTTGCGAGTAGTTAAAGCACTTTTTGAAAAATTTTGTTCGTTCATTTGCGATCGCTTCTATAGAGTAAAAACAGAAAATATGGCGCACCAATAGTAGCAGTAATTATGCCACAAGGAATCTCCAACGGAGCAAACAAAATTCTTGAGACTAAATCGGCAAAAACTACTAAAAATCCACCAACAATTGCAGCAGTAGGAATCAAACCTTGATGGTTCGGTCCCACCAACTGCCGGGCTAAATGGGGGGCAATAAATCCGACAAAAGCGATGGTACCCGCCGTCGCTACCGAAGCAGCGGCCAAAGCAACAGCGCTCAACCACAAAAAACCTCGCCGCCATTCAAGAGGACTGCCCAAACTGGTAGCGACATCTTCTCCCAAATAAAGAGCGTCGAGGTCTTTGGAAAGCAAAAATGTTAGGGGCAAAAAGATTGCCAACCAAGGAACTAAAGGCCAGAAATATTGCCAACCGCGTCCGGCGACGCTGCCCGCGATCCAAACCAAAGCTTGAGAAACGCTGTTGATTTCTCCGAAAGTTACGATCGCCGTGGTCAAAGCGTTGGCGATCGCGCTCAAACCGATACCGACTAAAATCAAATAAATCGGAGAGTTTCCCTTTTCCCAAACCGTGAGGTAAATAAGGATAGTAATGGCGATCGCTCCCCCAAAAGCGGCAATAGGAATCGCAAAAAAAGGAGCGTTTGGCAGCAAAACGATAAGTATCGCGGCGGCCAAACTCGCCCCGGCATTGACCCCAATAATTCCCGGAGCTGCCAAAGGGTTGCGAGTCAGACATTGGAGGATCGTCCCCGATACTGCCAACCCCATCCCCACCAGCAAAGCGATTAAAACTCGCGGCAGGCGCAACATATTAATAACGAAGGAATAATCCGCGTTGGCGGAGTTGAGACCGATAATAGTTTTGAAGGCATCCACCGGCGGGATGGGATATTCCCCGACGCTGACGCCGAAGACCATCGCAGCGAAGGTTGCCAGGGCCAAGATTGACAAAACTATAGGCACTCGTCGGCGAACGCGCAAACTTATGGGGAATTTTTGCGGGCGGATAATTAACCAAGGTTTTCTCATTATCAGAATTAATAATTAACAATTAATAACAATTAG
>CAZSTZ010000365.1:0-4299 GCA_964609515.1 uncultured bacterium | reverse complement strand
CGGCTGGGTTAAGGTGTTTTCCAAAAACTTAACTCGTTTTCCCGCCGCTTCGCAATGACAAAACTAAGATTTTTGCTATTGCTCTCCCACCGACAATGACAGAAAAAGGTAAATAATGTTGGCTTGGGCTGCGCTTCACCCAACCTACATTTTTGCTGTAAAATAATACCCGAACCGTCAAATCTAAGGTAAAATTAACAATGTCAGATTCTATGTCGTGGAACGATCGCTATTTATCCCTAATAGATAGCATCGTCGAAACTACCCTCAAAGGTCAAATTCGCTCTAAGGAGCAAGTATATCAAATGCTGGTAGAGCAAATCGAAACCGGCACCGGCGAAATCTTCGAACGCTGCCTCGCCGATCGCCTCGCTACTAACCAACAGCAGGCAGATACGGAAACCGACGAACTAAAACAGGCAAAGGCAACCCGCCGCCTGCGAGCCCTGAAAACTATCCGGGGAGAATGGGAACGCTGGCAAAAAGAAAATCAAGTCCAAAAAGCGATCGCCACTTCCCTAGAACAAGTCTTGACTGCGGAACCGGAAAACCGCTTAACTGTTTTTTTGGGGGCAATAGATCCCAACCAAAAACAACCCCTCACTTTAAACCAACTCCAACAACTCGCCCAAGCTTTAAAGTCGCCCCAACTGCCGGAAACTGCCAGCCCCGACCTGGAAAACGACCTCCAACAGTTCCACGCTGGCATCCTCCGGGGGCTTGCTTGTTGGCAGCGTCTCGAACCTCACCTGGTTAGTTGGATGTACGATCGCTCTTCCCTCGGTTTTGGCGGCGCTACTCGCGTCGGCCCTTGGGAGTTGTGGGGGAAACAGGCAAATAGTCCTTTCCCTTCGGCATTTTTTAACGCGATCGCCCTAGATAAATCGATTGTAGAATTTGCGACTACCACTACCGCCGAACCTCAAGATTTAGTAGAATTAACTGTAACTTTACAATGTCTCCAACGGGGTTTAGTTCAATGGTTTGATAAGTTAGTTTACGATGCTAAAGTGGGAGCGAAACTTTCTATTTCTACTTTTTTAACTTTTGCCGCTATTTGGTGTCAGTTAGCTAACGGTTTCGCCAATAAATCCAGTTTTGCTAATGCTTGTTTTCAAGTTGCTATCCAAATTTTACGCGCCTTTTCTCAACAAGAATATTTCCCTCTTTATGGCGGCATTTTTGCTTCTTTTTCTGGGGAATATCTCAGGGATACTCTGAGCTATTTAGATAAGCCGATGCGTTTGGTGGAAGGCACCCAAGAAAAGGCGCGAGTTTTAACTTTATTGGGTTATTCTCAACAAACTTTAGGAGATTACGAAGGGGCTTTTGCTTTTCATCGGGAGGCTTTAGAAATTGCTCGGGAAATGGGCGATCGCTCTTGCGAAATTGCCAATCTCAATCATCTCAGCCGTACTTATGTAGCCGTTAAAAATTATGAGGAGGCGATTAATTACAGCCAGCGGGCTTTAATTCTCGCTCGTCAAGGAGGCGATCGGCAAGGGGAAGCTAATGCTTTGGCTAATTTTGGTTATAGCGAAGTTTTTCAAGGGAAGGCAGAAGATACGATGGAAATTGAGGTTTACGAAAGCGCGATTAATTATTTAGAACAAGGCTTAAATTTGTCGGAGAAATTGGGCGATCGCCAGAGTCAATCTCTTTGTTTAAACAGTCTGGGTATTGCTTATATTTTCATAGAAAAACCCGAAGAAGCTCTCAAACATTTAGCTAAGGCTTGGCAAGCGGCCCAGTACGCGGGAGATTTATATCTTCAGGGTCTTAATTTGGCTTATTTAGCCCGGGCTTATTATGGAGTGCAAAATTTCTCAAAAGCTATTTCCACCGGTTCGGTTGGGATGTATCTTTTGTGGCAAATTGAGGCTGGCGAGTGGCGGGAAACTGCGGCTTTACTAACAGTTTTACAAGGACAGTTAGGGGAGACTTTTCAACAGGAATTACAACAGCAGCGATCGCAAATTCTCCCTATTATCGGCGTTGACGGTTTCGACTACATCCCCAAGCTTTTAATTGAGTATCGAGAGTCTCTTGGTTAGGGAATGGGGAATTGGGAAGCGGAGAGAGGGAGACGCACCAGACGCACCAGAGTGGATGTCTCCGTGTCCGGTGCGTTTTCTACTCAAGGATAAAAAACCTACCCCTGTAAAGGCGCGGCCCCCCAGTTTCAATCCCTAATAGGGATTTAATGAAATTGCAATCTTTCTTGGCGGCGGTGCCGTCAATAGTAAGGGTTAGTTTCAATCCCTAATAGGGATTTAATGAAATTGCAATTTGAAACTTAATATCTGGAAATGGTGCCTTATCTGTTTCAATCCCTAATAGGGATTTAATGAAATTGCAATAAGGTAAACAATGGCATACCTTCTTTACTGTCTTTGTTTCAATCCCTAATAGGGATTTAATGAAATTGCAATAAATGGCGATCGCCTCTCCCAAGAGAAATACGCGTTTCAATCCCTAATAGGGATTTAATGAAATTGCAATGGTAGTCGATAATTTGTTTCCGTTGATTGCGTTGTTTCAATCCCTAATAGGGATTTAATGAAATTGCAATCTGAAAGCAGAATGCCATAATATTGCTCGCAAAAGTGAGTTTCAATCCCTAATAGGGATTTAATGAAATTGCAATGTAGGAGTGACTGGATAATGGCAAAAGGAATCAATATGTTTCAATCCCTAATAGGGATTTAATGAAATTGCAATTATTTTTACCCTTTAGCTTTTCTATTAATGCTCTTGTTTCAATCCCTAATAGGGATTTAATGAAATTGCAATCTTATACCAGGTTCCCCACCTGGAGAATACGATTTGTTTCAATCCCTAATAGGGATTTAATGAAATTGCAATGGCCGGGCTTTGAAGCCCTTGACATATTTAGTTTTCAAGGTTCGATTTCGACAACCACCTAAAGAATAACACGAAAATAGAAAAATGCACAAAAAGTAAAAAAAATTTTTTTCCCAAAACCCTTGGCCCGTAAGGCATAGAGAAAATGCGACGTTAGCGAAGCTCCTCGCCTTGCGAGGCTCGCCTCCGCAACTCCAACCGCCTCAAACCCTTGTCCTAGCGTCAATTCAGCCATTAAATTTCCCCTCCTTATTTCTACACCTACCGGTCGTCGCAAAATCCCAGAGTGGGCCATCTCGAAAAAATTCCAACTTGGCCAAGCTGGCCCTTCTAGTGGCCCGAGCATCAATGGCCCATTTAAACAAAAAACTAAGCAAAAAATACGGTGTCGTCCCGCAGGGCTGGCCCGCCGATTCGTTCCACCTTGCCCTGGCAACACTGACAGAGGAAGTAAAACCGAATATTGTCCTCCTGGGACTTCAACAACTTAGCCAGTCTAGCCCTCAGTTTAGCATATTGAGTCTCGGTCAGCTCGCACTCAAAAATACTATACTGCATCCACTGACCGTAAGAGCTTAAAATCTTATGAATCTTAGTCCGGCGACTGTCATCAGAAATGTCGTAACAAACCACAACATACATAATAATAGCAATCCTATTTTAATCAAATTTGGGAATAGGGAATAGGGAATGGGTAATAGTTGGGGAAAAAAGGTTAGTTAGCAGCGGATGTTGAAGGGACGAGTGCGGATGGTTTTTTTGAATTAACAACTAATAATTAATAATTAACAATTGGGTTGGTGGTGAGAAAACTAAGTTGGTTGCTGACAGGGGATTTTAAGAAACCTGGTTTTTCGCAAAAACCAGGTTTCTGGTGAGTGACGGGATTGCTTGGTAGCGGATGGGTTGATGGTGGGATAATTGGCAATTAACCAGAGGGTTAAATGTGGGACGGGGGCAAAGCATTCGGACATCAATATTTATGCTTTTTCCAAACATTTATCTCCCGAATGCTTTTGCCCCTACAATATCTAAAAAAAACAACAATCAATTAACCTAATTCGCCCACCAATAACCCATCCGCTACATCCGTTTCAAAATCCGCTGCTAACAAACCCTTTTTTCCCACCACCAACCCATCCGCTACATCCGTTTCAAAATCCGCTGCTAACTAACTTTTTTTCCCAACTATTAACTATTAATTGAAACTACCGCATCACCAAAGGCGGATACTTATCAATTTCCCCCATCAAATACTTAGCCAAAAATCGCCCTTGAACCTCAAAAGCTTCTTGATAAGAAAACTGTCGCCCCATCACTGGATGCTTAAACTTCGACTGCTTTTTCTGTTCGTAAAAACGCAAAAAACTCTTCAACCCATCACCAGAGCATCTCAATTTTGAAGAAAACCCAAAAATTAAACGCTTTTAGGCA
>CAZSTZ010000364.1:0-4424 GCA_964609515.1 uncultured bacterium | reverse complement strand
CCTTCCCAAGGGGGGCCCTCCATCATCCTCCCCCCTTCCCAAGGGGGGCCCTCCACCATCCTCCCCCCTTCCCAAGGGGGGCCCTCCACCATCCTCCCCCCTTCTCAAGGGGGGGCGGGGGGGATCTGACATTTGACACTCCAGAACTCGTCCCGAATCGTCCCAAACTTGCCATTGGTAGGACGAGGGAAAAGCCCCAAGAGAAACTGTAGCTACAGGCGATCGCTCCCAATTAAGAGGATTAAAAACCACAATCGGTTTAAGAATCGAAGCATTTTCCCGGGAATTTTTCCTTCGCAAAAGTTCTGGTGGGGGAGAAAGAATCAGGCGATCGCTAATAGCAGATAAAGCAGTTTCCAAAACTTCCCAACCCACCCTTTCCACCTCCCGCCAAGCTGCATTAGCATCCCGATAAACCTGGGGAATGGCAGAACCGGGTAAAATATCGTGAAACTGATTGAATAAAACCTTTTTCCAAGCAACTTCTAACTCTTGTTTCGGATAAACTGCCCCAGTAGCGATCGCCGCAACAGAAGCAAATAACTCAGCCTGAAATAACAAATCTTCGCAGCGACGATTGTAAAACTTTTGGTCGCAGTGACTGGTATAGCAACCGCGATGAAACTCCAAATAAAGTTCGTCGTTCCAAATAGGATAAGCAGTATTTTTTGCCTCAGAAATAGAAGTCAAATAATCCTCAACCGTAGCAAACTCCAACTGCGGGAAAAAAGGAGAATTTTGCCAAATTCTAGCTATTTCTAACATATCCCGAGTCGGTCCGCCCCCGTGGTCTCCCACTCCGGGCAACCAAAAAGCATCCTTCAAACCAGTTTTTAATTGAAAATCCCCAGCATATTTCGCCATCTTAACTGGTTCGATATTTTCTCCGATAGGAGGCGACATAAAACTGAAAATTTCGCTACCATCTAAACCCCGCCACCAAAAAACTTCGTAAGGGAAATTAGTCCTATCGTTCCAGCGGAGTTTTTGGGTGACAAAATATTCGATACCGCCGCTTTTGAGAAACTGGGGTAACTGCCAGCAAAAACCAAAACTATCTGGCAACCAAGCGACGGTAGAAACCTTACCGAATTTTTCCTTTACATAACGCTGACCGTAGAGAATTTGCCGGGCGATCGCCTCTCCCGAAATAATATTTAACTCCGGTTCTACCCACAAACCCGCCGCTATTTCCCATTGACCTTTTTTAACTCGTTCTTGAATTTTTGCAAATAAATCCGGTCGATTTTCTTCTATCCATTGATAAAGTGCGGGCGTGGAATGAGTAAAGATTAATTCGGGAAATTCTTCTTGTAAATTTAAAACCGATTCAAAAGTTCGTTGTGCCGCTTCCCAAGTTTCGCTTACCGGCCACAACCAGGCTAGGTCTAAATGGGCGTGACCTAATAATTTTATAGTTGAGTTTTTTCGTAGTTCTGAATTAGAAGGAAATTCCAGGAGTTTTTCTCTTAATTGAGAGAGCGATCGCTCGAATCTTTCTCTATTAGATACAGCTTCCCAGTCAATTAATTGTAATTGAGATTTTAAATAGTTTAAATTTTCGGCGCTGCCCGGGCTAATTCTTGTTAAATAATCTTCTAAAACCGCCAATTCATCCGCCACCAAACTCGGAACCAAAAAAGGATTATCCAAGCTTTCGTACTCGCAACGAGAACTAACCAAAGCCCCATCGTCATGCCCCGGACTGACCAAACGCAAAGCCAAATTAATCCTATCTCCTGGCACTGCAGATGGAGTTAATAAAACTCTGGTATAACAGTCGAATAAATCTCCCCTTTGTACTAAAATTCCATTAACAAAAATCTCCGCCTTTTCCGCCCACCATCGCAAAGCCAAACGGCAAGATAATCCTCCTAGAAAATAACCGTTTAAACTGTTAGGAATAATTAAATCTTGTCTCAACCAGAGAACTTTCTGCCCTCGTCTCCAGGGGAGATGTCCTTTTTCGTTAAAAGAAGCAACGGGCCAACTATCGGCAGGAGTTATGGCCCCATCCGTAGCATCGCCCTCCCAGTAGCGCCAGCGGTGCTGGATGTTGAGTCGGGTTAATTGGTGTAGTTTTTCGATCGCTTCTTTTATTTCCACTTCTTTTGCTAGTATGTAATCATCAATGCTTCACCCGCTCTCCCAAGGGATCTCCTAATTTTAGTAATAATCAAATTTTCTACTACCAATTAACAATTAACAAAATATAACCATGACATCCACTCATTCCGGTCCTTATAAAAGCAAGTTATTTAACTTTATAACCAAGCAGTATCGAAAGATGACAGACACATTCGATCGCGCCCTAAACGAAGTTAAATACGCAGTCGCAGCCACGGCCCAAATTATAGCTTATCCGATTTATGTAGCCATCCAAGGCAGCCGTTTAAGTCTCAAACAAGCTCGACAGCAAGCGCAAAAATTACTACCACAAAAAAGCGAATTTGTCAACAAAAAAAGAGAAGAAACCTCAGAGATAAAAGCGGTGTCGGGAGACGATCCCGTAAGAAAAATTTTGGACGCGGCCACTGAATTAGTAAACAACGGGCCAGTACCCGATGAAGGGGTCAAAAAGAGAAAAACGGAAGAGATCGGAAGTAGAAACAAATATATTAGATCGCGCTTTTGGTCCGTAAAAACGCGGCGGGCGGCCAAGCAGCAAGGAATGAAGAGCAATAGCAAAACAGCCCCTTACAGGGTAATTGTGGGGATAGCCTGTAGCCTGGAAAACAGAAACCTGGTGTTGGTAAGCGCGGGAAATCAAGTATTGGACGTTTTAAGCAAAGCAAGGCAGCAGCAGCTAAATCGACGGATTTTATTAGAAACATTAAGATCTAAACGCGATCGCCGCCTGAGAGAACAACTAGAACAAAAAACCCAGCCGGGAAAACTCAAACCCTGCACCCAACTAGCCTACCAGGAAAAAGGGCCAAGCAAGCTTTGGTGGCAAATGTTGGCCTGGATGGAAACCAGTGCCATAGCAGTAAAGGCCAATTTATTTGATGAATCGGCCCTAAGCACAGTTGAAGAGGCAGAGAGTTTGAAAGAGGGTCAGAACGGCAGTTCTCTAGTAGTCTATAAAAGCAACAAGGATTTGCAACGCTTAGGCCAAGAGTGGGGAACTTATGCAGGGATGCCAAAGCTCGAACCCTTAATCGGCCTGACCCACAGTTCCTTATTGATGTTTTTAGACGAAGCGATATCCGCACTAGAAAAAGGCGAGATCGCCCAAGCATTAGAGACAACAGCAAAAGCAGTAAGACCAAAATCGCCAAAACTGCTGCCAAAAAGCCAAGTTCCCCACGAAGGTCTCTGGCAAACTTTTCTCAACCAATATTTTTATCCGATGGCCCCCCTATTCGGGTTAGGAGGATTAGTACCTTACGAGGAAGAAGAAGAACTATACCTCAAACAGCTAGGGGCAGCAAAAGCTTCCTCCGGGAAAGGAAAAGAGGGAACGCGGGGGGAATATTCGGCCCCGGCAGCACTGAAAAAACAACCGAAGGCTAGCTTTGCAGGGAAACCTCATCAGTGGCAGTTAAGCGAGACGGCTTCTATGTGGGCGAACGTTTCCTTATCCGTACCGGAAAACCAGCCCAGTCTCGAATCAACTGCAAATGTTCGGTTAGAATCAAATTCCCAGGAGAAAGAAGAGGGCGATCGCCTGGAGTATAAGCCAGACTTTTTAGAAGCGGACTCGGTATCGGTGGGATATGTCAAACATCCTTTAGAACTCTTATTAGAATGGTTAGACCAGACCATGTTGCGTTTGGAAGAAAGCATCCTCCAAATTAGTAAATGGCTGCACGATCTAATTTTTCGTTTTCGCGATTGAGTCGATCCCCCCCGGCCCCCCTTAGCAAGGGGGGAGTTTTGGGGTTGCTGAAAAAGGCAGAGTGTGGGGAGTGTGGGGGGTGTGGGAAGTGTGGGGAGTGTGGGGAGTGTACGAATCTTTCCCCCCACACCTCGCACCCTCCCCACCCTAAGCGGACTTTTTTCATTTATTCAGCAGACCCTAAATAAAAAGCCCCCCTTGCTAAGGGGGGTTGGGGGGATCGACTCTCCCTTGTCACAAAAACTGGATGCTCCCATAACTCGTTGCAATATTAAGATATGATAAGAAAGTCGTAGATTTTTAAACCCTCCAGGGAAGAAAATAAAATGCTGACTCTGAAAATAGTTGTTAATATCGTCGTCCTTTCCTTCGTGGCCTTATTCATCTTTGGATTTTTGTCCAACGATCCAGCCCGGAACCCCAGCGGTCGCGATACCGAATAAAAACGACATAAAAATCGAGCCCCTACCTCAATTACTGGGGTGGGGGCAATTCTTTGGCCTGGATAATTTGCCAGGATAAACAAGATTTGTGCGATTCGTGGGGACGAAAGTGGGCCAATGGCCTTAATAATGTCCCCCTA
>CAZSTZ010000363.1:0-4466 GCA_964609515.1 uncultured bacterium | reverse complement strand
CACAATAACTACTGTAGATTTACTGTCAATTCATTGGAGTCGTGACATGATGCTGGTGCCAACCCCTACTCATCTTTCATCTTTCTTTAAAAGCGCGATTTTCAATCAGCAATCAATCCCCTTAAGTACAGGTAATCCTCCTGTAAAACGGACTACTAAACTGAAAAATTATGCAAAAATAGGGAAATCGCAACGACAAAATGAATGTGAAATTCATCAAAGCAATCAATACCACAGAAACTTTAACCGTCAACATAACATCCTAAAATCTCTTTAAGAGACAATGAAACTAGCCAAGAAATAAAACGGCACGATGCCATTATTTCGCGTCACTCTAAACCATCACTAACCGAAGGATAAAGCACCATGAAAATTCCAATTCAGGCGGGACACGTCCCGCGTTCAGCGGAGCAAATGTTCTGCAAATAAACCCATACAAAACAAGAAGGAGGTGATGATTAATATGTTTTTGCCGTTCTGGCGTTGGTTTTTCTAATTAAAGCATCATAATACTTTTTTCCGTCAATTAATCATTTTTCGTTCAATCCCGTGATTAATTGCAATGGAAAAGAACTGGGGTGAGCCTCTCTCACCCTACTGACTCAAAAGTAGGATGGGCAACGCTCATCCTACTGATTGAGAAAATATCGAAACACCTAGCCCTCAAAGGCATAAAACCATCGGCAGTTCACCGAAATCCAGGAGATCGGATTTTGAGTTTGCTTTAGTAATAGCGTGAGCATTGCCCACCGTCGGGATTAGACCCGCGAAGATGGCAGTCTAAATTTTTGCCAACAGCATTTACACCAACCATGCAGCAGCTTACTTGGTTTATCAAAACCATCGCTAAATATATCGGCCCCTACAAATGGCAAGTTATTCTTATGTTTTGCTGCATTATTTTTAATGCAGCCTTTGATTCTGTATCGAGAGTCAGCTTAAAATTTCTGGTTGATGCAGCAATTATCCCTCAAAATTACCGACTTTTAGTTTTAATCATCTCCCTACTTTGTATTGGGGCAATTCTTTACATCGCCATTGGCTTGCTGGGTAATTTTTTAGGAGCCAGATTGGGAATTATTATTACTAACAATATTCGCCGCTCTCTATTCGAGCATCTCCAGGGTTTGTCAATGGAGTTTTTTGGACGACGTTCAGCCGGAGATATTCTTAAATGTATCATTTCCGACGTAAAAACTGTAGAAGATGGTTTAATCTCGGCGGGGCTAACCGTGGTGGTTATGGCAACGAGCAACATCCTCTTTTCTACGGTTTTCCTCTTCTTACTCAACTGGCAGTTAGCCACTTTAACGTTGATGGGTATTACCCTCTGTGTTATTGCTCCTGCACCCATTGCCCAAATCGCTACTGCAAAAGGTTATCATGTGCTGCAAAAAGAAGGAGAAATTTCCAGCCTCCTCGAAGAAAATCTTCTCTCTCAATCTGTGGTCAAACTGTTTGGCATGGAGACTCGCGTTTCTCAAGAGTTTGACCGTGAGTTGAATGACTTGCAGCGAATTTATGTTCGGGCAATGTTTTTGTCCTACTTAGTGCAAAGAATTCCCCTCATTCTCTTTGTTCTCACCCAGCTTGCCATCCTCAGTATCGGTTCGGTGATGACCTACAACAATTATATTTCTGTAGGGACTCTCGTTTCCTATCAAGTTTTGCTCCTCAATTTAAACCTTTATATTCTTGCCCTAGCCAGTTCGATTCCGATTTTTATTGATGGTGTAGCTGCCCTGCGACGCATCACGGATATTTTCTCAGAAACGCCCACAGTGCAAGAGACAACGGATGCAGTTGCATTGCCGCATTTTTCCCAGGAAATTTGCTTTGATACTGTCACTTTTAACTACTCTACCGAGAGAGTCGGAGTTAAAAACTTATCCCTGAAAATTCGTCACGGCGAGTATGTGATGTTTGTCGGGCAGAGTGGGGCTGGGAAAAGCACGATTGTTAACTTGCTGACGCGCTTTTACGATCCGGACAAAGGACGCATTTTGTTGGATGGAATCGATTTACGCCATGCCACTTTGCGTTCCCTGCGCTCTCAAATCGGACTGGTTTCTCAGGAGGTGATTTTATTTAACACTTCCATCCGAGAAAATATTCGCATGGGTGATTTAGAAGCCAGCGATGCACAGGTGGAAGCCGCCGCCAAAGCTGCCGAAATTCACAATTTTATCTTAACTTTACCCCAAGGTTACGAGACCCCGGTTGGCGACAGGGGCGGACAATTATCGGGGGGACAACGGCAAAGAATCGCCCTAGCGAGGGCGTTGGTGAGAGATCCGGCAATTCTGATTCTCGACGAAGCCACATCTGCCCTGGATGTGGCGACGGAAGCGGGAATTCTCGCGACTATCGATCGCATTGCCCAAAAACGCACGGTAATCGTCATCACCCACCGCATCGCCCAAGCCTTGCGTGCGGATAAAATCTTTGTTCTGGAACATGGCAGCATTACCGCATCGGGACACCATACGGATTTGGTGGAACGAGAAGGACTCTATGCCACCCTGTGGCAACAGGGTCATCAAACTTCTAACTTTTCCAAACTTCCTCTGTCCTAACTACAAAAAAGTCTTAATTCCCGGTTGTGGCTCGGAAATTTACCTTCAGAAAACCTTGCTAGAGGCTTGCCCGCAAATCGGACAAGTTGACTGTACGGACTTCTCTGAGGTAGGAATTGACAAAGCCATTGAAAAGTCGTCTCTTCGGTCGTTAGTTTTTTTGGCAGGCGATCGCTCCCACAGAGATTTAAGAAACCCGGTTTCTGCAACAATACCTTCGCCAAAACGAAAATATCCACAAGAAAATGACTAACTCGCCCGCGTGAAACCGGGAATATTGAAAAAACCAGGTTTCTTAAGTCTCGATGCTGGCGTTGGTATTGTGCGAAAAACCGGGTTTCTGGTGAGCGATTAAGTTTTTTATCGCGCTCCGCGATTACTACAAACTAATCTATTTCACCTACCAACAACCCATCCGCTACACAAGTTAAAATTTCTTCCGCTGGCTCCCCCCTTCTTAAGGGGGGCGGGGGGGGATCTTTCAAAATCCGCTGCTAACCGGCATTTTTCATTACTAGCCGAAAAGCGATCGCCCCCACAGAGATTTAAGAAACCCGGTTTCTCGCAGAAACCGGGTTTCTGGTGAGCGATTAAGCTTTTTATCGCGCTCCGCGATTACTACAAACTAATCTGTTTCACCTACCAACAACTCATCCGCTACATCCGCTTCAACATCCGCTGCTAACCGACATTTTTCATTACTAGCCGAAAAGCGATCGCTCCCACAGAGATTTAAGAAACCCGGTTTCTCGCAGAAACCGGGTTTCTGGCGGGCGATTAAGTTTGGGTTGTTGGCGGGCGATGGGGTTGGTCGGCGATAGGGGGTTTTGAGAAACCGGGTTTTTCCCCAAAACCCGGTTTCTTGCGTGAAACCTTTTCGGTCGCTAATATCTTTTGCGGGCCATTTAAAAACGACCCTATAGGCGCCCACATTCTCCCACGTTTATAGGCTAACACGAATTTTTGACAAAATGCAAGGGGTGAGAAAAAAAATTTTTATCTTATATCGAATTGGCCCGCCCATTGAGAACGGACATTATCCAGGTTCCCAGCGAGTACCAACTGCCACTGGCACTCCCGCCAAATCGTAAACCGTAACCTCCGCCAAAGTCTCGATCCAAACCGTCGCCCCGCAGTCGTGAGGCTTTTCTGGTCGATAGACCACCCGGCAAGGTCCGTGAATCTCCGCCTCCGAACCTTTCGCCAAATTCTGTATCCCCCGCTTCACCGAAACTACCGGTTTTTCCGTCGTGTCGTGCTTCTGGTTGTAGCCGATGCTCTGCCGGTTGATATGAACTGTATTTTTCGCGCAGTGCTGGCGAGGTTGCCAGCGAGGTTTGGGGCCGCGCTTTCCTTTGGAAATCCGAGGCATTCCTTTATATAGAGGAATAATCCAAACCTTGCCTACTTTCTTGGCCCCTTGGATCCGTCCTTGTTTTAATAGTAAGCGAACTCTTTGAGCTTTCACTCCCAAAGCATTCGCCGCTTCAGTGGTTCCGACAAACATTTTTTTATTGTTAGCTGTCAGTTGTTAGTTGTTAGTTGTTGCTTTCAAAAAAAACTATTGCGCTAATAGCAACAGTTTAGCAGAAGGGGGGCTGATGTTGCAACTGCCCCAGAAAAAATCGCTAAAGCGATTACTACGAACGGGGGCGATCGCAATTTATCTAAAATCTAAACGAGTCGCCGCAATAACTCATCCACTAGAGCGATCGAATCAAGAAACCCCGAGAATTAAGAAACCCGGTTTTTTGGAGCAACCGGGTTTCTGGGGGCGAGCCCTTAAAATAGAAACGCCGCAATAACTCATCCAAAAGCAAGCGATCGCCCCAATTAAGAAACCCCGAGAATTAAGAAACCCGGTTTTTTGGAGCAACCGGGTTTCTGGGG
>CAZSTZ010000362.1:0-4470 GCA_964609515.1 uncultured bacterium | reverse complement strand
TTAAAATAGCATCCACCGAACGCACGATAAACGAAACCACCGGTTCTGGCGTATAGTAAACCCCCCGACTCTTGCGCAAAGCCGCATTATAAGCAGCCAAAAACGTCTCGTAAAAATGCACCACCGGGTCTTCCTGGCGAGTCCGCTGCCCGAAATTCTCCAAAATTCCCCCCATATCGACTTGGGAGAGCAACTGCACCAAGTCATCAACCGCGTCAGTTTCTACGATGGTATTAAACAACCGCCGCAAAAAAGGATTGGTCGAAGGAATATAACTCCCTGCGGTTCGTCGAGAAAAGTCAACGTCCCCGCCAGCTTGCCCGTGACCAACTCTCGCGGCAAACAAACCATAAGAAATAGTCTGAGCGTACATATCCGCAAACTCCCCATCGGCAATATCTGGGAGCAGCACTTCCTTAAAACTCTGTTTCAGTTGTCGCAACTCCCCATTTTCGGGCTCTGACTCCAAGGCCGTCGCCGTTGCCAAACGGATCGCCTTGGTCAACCTCGCCATCTGCCGCGCCAACTCCTCCGGGTTCCTCACTACTTCTCCAGAAATAGACATTGATTTTGCCCTCTAGTTTAATTTCTACTTGTCTTCCCGTAGAACAGGCATCTTGCCTGTTCTACTACGCCACCGTCGGCTTGGCTTTAGCACGCTGTTTAAAACTTTCAAAATCGATCGCCTGAGATTCTGCCGCCGCCTTCCAGATATCGTTAACAATTGCAGACAGCGTGGGGATTACCAACAACACATATTGTCCTACTCGCGCACTTTTATTTCCTGCAACTTTAAGAGCGGAAGGTATCTTATCGGGAAAATCCTTCCAGTCCGCTTGTACCCAGAAAACTTCTTCATCAATTACAACTAACTGCTTGTCTCTCAAACTGTCGTCAAATCCGCTCTCGTCTAAAAATTTAATTATTTTCCTCACTGTTTGCAGGGAGGTAGTCTGCCTCAGATTTTTGATGGCCCGAATTTCTAAAATTTGCTCCCAGGCGTAAATAACCGTGGGCCTTCGCGAATTGCCGATTCGGTGGGGGACGACTAAATCGACTCTTTCCAAGTATTGCAGGCGGTTGGAGGTGTCTCCCGTTAGGGCTAGGGTTTCCCGTCTCGTAAAACCTTCGACGATGGCCATTATTTTTTTGCGTTAATGTATTAATTTTTTGGCAAAATAGAATATTATTTATTTCTATTCACGGATATTCTAATATAAAAAATAAGACTGCACCAAAAAGTAGTCCCAAGTCCAGATTCTAGGCCGAATCTAGACCAAAACCATCGATTTTCCGCCTTTATTGGGAGGAAAATCGACTAAGAAAATAGGTAAAACCCGCTTATGCCAGCTACAGGATTGTTAGAATTAACCCACGAAAAGCTCCAATGGCCCAGCCGAAAAGAGGTCATGGAGCCAACTGGTGCCGGGCCCGGTATTTATGCTCGGTTGGCCAAGGATAAGTTAGAAAGAGCGATCGCCTCCCTTGAAGATAGTCTGGGTGTAGAAGTCGGAGTGCTGGCGGGAAATTCTCAAGGAGACCAAACCGAAGCGCCTATAGCTATTGTTTGTGAATTTAAAAAAGCTATTTCCCAAGAGACGCTTAGGGAAACTCACAGACTTGCATGGAATTTCTCTCACTCTCCTTTATTGATTGCGGTTGAACCTCGCAGTCTGAGAGCATTTAGCTGCTGCGAACCACCACTAACAGAATCGGAAGTTCTCGAACCAGTTACAGAAGTTACTAGAAAGCAAATACAAGAGCAAACGGCAGAAAGTCTTGAGCTTCATTGGGCAGGTTTGGTATCGGGTCAGTTTTTTCAAGAACGCGATCGCCGCTTTCAACGCCGTTATGCTGCCGATAATTTATTGTTGAGCAATCTCAAAAGCGTTCGCGCCCAACTGGCAGAAATTAACGAGCTCGATTACGAGACTATCCACGATTTATTGGCGCGGATTATTTTTATTCAGTTTCTTTGCGATCGCAAAGATTCTCAAGGCAGACCTGCTTTGAGTGGAGCATTACTGGATAGTTTATACGAGAGTGGAGAGTTATCGGGGCGCTATCGTAATTTGCCCGAATTATTGAGAAATCACAGAGACACTTATCAATTTTTCCGGTGGTTAAACCATAAATTTAACGGGGATTTATTTCCGGGAAAAGGAACCACAAAAGCACAGCGCGATATTGCATCCGCAACGCTTCGCGATCGCGAATGGCAAGCAGAAGAAAAAAAAGTTACCCAACAGCATCTCAATTTACTCGCCGAATTTGTCAGCGGCAAATTAGAGATGGAAACCGGGCAAAGATGCCTTTGGCGTCAGTATTCTTTTGATGTCATCCCCCTTGAATTTATCAGCAGTATTTATGAAGAATTTGTCAGAAAAAATGATGCGAATAAAAGCGTTCATTACACCCCCGGACACATCGTCGATTTTATTCTCGATGGTGTTTTACCGTGGAACAGTCCAGATTGGGACGTGAAGATTCTCGACCCTGCTTGTGGGTCTGGAATTTTCCTGGTAAAAGCATTTCAACGATTAATTCATCGATGGAAAATAGCCCATCCTGGGGAGGAAATTAGTTCCGAAGTTTTGAACAATTTACTCCTGCATAATTTTTTTGGAGTCGATATTAATTCTCAAGCAACAAGGGTGGCTTCTTTTAGTCTTTACTTGACGATGTGCGAGGCGATGGAACCCGATCGTTATTGGCAAGATTTACGCTTTCCCAGATTGAGAGATAAAAGATTAATAGCTGCCGACTTTTTCAGGGAAGATTTAAAAGGTTTTAGAACCGAATTAGATGCGAAAAAATACGATTTAGTTATAGGAAATGCGCCTTGGGGAAGAAACACGGCGACCGAATTAGCTAAAGCTTGGGCAAAAGATAAATGGGAAATTACTTACGGCAATATAGGTCCGTTGTTTTTGCCAAAAGCTGCTGCTTTAACTAAACCCGGTGGGCGAGTAGCAATAATGCAGCCTGCTGGCGTTTTAATTTTTAATCAAATTGGCACTTCTAAAAAGTTTCGAGAAAAGCTTTTTTCAGAATTTAAAGTCGAGGAGATAGTTAATTTATCTGCCTTGCGTTTTGGGCTATTTAAAGATGCAATTTCTCCTACTTGCATTGTGACAATCTGCCCTAGTTTGCCTGATGGAGAACCTTTTTATTACTTATGTCCTAAGCCAGTTGGTAATAATGAAGATGATTATCGAATTGTCATCGAGCTCCAGGATATGAATCTAATCTATCCACAAGAAGCTATTACAAATTCTTTGGTTTTTTCCGCTTTAATGTGGGGAGGGAGAAGAGATTTAGCTTTGGTTAAGAGATTGAGTCGGGAACCCAATCTCGAAAAGTTAGAAAATGATGGTATTGCGGTGAAGCGTCAAGGGATTATTAGAGGCGATCGCCAAAAGTTACAGCCAAGCATTATCGATAGAAAAATCTTAGAATCTCCGAAATTTCCTCAAGGCACATTTTTGTTTTTGAAAGTTGCAAACCTTCCTATTAACAAAGACTCAAAAACTCACTCGCGAGATTCAACAGATTTTAGTGCATTTGAAGTACCACAAATGATTTTAAAACAGAGTTGGCAAAAAAGTAGCGGACGCTTTCAAGCAGCTATTATTAAATCAGACAATAGCGAGTCAGGAATTATTTGCTCGGGAAGTTACGTTAGCATTCATGTTAATGACGAACGCAGACAATTTTTAGAAGCTGCTTGTTTAAGTTACAACAGCAAATTAGCTGTTTATTATTTATTGCTTTCAAGCGGACGTTTTGCCTGTTATATTCCCGAAGTAAAGCCAGGAGATTTATTGCGAGTTCCCATTCCAGAACCTCGGGAAGGATTATTAGAAAATTTGAAAACTTTTGACGATGTAGATGAACGAGTTCGAGAATTTTTTGAATTTAAGGACAGCGAGTGGGTATTAATTGAAGATTTATTTAATTACACCCTGCCAAATTTTAAAGGCGATCGCTCTTCTCCCGGTCGCCAAACAACCCGCAACTATAAAAATAACAGCTCCGAACCAATTTTGACTAAATATTGCGAGTATTTTTTGCGAGTTATCAAAGCTGGATTTGGTAGCGATAAAAATATTTGCGCCACCATTTTTCAAGAGCAAACTAAAGCTGTCTTGCCCGTCCGTTTGGTTGCAATTTATCTCAACCGTTCGGATAGAGAAGCGGTGAAGATTGAACCTATTCAATCTTTAGAACTAATGACAGAATTAGAGAAATTAAACAAGTTATTTGTACGAGGAGAAAATGCAGAAAATGGCAATATATTTTATCAGCGAACTGCTAAAATATATGATTCAGTTCGACTAAATGGGGAAACTATTCCTACTATTTATTTTGTCAAACCAGATAAAATTCGTTATTGGACTCGTTCTATGGCTTTACGGGATGCCGATGAAGTGGCGGCAGATTTGATGATGGGGGCTGCCAAATTATCAA
>CAZSTZ010000361.1:0-4470 GCA_964609515.1 uncultured bacterium | reverse complement strand
GTTCCCTAAAAGCGTTCAAATTTTGGGTTTATTCTTGCATTGAGATGCTCCCCATAATATGCGATGGAATGATGCTCGATTCTTCAGTTCGTTCGCGCAGCGTTGCGGATGCAACATCGCTTTTTTGGATAATCTCTTTAATAAAAGCTTCTAATTCGGCGATCGTCAGACTGGCAACAGACCTATTCGGTTCAAAAGAAGTAATAGTCATACAATTAACAATTGACAATTAACAAAAAGCGTTAAATTATTGGTTCGATTTCAAAGGTGACTTGCTCTCCTTTTTATGTCTAAATAATAACATTTGAAAATCTTTATTAAGTAGGCCAAAACTGGCCCAAAAATTTTTCCCGCGCCGAAGAGAAAATGGGGGTTGACACTTTTAAAAATCTCTGTTACTATTAGATTATAAGGGGGCGTTCGCCCCTACGCTTGATTATTTATTCAACGCTTGAAAAATTAAGGTTTAGACACGGCGGGACAATCCGCCAAATACCAGCGCCAGGGGAACTCAACAGCCTTAGAAATGCCGATGCGGGTAGTTTGAACCAAATTCTCCTGGAAATCCTCATCGCGACCTTCCAGCCACAAAAAACTTTTGGGACTCAAAGGCAGACCGTGAAAACTAGAATCAATTTCAAGGACGCGACAGAGTTTGCCAGGCCCGGCAGCGATGCGGGACAAATCGTTTTTTTTGGGTTTCTTAGAAGAGCGATCGCCCTCCAGAGAAGGGGGCCAAGAGTCCAACAGCAAAGCGCGAATCAAAACAACGCTGGGGACGCCATCCACATCCGTCACCAAATTTAAGCAAAAGTACATCCCATATATTAGATAAACGTAAATCGTCCCCGGCGGGCCAAACATGACCGAATTGCGGGGAGTGCGGCCACGGAAAGCATGACAGGCCGGATCGTCAGCAGTGTAGGCCTCAGTTTCGACTATAGCCCCTTTAATAACCCTGCCATCCGGTAGCTTGCGGGCCAACCAGCAACCAATTAAATCTGGGGCAACCTCAGTAGATGGACGACTCAACCAGTCAGCGTTTACAATGCGAGTTGAATTCATAACATAAATAAAAGGAGTCCCAGCAATGGATGTCAAATTAATCTTAATCGGACTAACCGTCCTCTTTACCATAAGCTGCCTGTTCTTCGGCACCAAAAACGGCTTTTACGATACCGACAACTATCACGGTAACGGTTCGGCCCACTAGCAAGGGAGAGGGGGGAGACGCACCAGACGCACCAGACGCACCAGACGCACCAGAGGGGGTGTCCCCGTGTCCCCGTGTCCCCGTTTCCCCGTGTCTGGTGAAAGTCTCCCTTGTCCCCCTTGTCCCCCTTGTCCCCCTTGTCCCCCTTGTCCCCCTTGTCCCCCTTGTCTCTCCCTACGGTGTCCATTTTTTTTTAAAAAAATTTCCAAAATTACTTGACAATTATAGAAAAAACTGTAACAATAAATACAGAAGTCAAAAAAACGTTCATCTTTCTCACCGGACATCTGATTAGACCAAAAATCTAAACCCGCTGGTTGCTGGTTGTTGATGGGGCTGAGAGAGACGGAAGTAGGGAATAGCTTTTTCCTGAAGGAACGCGCCTCAATTAAAGTCACAAAAAATGGAGGCGAAAGCTATGCAACTTAAATATCGCGGAGTTACTTACGAATACAACCCCCCAACAGTCGAAGCAACCGAAGAGGTAGCAATAGGCAAATATCGCGGTTTAGATTGGCGGTTCCGCAATCTCAAAGCAGCCCCAGTTATCATGCCCACTCATAACCTAAAATATCGCGGAGTAGCTTACTCTACAGGTCCAGTTGCCAGCAGCGAAACTGCCAGCAACGAAACTGCCAGCAGCGAAACTGCCAACACGGTAAAACCAAAAGTGACAGTTTCAGAATTAGCCCGCTATCGGATGGCAAGTCAAAGTCGGGCGATCGAACAGCGCGAACAGTCAATGTTAAACCGTCTGGCAGCGCAAGTGGGAGTCGATACTAGCGAGTGGAAATTTTCCAACCACATCCAAGGGAAAATTCACCCCAGTTTCCGGTTAAACTACGAACGAACCGGCCCTGCTTTCAGCTAGAATTTGCAGATAGTTAACTTTAGAAACCGGGTTTCTTCATTCAAGAAACCCGGTTTCTTTTTTCAATACCTTCGCCATTTTTTTTTACTAGAACACCACTAGCCATTAGCCATTAGCCATTAGCAATTAACTCTGGCGATAATAATCCCGAGTACCCTTAGCATTAATCGCTTCTCCCAAGCGATTTAAACCATGAACGTAAGCAGCAGTACGCATAGAAATAGATAACTCTTGGGCAATCTTCCAAATATTCTCCGTTTCCTCAAGAATTCTCTCCTTCAAACGTTGATTGACCTCATCTAATTTCCAATAAAGACCGCTGCGATTTTGCACCCACTCAAAATAACTAACAGTCACCCCACCCGCATTGACCAAAATATCGGGAAAAACCTTAATACCCCGTTCTTCCAAAATGCGATCGCCCCCCGAAGTAGTAGGACCGTTAGCAGCCTCAAACACAAACTTCGCCTTAATATTATGGGCGTTTTCCTCAGTAATTTGATTCTCCAAAGCAGCAGGAATTAAAACATCAACATCTAATGCTAAAAGTTCGAAGTTACTCAAAACTTCATGCTCCACAATATTGCAAACCGTATCCTTGCAATAGACAGCTTGGATACCTTTATTAGACTCCTTATATTGACGAATGCTACGAATATCCAAACCATTTTTAGCATAAATAGCGCCCCTGGAATCGCTAACAGCCACCACCTTATATCCCGCCTCGTACAGAAGTTCCGCCAAAACCGCCCCCACATTACCGAAACCCTGAACCGCTACCGTAGTATTTTGGGGGTGGTAGTCAAACTTCGGCAAAATATGTTCGATAACGAAAAAAGCCCCCATAGCCGTCGCCGCATCTCGTCCCGCGCTACCGCCGATAGTAACCGGTTTGCCAGTCACCACTGCCGGACTCAACTGCCTGCGGATAATACTATATTCATCCATCATCCAACCCATAATCGTCGCGTTGGTGTACATATCTGGGGCCGGGATATCTAAATCCGGACCGATAAAATCCGCGATCGCATCTATATAACCGCGACTCAAACGTTCCAACTCCATCCGCGACAATTCCTTAGCATTAACAGTAATGCCACCCTTAGCCCCTCCAAAAGGCAGATTTAAAACCGCACATTTAAAAGTCATCCAAAAAGCCAAAGACTGAACCTCATCCAGAGACACTTCTGGATAATAGCGAATGCCTCCCTTAGTCGGACCTCTGGTATCGTCGTAGCGAACCCGATAACCTTGAAAAACCCGCAAAGAACCATCATCCATCCGTACTGGAATGGAAACGATTAAAGTTGACTTCGGATATTGGAGGCGTTCCTTTGTATCTTCAGACAGAGAAACATATTTTAACGCCCGTTCTAAACGGCGACTGGCATCCGCAAATAAAGAATCTGACATTTGCAATTCAATAGGTTAAGTAAAGATTAAAACTAAAACTAAAAACCTGCCTTTTTATTTAGGCAAGTTATTATTAAACCACACCCTGTGTTAATTTCTTCCCAGAAAATAAATTTTTAACAGTACATGTACTGAAACAACTCAAACATATTTAAAATCATTCCCCATTCCCCATTCCCCATTCCCCATTCCCCATTCCCTAACAATGGTTGTCCCCCCCAACAATAGCCCAACCTTAAGAATAAAATAGAAATTAGTGGAACTAGAATCATTATTATGATCGAGCTTTTAGCCGCCCTTTCAGCATCAGCAGCAGCAGGAATTAGAATAGCTTTACCCCTTTTAATAATAGGTCTGTTGCGAGAAGACCTGTGGTCGAGCGTGCCTTACCTATCCAGTTTATCCCCTCAAGTAGTAATCGGAGTGTTAGTAAGTTGGTCTTTATTTGAATTATTTGCCTCAAAAAAACTCTTAGGACAAAGAATCCTGCAAATAGTCCAACTGCTTTTTAGTCCCATCGTCGGAGCGATAATGGCAATGGCGATCGCCGAAACTGCCGCCGATGTAGAAGGATGGTTAGTCAAGCTCATTGGAATAGTAGGAGGTTTATTAGCCCTAGTTTTACAGCTAGTACAGGCCGGCTGGTTTTATCGACTGCGGGGTTTGCCAGTTTGGCTGATTTTTTTCCAAGATGCCCTCTGTATTTTTCTCGTAATATTTGCCTTTGACGCCCCACAACAAGGCGGCTTAATCGCTTTACTTTTATTGTGGCTAGCAATTCGCAGCTATCAAGACTGGTATCGCTGGTACAAAAAACAAGCACCACAAGCCTATAGAGGCAACCCCCGCCGTTATAAAAGCAACCCCGATTAAGTTGGGGAATTGGGAATTGGGAATTGGGGCATTCAGCACTAAAAACGGGAGCAAGTCAGTTTTGAAGTTTTCCCAAAGACTTAACGCTTTTTGGTTCGGG
>CAZSTZ010000360.1:0-4470 GCA_964609515.1 uncultured bacterium | reverse complement strand
AAAAACCGGGTTTCTTGACCCATCGCCTAGCACCCGGCAAGGTTCGGTAAACCGTATCTTTAATGTACGGTTTTTACTAATTTCTTTTGTTGACTCATTGTTCATCATTGAATAATGAGTCAACAAAAAGAGGAATTTTCCATGTCCAAGAAGATCGACAAAGCAAGACTGGGCGAGGATCGAAACATCAGCCACGTTCGTTTTGAGAATAACGACAAATTCACTCCTGTTAGACTGGCAATTCCGATGGCAGAGAGAGGAGAAATCGAAAATATTCACGTTGTCAGACGATGTGGAAAGAAGTATCTTCGCAGCAACCCAGACGATCGCCGCGACAATAATTTATTGGAATTGGCGAAAAGGTGAGAAGAGCGATCGCTGAATCAATGGAAGACAAGGGGGACGCACCGGACGCGTCCCCCTTGTCTTCCCTTGGGGGTGATTTTTTTCTCCATCTGCTATTATAGCATATTGGCGTAATTATAGCAATTCTCGTTTTTGTGAGGTACAGTTTTTACCGCTCTTTTTTATACTTGTAATAAACGCTTTTTTTGAATGCAAGCAAGAGTATAGATAAAAATACCGATAGCCGTACCTCACAAAACCAGAAAACGCTGTATGCAAATAGGAGAAATTATGAACAACAAATACTCAATGTTATTATTGTCCGTCACCCTGGCTGTTTTGCCAGTTGTGCGCGATACTTTTGAATTTAGAACGATTTTAAATAGGAAAAATACCCCCCAAACTCCCTGGTTTGTAGAGAATATTTATGGGGAAAATTTCCCAGTTTCAGAATGGGAAATAGTTCTCGAATCTGCGGGAATAAAACTTTACCATAAAGACGGAGATTACGTTCAAGTTATCGATTTAAGTGGAGGTGCTTCGGTTCGATTTATTTATGGAAATACGACGGATATTAATCGGGGGAAAGGTGCTTATGGGGGCGACGAACCGCAGTTAGAACGTCGAACCGTAGAAGAGTTTTGGTCGGAACTTTATCCCAGTAATTCTCAGTTATTTTGTCTGAGCAACGGTCAATTTTTTAGGAACGATCGCAACCTTTCTACCGGTCTGGCATTTCCGGTAAAATCTAACGGTAAAGTCTTCAGCGACGGTTATGCGGGAGAAATAGAATTTCCCGAGGAAAAACTAATTTTAGCAGTTTGGGAAAATCGGGCGGAAATCGTGCCTTTTCATCCTCTTTATTTAAAACTATCCACCGCCCCCGATGCTATTGTCGGTTTGACAGAAGATGCGGATAAAGGAGTTTTAAACGAGACGGGGAGAACTTTTGCGGGGGTGGCGGATACCGACGGCGATCGCCTCAACGAAACCGTCTTAATTTTTACTTCTAAAAAAGCAACTCAACCCCGGGCGGCGGCAGTTTTAAAAAACTTGGGGGCGACGGAAGTTTTAATGTTAGACGGCGGCGGTTCCACTCAGTTATTTTGCGAGGGAAAAAGTTATGTAGATTCGCCGCGAACTGTGCCGCAAGCTATTGCTGTTTTCAGCGGCAATTAGTTCTGTTATTCAAAAAGCTAATTCAAAGGAAGTTCGAGGCAAAATTCCGCACCATTTCCCACAGAAGAAACACAATTAATAGTGCCGCCGTGGCCGGCGATAATTTGATAGGAAATAGACAATCCCAGACCGGTGCCTTTGCCTACTGGTTTAGTCGTAAAAAACGGATCGAAAATGTGCTTTTGCAGTGCTTCCGAAATTCCTGACCCGGTGTCGGCGATGGAAACTTTGATTTTTTGAGCTTCCGAACTAGGATTAATTAACTCTGTTTTAATCGTAATTATCCCAGGTTTTTCTTGAGATTCTATAGCGTCGATCGCATTATTGAGAAGATTAACAAAAACTTGATTTATTTCTCCGGCATAACATTCTATCAGGGGTAAATCGCCATATTTTTTTACTACCTGAATGGGCTTGCCTGTACCAGGGCCTTGAAGGCGATAATCTAAAATTAAAAGAGCGTTGTCGATGCCTTCGTGAAGATTTACCGCTTTTTTTTCCGATTCATCCAGTCTCGAAAAATTGCGCAAACCGAGAACTATTTTACTAATTCTCTCCGTTCCATTTAAAATAGATTTCGTAAGTTGCTCCAGGTCTTTATTAACAAAATCTAAGTCTATTTCATCGCAATACTCTGCAATTAATTTGGGGCGTTGTGGATAGCATTTTTGGTAAAGATTGACTATTTCTTGGATTTCTCCAACATAAGTAGTTAAATGCTGAATGTTGCCATGAATAAAAGTTAAAGGATTATTAATTTCATGGGCAATGCCGGCTACTAACTGACCCAAACTAGACATTTTTTCGCTATGAATTAGTTGGGTTTGGGCTTGTTTCAAATCTTCTAAAGCAACTTGAAGTTTTTGAGATTGAAGTTGGGCGTTGGCAACGCTAGCTTGCAATCGATGGTAGAGACGAAAAAATAAATACATAGCTACCAGTCCGGCAATTATGCCAATAATTGCTCCCAACCACATCACTAAATCGATAATTTTTTGCTGTTGATTTAGGTGTTGGCTGCGTTTCTGGAAGAGTCTTTCTTCCTCCTTTAAAAAAATGTCAATTTTTTCGCGAGTTTCATCCATGATGGATTTGCTTTCTAACCAGACATTATTTTGGTTTTTGTTTCTATCTGTTTCCTCCAGATTAACGGTATTTAAGTTATTTGCTAATAGCTCTAATTGTTTATTAGTTAAAGCTTTAATTTGCAGAACTCGCTGTTGTTGTTGGGGATTGTCTGCCACGAGATTTTGGAGGCGTTCTTGGGAAGCTTTTACGGGAGCGATCGCCGTTTGATATGTCTCTAAAAACCAGGGATTATTAGTTAAATTATAACCGCGAAATCCCGTCTCGGCATCAACTAAATTGGTCAGTAAATATTGAGCTTCCAAGCGCACGTTTTGAGTATGTTCTACCCATTCTTTATCTTCGATTAAATTAGCCTTAAGCCAGCCCATCACTGCTAGGGTTGCCAGCAGACAAGTTATAGGAATGGCAACTATCATCATTCCTTGACGGCGGGGGGATAACTTAAGTCGCAGAGGAGCGATAATGCTCTTTGGAAGCTGTAACAATAGAGGAGCTATCATGGTTTTTGGAAACTGTAACAATCAATGGGGAATGGGTAATGGGTAATTGCTAATGGGTAATAGTGAGAAAGCGCAGTCCCTACCTACCTTCTCTTGGCACTCGAACGGTGGAACCGTTAGGGAGAGTAATAGCTGCTGCATCGATATCTCCCAGACCGATCTCTCGAACGGAAATACTGACAGTATCCCCAAGAGCGAGACCCATCTGACGCAGACAAGCAGAACCCAGGTCGACGATCGCTCGCCCAAAACCGTAATTGAGGATAAAATCGTTATTGTCTATTATTTTTTCGACAATTCCCGTGATGCTTTCTCCTGGCGCTACTGCGGGAACTTTCAAGGAATTGATATTGATTCCAGAGCCAGAAACAGTTAGGGGGCGATCGCGAAGCGTTGCGGATGCAACATCGCTCTGTTGACTTCTCCTGCCGCCACCGCGTGGGGGCCCTCCCGCCCAAGGGGGACGACCGGGGCCGTTGCGAATTTGGATGACTTCGCCGTTGCTGCGAGTAATAGAATAGGCGTCAAAATCGTAGTCGTCGTACTCTCCCACAACGGTTACTCTCTCTCCTGGCACGAGATTTACTTCGTGCCACCAGCGCGGGCCGGCATCGACGATAATTTCTCCGGTGCCGTCGGTGAGAATAAATTCGTTACCGACTACGCTGGCAACTTCCCCAGAAACGGTGGCGCTATCGCTGCGCCGCAACTCTCCAATGGGAGTTCGAGCTAGAACTTCGTTTATTTGCAAAAGATAAATAGAAAACACGCTTAAGACTATGGCAATTGTCTTTTTCGTAATCATAGATTTTTATTAGGCAATGAAGCCTTTATTTTCCTCTCCACCGCAAGCTTATCCCGAAAATATGACAAGAAAGTGACAGCCTTGGGGAAAGGTTTTTGTTGCCGTGCTATAATTGCTAAGAATCTAATTTTAATACTGCTCGAAAATTATGTTTTTTGTTCGGAAAATTGGCGACTTTTTACCCACCGATGAAGAGGGGTGGATTGTTAATCCTTGTAGGAGCGATCGCTTGCAGCCTCTTTGGTTGGATTTAGTCGAGGATTTAAAGGAACTTTGCCGGGAATATTTCGGCGATAATTTACATAGTCTTTACATTCGCGGTTCCGTTGCCAGAGGTTGCGCCTTCGCGGGTATTTCTGACCTGGATAGTTTCGCTATTATTTATGAAGAATTAGCAGACGAGGAGGATAAATGGACGGCTTCGACTCAAAGATTGCTTAAGCTTAAATATCCTTTTTGTGCGGGGGTGGAAATTGGCATAATTCCTTATCAAAATTTTTTAAAAACTCACCATCTTAAGGTTTTACTTAAAACTCAGAGTTTGTGTATTTT
>CAZSTZ010000359.1:0-4530 GCA_964609515.1 uncultured bacterium | reverse complement strand
GTCGCGCCACTTCCAAGATTAAAAAATGTTAGTACGAACATCAAGGTTATGTCCCGTTCTTCTCGGGGATTGTTTCTCCGAGTAGGGCGACGTTGAGGGCTATTTGTCATGGTTAGTCTGCTCCTAAAACGCGCTTTTTTTTGTTATTGTAATACAAATGTAGTATTGAGACAAGCCAATAAATAATTTTAACGCTGATTCCCCAGATTTAGTAATTACAATCAATGTATAATTAGACCGCTTAGTGTCAAACAGACCCCCGGTTAGTATTGCGCTTTCCGCAGGTTTTAGAGGTTTAGTCAAAAGCTGTCCGAACTGTTGAGTATTATAGAATAACGTTTATTGGCGTCCCCTATTTGGGTGCTTTTTCTTAGGGATTCTTCTTTCGTAGTTGGCCCGCTAGAAAGGTTTCTTGCCCCAAAAAGGCCCTAAAGATTGGCGATTCTTTTAGGCATCAATAATGGCGCTTAATGGGCGGTTATGACCTGCTTTGGACAGGCAACCCGGTAGGATTTATTTTAGCAATGAGGTAAAAGTTTATGGCACTGTGGTCTGTAATAGTTTACGGTAGAACCTACGAAGCTGATTTTCGTTTTCTGGCCATCCCAGAGGATTTTACCCCAGAAGCTCTGGAGTGGGCATCCAAGCATATTAATACAACTACACGCTCTCCAGAAGATTTAAAAAACAATCCCCGTTGGTGTCTATTCAAAAATCGTCAGCACTGCGTCATCGGCGTGACTTGTATGGTTAGAGAATTGGTTGGCTCCGACAGAGAGTACGAGCAGATGACTAAAGATTCCTCTGGACGACCGCTCTACATTTTTGTTGGCTATGTAACTAAAGTAGATTCGGATTTGATCTGGTGGGACGTTTCCTCTTGTTGCAACAGGATTGATTTTTTTAAGCAGCCTTTGGAATGTTTAAAGTCTCTATGGAACATGAAAGACTACCAGCTAAACAAAAAAGATGTGCGCACACATAAATACAATAAATCGTTAAATTTTGATATCGCTGTCGAATCAAGCAATTCTATCGATTTGACCAGTATTTCAACTTTTGGGAACTCTATTAACAAAAATGAGCATCGAGCTTTTATTTGGTCTGATTTAAAAGAGAATAGAGATAAATTGTGGAAAAATGCTTCTCAATTTCTTCATTTACCAGATGAATCTATATCCTTTTGCTTGGGGCTGGCTCAACAAAAAGATGTTTTAGAAGGGCCATTTTTAAATGCCACAAGTTTAGACACCCAAAAATTCGAACAACGATGGAGGCAAATGCCACAAAAACCGCTCAATCAAGTAGATAGCAGCAGCCTAGCCCTCACAACCCCATTCTATAAAAAAACAACTTTTTTAAATAGAATAAATAAAAAAGTTAGCTTCATTTCTTTGCTGTGTTTGACAGGATTGCTGGCAACAATTATTTGGCGAAGATGGATTATGGCGATAGTTATAAGTGGAATTACGGGTTTTTATTTAGGAATGTTGGTGGAGCAACAAAATCATAAATCAAAAAACTTCTCAAGCTCAAAACGACTCGCCTAACTTACAAAAAATAGTAAAAAACTCAAGATACGAAGACCGAAATTTTCATCATCCGCTTGGGTAAGCCTTCTAAATATATACCGAAAACCGATCCTATTTTTTGATAAAGCATTACCTAGTAATTTGTTTTAGTTGACTTGAGGAGGGTGTCATGTCTGAGAAAATCCAAATTTTAATGCTGGGGGATACAACTTCAGGCAAAACCTGCTATATGCTTGGAATGTATGCGGCTATGCAAGCTCAAGGCGGATTCAGTTTGAAAGCCATCAACGAAGATGAAGGTATCAAATTAACTGGTTTATGGTCAACAATTGTTAATGAAAAAGGCACAGAAGATCGTTGGCCTCCAATGACTAACGAAGCTCAAACCTACAACTTTCAATTGTGCTACGGATACAATCCTTTGAGAGATTTTGAATGGCTAGATTATCGTGGTGGTGCGATGTTCGATCTGTCTAATCAAACCGACGTTCAGATACTTAGAAATTACATCCTCCAATCTTCCTGTTTATTTTTGTGCATATCGGGCCAACATTTGACTAATCCAGTTACTAATGCTAACATAGCAACGATTTTGACCCAAACTAAAGCTAACCTCATGGGTAATTATCTTGGGGGTTTGGGTAATAAAATCGGACCAGAGAAACGAGAAGATTTTCCCATTGTAATTATCGTTACTAAGTATGACTGCTGTCTTAATAGACCAAAGATAGAATTAATAGAAGATGTTAAAAAAATGTTTTCCCCTTTGTTTGCCGAAGACTCCGGTTGGTTAGTAATGATTTGTCCGACCAGTTTGGGCAAGCAGCTTGCTAAAGACATTAACAGTGGAGAAATTGAGCCATTCAATCTTCATATTCCGGTAGTTTTTGCACTATTTTGCGTCCTCATAGAACTTAAGCAATCGCAAGAAGATAAAGCTACGGAAATTGAGGATCGACTTGAAGAGCTAGAGAATAGTAATATGAGAATTTTTAATGGACGTAAAATTAGAAGGCTTGAGGAAAGTTTAACACGAGCGCAGAATCAACTTAAGAGTACTGAGGAAATGATTGGGATACTCGGTCGAGAATTGAGTGCCAATGATGGTTATATTTATTTGAGTGGAGAAAAGATTGAAATTAATTCTAGTCAACTCTAATCGTAGCAACATCCCAATATCTGTAAAAACCTGGATTAATCCCAATCCCAATAATCCTTAGGCGTTGGCGGTTGCGACTGTAACTTCGATAATTCTTCTTGGGTTTTCGATAACTCATTTTGCAGCTTAGAATAATTATCGTTAACCCCTTTCAACTCAGTTTGCAATTGGGTACATTGGTTCTTAGAAACTTCTAATTCCCCTTCCATTTGAGATACCCGAGCTTGCAATTGCGATCGCTCTTGATTCAACCGTTCTACTTGAGACAAAATTTGCATCCTGTCTCCTTCCAATCGTTCGATTTTTAACTGGGCCTCCGATAACTGGGAGTAAGTTTGTTCTAACTGAGATTCTAATTGAGACAACTCCGATTTAGAAAGCGATCGCTCTTCATTTAACTCTTCTATTCTAGACAAAAGTTGCATCCTTTCTTCCTCCAGTCCTTCAATTTTTAACTGAGTCTCCGATAACTGGGAGTAAGTTTTTTCTAACTGGCATTCTAGTCGAGATAACTCAGATTTAGAAAGCGATCGCTCTTCCTCAAATTGCTCTAATTTTGATTTAGTTGCCACCCACAATTTCCTCGCCCAAGCAATTTTAGCCTGTTCCTTTTTAAAAAAAGCATCTGGCAACTGGTCGGGAAAAATTACTGGATAGGGAGTCAAATCCCAACCGCAAGTCGAACAGCAATCGAGCTGTTTTTCATATTCTGTGTCGCATATCGGACATTGAGCCACTGCAAAACCTCCTGAATTCTGCTTCAAAAAATTACTTTCTCGCCCACACTTCGCACTTCAAAGCGTAGCATAGCAAGCATAGTAGGATTATTTAATGGGAAATCTAGCTTTAGGGAATCCCAAAAAATCAAGCCACCAGTTCTTAATTGATTAGAGATTCTGCGCGACTGCAATCTAGGGTTGTTTTCATGCCTATTAAAGTATGGAATGGCTTCTTGTAGTCCGTCAAGAAACCCGGTTTTACCAGAATTACCGGGTTTCACCAAATACCAAAAAACCGGGTTTCTGAGAATACTTGACCCGCTCTCTACGGGGTGTGACCATCTTTAATAGTTCGAGTTGGAGTTCACCCCTTCACACTGGGAATCATCCCAGTTTGACGAGCATAAGCAAAAAGACCGCCCGCATCAATTACTGGCCTGACTTCTCCCAGGGATTTAAGCTGATAGGTTTTGTTCTGGGAATGCTCGGTTAAAAGATTTTTTTCAAAATCAATGGTAACTTCCTGCCCAGTTTTGAGAATGTCGCAGAGGCGATCGCCACACTCCCAGGGATACAACTCCCCAGTGGCCGAACAGTTTCTAAAGAAAATGCGGGCATAAGATTGAGCGATGACTGCCTTAACTCCAGAGGCACCTAAAGCGATGGGGGCGTGTTCTCTGGAGGAACCGCAACCAAAGTTTTCTCCGCCAATAATAATAGGATAGGCGGTTTTCATTTCTCCTGGAGCGATGAATTTGCCGTAGCGATCGGGCAATCCAATTAAAGCGTAGCTGCCTAGTTTCTCGTATTCATCGGGTTTGGAGGGAACTAAGGTCAGATATTCGGCGGGAATAATTTGGTCTGTATCAATATTGTCATCGACAACAAATATTTTGCCTGTAAGCGATTTAACCATAAAGTAATGTCCTGTTTTGCCTGGGATTATCTGGCAAATTTTAACATTGAGAATGGGGAATGGGGAATGGGGAATGGGGAATGGGTTAATTTTTCAAATTTTGTGCGCCATTGGCGCACTTTTTCCAGGGCTTTAATGAGTGATGTCCAAATTTTGTGCGCAATTGCGGACTTTTTCCAGGAGCCTTGATGGGGGATGTCCAAA
>CAZSTZ010000358.1:0-4585 GCA_964609515.1 uncultured bacterium | reverse complement strand
TAGATGCGCCTTTGGCCAGTCTCAGGCCCAATTGGTCGCCCCAGAAAGCTATGCCAGTAAAGATGGCCTTTTGGACATTTCCTTGGGGGCCAACTATGGCCCCGCGTCCCTGGCGGACCAACAGGCGAATCTGCTCAATTACAACGGACGAGTCCCCGGCCCCCTGCTGGAGGCGCGACCTGGAGATACGGTTCGCATCCGCTTTACCAATAACCTGCCCCAACCGACTAACCTCCACTACCACGGGCTCCACATTTCCCCCACTGGCACTGCCGATAATGTTTTCCTCAAAGTTCCTTCTGGAGAAACTTTTAATTACGAGTTCGCCATTCCTAAAAATCATCCGGCGGGTACTTTCTGGTATCATCCTCACTTGCACGGTTTGGTCGCCGAGCAGGTATCTGGGGGTTTGGCGGGTTTATTGGTAGTGCGCGGCGAGTTAGACGAGCTCCCAGAAGTAGCTGCAGCTAAAGAACAATTTCTGGTTTTACAAGATTTTGAATTGACAAGGGGTGGCGACCTCGTAACTCCAAACCCAATGGAGAGAATGACTGGCAGGGAGGGCAGTCTTGTTACTGTCAATGGTGGAGTTAACCCGAGTTTGTCGGTTCGGGCCGGCGGGTTGTTGCGCTTGCGGTTGTTAAATGCTTCGGTTTCTCGCTTCTATCGTTTGAGTTTGGAAGAGCATCCTTTTTATCTTATCGCCACCGATGGCGGTGCTGTGGAACGACCTGTGGAACTTAAGGAAATACTGCTGACGCCGGGAGAACGAGTGGAAGTGTTAGTGCGCGGGGATAGGGAACCGGGGCAATATCGCTTGTTGAATTTGCCTTACGATCGCGGCGGCATGATGATGGGCGGCGGCATGATGGGTGGCGGCATGATGGGCGGTAGAACTGGTAGAGGTTCTTCTTCGGGGGTTTTAGCGACTTTGACCTATAGCGATCGCGCTTCAAGTCCTCTTCCTTTGCCGGAAAAACTCTTGTCGGTAGAAAAGTTACCGGAACCGAAGAGGGTGCGTTCTTTTCTGTTAAACCACGGCATGTCACCCGGTATGGGCATGGTTTTTTTGATTAACGGTCAGATGTTCGAGCATGACCGAGTGGATACTTCGGTACAGTTAAACGAGGTGGAAGATTGGGAGTTAACCAATAATGGAGTGATGGATCATCCTTTCCATTTGCACCTCGATCCTTTCCAGGTAATCAGTAGAACAGGCATCTTGCCTGTTACCCCAGAGAGAGCTTGGAAAGATACGATTTTAGTTAAAACTGGCGAAACGGTGAGGGTTCGAGTTCCATTTCGGGATTTTGCGGGGAAAACTGTTTACCACTGTCACATTTTAGACCACGAGGATTTGGGGATGATGGGTAATTTGGAAATTAAGAGTTAGGTAATAGGTAATAGGTAATAGGTAATAGGGAATTTGACAACCCAATGTAGGGGACGGGCAACTAACGATTGACAATTGACAATTGACAATTAGCAACCATAGCCAAATTTGAAGCCCTTAGCTACAATTAGAGGTTGTCAGCCCTAAGCGGCTACAAGTCCGATAAACCCATTAAACCCGGCAAGGGAGGAAGAGCGATCGTGAAAATCCAAAAATGGCATCCCATATTTGCTTTGATGGTGGCAGTCAATACTACCATCGCCCCTGGATGGTTAATTAATCAAAAAATTAGACCGGCAGGGGCGCAAACTGTCTTTGAAGATATCCAAGATAATTGGGCGAAAGATTGCATCCAACAGTTAATCGAAAAAGAGATTATTTCTGGTTATTATGAAGACCAAACATTTCGCCCCAATTTGCCGATGACGAGGGCGCAATTTGCGGCAACGATCGCCCGGGCTTTTCCTAATGTCGAATTGGTGCGCGAAGAAATAGAGTTTGTCGATGTTCCTACAGATTTTTGGGCAGCCGAAGCCATCCAAAAAGCTTATCGAACCGGTTTTATGTCGGGTTATATTGCTAGAAATTTTAATCCGATTTTGGAGATAAGTCGGGCGGAAGTTTTAATGTCTTTAGTTCGAGGATTGAAGTATCAAGCAAAAGATTTAGAAGTAGAAAATTTAGGCGGTATTTTTGACGATGCAGCCCAAATTCCTGATGAGGCAAAAGAGGCGATCGCTGCTGCTACGGAACGGGGAATAGTTGTTAATTATCCCGAGGTTAAAAACCTCGCCCCCACTCGCAAAGCTACTCGGGCAGAAGTGGCAGGTTTTCTCTGTCAAGCTTTGGCAAATCCTGCGGGAACTAACGAGGTAATTATTAGCAACGTTCCTTCTGAATATATCGCTAAAGTTGGCGGCTTACCTTCTCCTATTGCTCGCGAAACTTCTCCTGCTTCTCCTCCAGAGCCAACACCTAATTATAATGCTGTTAAAACCGTGCGAGTTGGGAACGTATTGGCCGAGGTTGCTTACGAAAAAAATAACGATTCGGAAGAGGGTAAAAATTTCCGGTTAAAAATAGTTCGCGACGGTGAAACTATTGTCGAAGAAATGCTGTTTAAACAAGAAAATGCAGGGGTAGCTACGGGCATTTTATCAAATTTAAAGTTGCAGGATTTAGATGGAGATAAAGAGTTAGAAGTGCTGATAGATGTAGCTGTTACTAATAGCAGTATGCCAAAAGGCTCTTATTCTTTTATTTTCGATACTGCTGTCGAAGGGACGGAAACTAGCTATCAAAAAGTAGAACATTATTGGGGCGATTTTGATTACGAATTGACCGATTTAGATGAGAATAAAATCCCAGAATTTCAAGGGGTGGATGGAAGATTTGCTAATGCTTTTGCTAGTTATAAAGGAGATGATTTTTTGCCTTTGCGAATCTGGGAATATCGCCGGGGTAAAATGATGGAAGTTACTAAAGAATTTCCCATCGAAGTTAATACCCGGGCTTCGGAACTTTGGCAAGAGTTGAACCGACGAATTGCAGCTAATGAGGAAATTAAAGGAATCTTGGCTTCTTACATCGCCAATAAATACATTATTGGCAGCGAAGACACTGTTTGGAAGTTGGTAGAAAAGCTTTATCAAGGAAGCGATCGCGAAGCTTATTTTGCCAGCGTTCGGCAATTTCTTCTGGCAAACGGTTATAGCAAAAATGACGGCATTAACCCTCCGCCAAGACCGCCAATTCCTACGGCAATTTCTGGGCAAAATCAACCTCGACCGGAGGGAGAAACAACAGAGGCAACCTCAGAAAATCCTCCTCTTAATAATTCTAATGTTTCGGAAACTAACCCCCTTGAAAATCTCCAAGAAGAATTAAAGAAGAGAATCAATTCCCGAAATTCTCCTATTAATAATTCTGCAACTAACCAGGTTGAAAATTCCTCAGAAGAAGAGACTGCCGGAGGTCAGATAAACGAGGAGACAGCATCGGAAACTAACTCGGAGGAAAATGCCCCCTCTGAAGAGGTAGAGGAGACAGTTTCAGAAACTAACGAAGAGGAAAGGTCAGAGGTTTCTCCTAATACTGAAACGCGAGACACTACTACTATTGTTTTAGACGAACCAGAGGAAGAGAACCGGCAAGATGCCCGTTCTACGGAGGAAGAAGAAACGACAGTAACTGCCCGGGAGAACCGGCAAGATGCCCGTTCTACGGAAGAAGAAAACTCACCGATGGACATCAGGGAGCTGTTAGGGAATGGCGGGGAAGAAACAACCGTTACCGAACCTGTCCGGGAGAACGGGCAAGATGTTCGTTCTACGATCGCCCCTCGGTTAGTACGCTCTCTCTCAAACGGGGAAAATAGCTCCGTACTATCGTTAGCTATTAGTACGGATGGAGAAATCTTAGCCAGCAGCAGCGGTAAGGAGATTAAACTCTGGGAGGTAGAAACGGGTAAACTGTTGCGCACCATGTCCGGTCATGGGGGAGACGTGCGAACTTTGGCAATTTCTCCCGACGGGGAGGCGGTGGCAAGCGGTAGCGGCGACGGGACGATCCGTTTTTGGGACGTGGAGACCGGGGAATTATTAGATACCCTCGCCGACGCGGGATGGGTGACGGCGGTGGGATTTAGCGATCGCGGCAACAAACTATTGAGTTCTGCCACCGAACGTTCTCTCCAGGTATGGGATGTCTGGCGGGGGCGATCGCTCTATTCTCTCAACGGCATCGGTCCCATCGCCTTCGCCCGCAACGGCAACTTGGCGGCAACGGGGGGCGGGCGATCGGCGATCCGTTTGTGGGACGTTCCGGCGGGGCAACTGCTGAGGAATATCGCCATACCGAGTTCCAAAGAAGGCGTAACGGCGATCGCTCTCACCGAGGACGGGGAAACTCTGGTTCACGCCATCTCGGAAAGCAACAGAATTTTTGTTTGGAACCTGGAGGCGGGGGAAATTCGCCATACTTTAAACGGACACGAGGGGGAAGTCGAAGCTATAGTAATAAGTCCCGACGGCAAACTATTTGCCAGCAGCAGCGAAGACGGAACGATTATCCTTTGGGATCTCGCCACCGGTCGGAAGTTGAAAGCGATGGAAGGGAAGGGGGCGATCGTCTTTTCTCCCGATAGCGAGACTCTCATCGGCGTCGGCGAGGATAATCAAATTCAGGTTTGGG
>CAZSTZ010000357.1:0-4640 GCA_964609515.1 uncultured bacterium | reverse complement strand
GGAGCGATCGCCCCAGCAGGAATAACACCATTAAACGTCCACGAAATTTCGCTTTCCCGTTTAATAGTCGCATTTTCTACCAAGATATCGCCCACTTTAACGGTCATTCCTTCGACAAAATCTGGCTTCGTAGCTAACAAACCTTCTATTTGAATTTCAAGGGCTTTAACTACAGGAATCTCAGTAATAATCGTACCAATTTTTTCCATCCACCGGACCCAATTTTCCTGAAAAAATTCTGCTGGAAACCAACCGTAACCCTGCAAATCATCGTCCATCAAAATCGCTTTATTTTTAAAAACCTTTTCCTCTTCAAAAGGTTTCAAAACTACTTTTTCTACCAGCAAACTAGCAAATCTGGGGTCATTTTCTCCTAACTGCCGAACCCCCGATGTTTCCAGCATTATCAAACAAGTTTCCCCTCTAACTACCGTACCAGTAGGAATAATTCCTTCAAAAACCCATAAGCTATCCGACTGTTGTTTAACCTCTCCTTCAAGGGAGCGATCGTTAATTTTTACTGTCAAATCACCTAAAAATTCCGCTTCAACAGCAGCTAAAACATTAACTTCTATTTTAGCTGCATTTTCGACAGCAACTTCGGCAATAATTCCTCCTTTTTTTTCCAGCCAACGCACAGGTTTATCGCCAAAAAACTCGGAAGGAAACCAACCCCAACCATTCAAGCGATCGCTCATTAAAATATCTTGCTTTACCTTCCCTTCACAATTATTAGAAGCTCCATCTTCTTCAAAAACAACGCTCTCGATTAACAAAGCCAAATGTCTGTTAGCTCCATCTATTAAATACTTCTCAGTTTTTAAAGAAAAATAATTAGAACCAGGCTGTAACTCAACAGGAACGGTAAAAGTATTAGACTGACTAATTGCCGTATTTAACACCGGCTCTTCTAACAACAATTCGTCCTCGCCATAAACTTTAATTACCTGTTCGCCGCACACATTTCGACCGGAAATTTTGAGTTGACCTTTTTTCAGTTTATCTGTAGTAATGACAAACCTACTTTCCGGCCAAATCGTCCATCGACTAGAAGTAGAAATGCCGAGCTCCCGATTTGGTTTTTCTAAATGGTCGAAGCCTCGCAAAATAGCAAATTGCAAATCTTCTCCCTGCCAAATATCTCGAACCAGAGATTTTTTAGCAGTTTTATCGATGTAAATAGGTTCGGCAATTTTGGGCTTTTTAACGCCGAACTTAGTAGCAGGATTGAGTTGCAATTTTTCCTGCCAATTAACTTCTTGAATAGCTGCCATAAATTTTAAATAGCTAGCTTCCAAAGAGAAGGTATTAGCAACATAAATGGGGGCCGTAGCAGTTAACTCCGATAATTGTTGGCGATCGTAATACAATTCCGTAATTATTTGCGCTAAAGCTTCTGGATTTTTTGTATCCACTAAACGACCGGAAACTCCATCGTAAATTGCTTCTTGTACCCCTCCAACTCGATAACCAACAGCAGGAGTACCGCAAGCTGCCGCCTCAATAAATGTCTGACCGAATGCCTCCTCTAAGCTAGGTCCGACAAATAAATCGGCAGCGCTATAATAAAGAGCTAAAACTGAAGGATCGTCAATAAAACCAGTTTGATAAAGCTCGAATTTACCTTCAGAATCGAGACTATAACCAAACCCCACGAGCATCGCATTTTCCAAGGCGGCAATCTCTAATGCCTCAATCAAATGTTTGGCTCCTTTTCGCGTATCTTTCATAGACTGACAGCCGCTAATAATAATAAATTTATCCTGCGGTAAACCGAGTTTTTCTCGGCACAAAGCTTTATCCCGAGGATAAAATATTTCCAGATCCAGACCGTAATAAATGCCGTGAAAGCGACTGTCTAAATTTAAAAATTGTTGGCGAGGTAAATGATTGAGAAAAGCATAGCGAGCCCAATTAATAGTGGAGTTACTATTACCCACTACGATTAAATTTTCCGACTCTCTTAAAATCTGATGTTTTTTATTAAAAGCATCAGTTATTTCGCCACCAATTAAACTGGGGTATTCTTGTTGAGTAGGACAGCCGCCATCGCATAAACTCATGTATTTTTCGCAACTACCAGTATAGGCACACCGCCCCGTTAGCAACCAGCGATCGTGCATGACAAAAATAGTTAAAAAGTTGGAGGTTAACATCTCCAAAATCTCAAGATTCTGCTTGATATTATGAACGTTTCCTACCACTACTAAATCGGGTTCTACGCTGGCAATTAAGTTATAGACATCCGTTACCGATATGTCTGCTGGAGCGAAAGACCATTCCGCTCTAGCTGCAATGGGAATTACTTGATGTCCCGCTAAAGTAAATGCTTGAGCTATACGCTTGTGAGCGATGCCCGCTCCTCCCAAGAAGCCGATATCGTTGAAAAATACCACTCTAAGGCTATTGCGTTTCGGTTTTATCGCTCTCTCTTCCGGGGCGGGACAATTTAACTGCACTCGCAGGGCATCTCGCGCTTTAGTCAGTTCGGGAGTATATTTGTCGGTAGTGCTAGTTTTTTGTTCGGGATGCATCCGATATTGAGCTGTAGGAACGCCGATAACATGAAGGTTGGCTCCGGCAGCGGCAAATCTCGCCCACATTTCGTAATCCATGCTATAGTACAAAGATTCGTTTATCGAACTGCCAGCTCGCTCCCATATTTTACGGCTAAACATGACTTCTGGCTGATAGAAAAATTTCCCACTCAGCCAACTGTTTTCGATATCCAAAATGTCTTCTAAGGGCAAAGCACCGTTAGGACAAGATGTGATATGTGCGTCAACCTGGATATCGTTTTCAAATACTTGACAGACGCCGGCGACGATATCTGCTTTGCTGGTGTGAAATGCGAGGGCGATCGCGTACAAGGCACCGGGGGCGAGGCGATCGTCGCTGTTTACCCAGGTTAAGATATCTCCAGTGGCGCGACTCAATCCTTTATTGAGAGCGTTACTTTGTCCGTTATCGGGTTCGCTGACGGCGTAACTAAAATGTTCTCGATAGCGATCGACTACGGTCATAGTTTCGTCGGTGGAACCGCCATCTATTAATATATGTTCGACGTTAGGATAGTTTTGATTGATAATCGATAAAATCGTTTCTTCGACGAACTTTCCTTGATTGTAGGAAGGCGTAACGATAGATATTTTCGGCCACGGACTGCCGTCGGGTAAAGTTTTCGGCCAGTTACGATTTTTGGGGGCAATATAAGGCCATTTACCGGGAGTTTTTGTTACTGATGGAGGGATAATAATTTCTGGTTCGATCGCCGTGGCAGTAGTATTTTCTGCCTGTAGGGCATCGGCCAATCTATTGTAGATGGCGACGTGAAGATCGGGTTCGATATCGATCGCTTTTTTGTAGGAGGCGATCGCTTCTTGCCACTCCCCAACTCTTGCCAAAGCATCAGCTAATTTCACATAAACCCAAAGGGAATTAGGATTGAGTTGTAGGGCCTTTTTATAGCAAAAAATAGCTTCGCTTATTTCTCCTTTTTTAGCTAGCGCCTCTCCTAATTTATGGTAAGACTCGTCCCGTTCCGAGTCGATTTTAATTGCTCGACGGTAAGCGAGAATTGCTTCCTCGTTTTTATCCTGTTTTAAAAGGGCATCCCCTAAGTTTTTATGATACCAAAATACTTCTGAGTTTTGAGCGATCGCCTGTTTGTAGGTAGCCTCAGCGTCCGCCCATTTTTTAGCTTTTAGTTGAGCCAATCCTAAATTTTCGTAAGACCAAATTAAATCTGGTTTTAATTCGATTACTTGACTGTAAGCGACAATCGCTTCTTCCCATTTTTGCTGTTTTAAAAGGGCATCGCCTAAATTTTTATGATACCAAAAAGCATCGGGTTTGAGAGCGATCGCTTTTTTGTAAATATCTGCTGCTTCTGCCCAATTTTCTGTTTTAACTAAAGCAGTGGCCAAGTTTTCGTAGGAACTAATAACGTCGGGATTTAATTTAATAGCCTCCCGGTAAGCTGCTATAGATTCCTGCCACTTTTCCAGTTTAAACAAGGCTTCAGCTAAATTGTGATAAGACCAAAAGAAATCTGGCTTTAATTCGATAGCTTGGCGGTAAGCTTCAATAGCGCGTTCCCATTTTTCTTGCTTGGCTAAAGCGTCGCCTAAATTATTGTAAGACCAAGAGACATTTGGTTCTATTTCTATGGATTTTTCATAGACAGCGATCGCTTTATCTATGTCTCCGTTTTTGAGGAAAACCTCGCCAATTTTGTGATACAAATCTAAAGTCTCAGGATTAAATTTAATAGCTTTTTGATAAACTTTAAGAGCCTCTTTGTAGGAACCTTGTTTGATGAGTAGATTCGCTAAATTATGGTAAAATTCAATTGAAGAAGGATCGCGCTCGATCGCTTGTTGATAAGAAGCGATCGCCTCATCAACTTCTCCCTTTTTTTCTAATAGTTTACCCAAATTATAGTGGGGCTTTGCCGCTTTGGAGTTTTGCCGAACTAAACCGTTATACGAACCGTTTTTTTCTATCATTTTATGCCTGTTCTAGTATCGCTTAAAATTGATATCGACAGGCACCCTGGATAATTGTAACTTCTATTTTTATTACAGTTATTAACATCCTCTAGCTTGCCAGAAAAAACCCGCAATTTTTTTGATAAGGAT
>CAZSTZ010000356.1:0-4681 GCA_964609515.1 uncultured bacterium | reverse complement strand
CTTCAGCGATTCAGTTCGTAGTAATCGCTTCAGCGATTCAGTTCGTAGTAATCGCGTTGACTCGATTAAAATAGCAGTTGGGTGCGCGATGCGCACCTGACAACTAAGACTTCTAAAAGCAAATTAATGCTAATATCCTACAGTCACAAATTTATTTTCTTTCACGTTACCAAAGCGGCTGGTTCTAGCATTAAAGAAGCCCTAAAAGAATATGCAACAGAACCAGAAAAATTCAAAATAGTTCGCCCGCCGAAAATGTTAGGAGAAAAACCTAACCCCATGTATGAAATGTGGCAATCTTCTGTCTGGCACGCCAAAGCTAGAGATGCCAAAAAAGAACTGCCAGAAGAAGTTTATAACAACTTTTATAAATTTGCCTTTGTCAGAAATCCGTGGGATTGGCAAGTATCCTATTATCATTTTATCCTCAAAGAACCAACCCATATCAGATACGAACTGGTTAAGTCGATGTCGGGATTTGAGGAATATTTAGACTGGGTAATTAATACCAAAAATCCCTTTCCCAAGGGAGCGACTAAATTACAAAAGGATATTATTACCGACAGAGAAGGTAAAATAATAGTTGACTTGGTAGGCAGATATGAGACTTTAGCTAAAGACTTCCAGTCGGTCTGCCAATTTCTAAAGCTCGATGCAGTTCTGCCTCATGTAAACAGTTCGGGAAACAGAGACTACAGGTTATTTTATAACGAAAAAACCAAAAAAATGGTAGCAGACAATTTTCAAGAAGACATCGAATTATTTGGCTATAATTTTGATGGCTATAAACCGGGTTATTTTCAACAATTGAATGAGTTAAACTAAGGTGGTAATAAAAATGCAGGCAAAACAACGACAAATACAAGCAGAACCCAACTACAACTTAATGAGGGCGGATTTAGATGAATCCTTAAAAAGGAGTCATATAGAGCCCTCAAGTCTCAGCACTTTCCAAAGAATTTTGCTGACAACAGATGGGACGGTAACAGAAATGTTGGAAGCCTATTTTTTGGAAAATATTAATGTAGTAAAATTAGCTGAAGGTTTAGTTTCTACCGTTAAAGAAATTCCCGTATTAGAATTACCGAGAGGAACTGAAGTAATAGAAAGAAAAATTTTACTACAAGGGAAAATTAGTCGAAAAAATCGCCTCTATGCAGAATCGGTTATTGTGCCAGAAAGACTTGAGGAAAGATTTCAAGATGCTTTACTAAATTCTAAGATTGGCATCGGCAAGCTGTGGCTGCAATATAAAGTTGAAACCTTTAAAGAAATAGTTGACACGGGTAAAGAGCCTGCTGGGAAATTGGCGGAATACTTTTTCATCGAAAAAGAAGACAAGATGCTGTCTAGGACTTATCGCGTATTTATTAAAGGCGAACCAGTAATGATGATTACAGAAAAGTTTCCCGAAACTTACTTCCGATCCTCAAATTAATCGACTTAGAATTAATGGCTAATGGCAATTAGCCATTAACCATTAACAATTAACAATGAACTTAGCAAATATCCCAGAAAACGACAGCCAACCCAGACACCTCGGCGATGTAATTGTCGATTACCTAGAACTATTGGGAATCGAATATGTTTTTGGCGTTCCCGGCGGGCATATTTCTGCCTTGCTGGAAGCTTTAGAACGCAGTAAAAAAAGGGGCGGTCCTCGCTGTATCTTGAGTCGCCACGAAACGGGAGCGGCTTTCATGGCTGATGGTTATGCTCGCGAAACGGGTAAAATTGGAGTATGCTTTGCTACGACCGGTCCGGGTGCGACAAATCTCATCACCGGTGTAGCGTCTGCTTATGCGGAGCATATTCCTTTACTGGTAATTACGGCACAAACACCAGTAAGAACATTTGGACTCGATGCGGTTCAAGAATCTTCTCCCACCGTGCTAGATGTAACGGCGATGTTTGACACTTGCACCCGTTACAACACAATTGTTACTCACCCAAATCAATTAGAACACCATCTGACTTCAGCTTTAACAGCTACTCTACATTCTCCCCAAGGTCCGGCACATCTTAATATACCTGTTGATATTCTTCGTTCTCCAGCGCCGGCAAAAATTAGCTACCCTAATTTAGCCAAAAGATTAGCTCAACCTTTATCTTATGTAGATTTAGCGGCACTGGAAGAACTATGTAATATGCTATGCAAAACCTTGATGGAGGGGAAAAAGGTATTATTGCTGTTAGACCAAGATTGTAGGGGTGCTTCTCAAGAGATTCTAGCTTTCGCAGAATTAATCGGCGCGTCATTTATAACTACTCCATCGGGTAAATCTTGGGGGGAACCATACCATCCGCTGTATAAAGGACTCTTTGCTTTTGCGACCCATACAACAGCCCGCGAAGCTTTGGACGATGAATCGGTGGATTTAATACTAGCTGTTGGCAGTACCTTAAATATATGGGCGACTTCTAACTGGGACGACAGCGTACTCAACGAAAAATTAGTACACATTCATCATGTCAATACTTACTTTCGTCGTTCTCCGATGGCACGGTTGCACGTTTACGGTAATATTAAAACTGTATTCGAGCAATTAATTAAACGTTTGAAAATAACGCTGGATGATGGGGTCATAAATTTGGAGGGAACTGCTAAAGAGTATAAAGATAAAAACCCTAAACAGGAACGAGATGGGTTGGTGCCACCTCAACTGGAAATCAGAAACCCAGAAAGCTATTATAGCGATGCGGTGCCGATTAAACCTCAGCGTCTTTTTTACGAACTGATGCGGCGCTTTCCACCAGAAACCAGATTTCTGACTGATAATTGTAATGCTATGGCTTGGGCCTATCATTACTTTTTTAGGTCGCCGTCGGAATATTTCCGCACTGCAGCCCATTTTGCCTCGATGACTTGGGGAATAGGGGCCTCTATTGGTACGGCCTTGGCTGTCCCAAATACTCCTGTTGTTTGTTTGACGGGGGATGGTTGCTATCTGATGGCCGGACAAGAAATCACGGTTGCTGTTGGGGAAAAATTGCCGGTAATTTTTGTCATCTTAAATGACGAATGTTATGGGATGGTAAGACAGAGACACGGCCAAATAGGAAAGGCTCCTATTGATGTTTCTATTCCGGCGGTTGACTTTAGTCTGATGGCTAAGGCAGTGGGAGCTCGCGGTTACATCATAAAGGGGCCTGAAGATTTGGAGAAGCTCGATTTTGAGGAAATTTGTAGCTATCCAGGTCCGACGGTGTTGGACGTTCGTATAGATCCAGACGAGATTTCGCCTTTGGGGGTGATTTAGATAAGGAAGGCAAGAGGCAAGAGGCAAGAGGCAAGAGGTAGTTTAAATGCTTAACAGCTTACCTAAAGTCAAGAAACCCGGTTTTTTTACCTCAAGTCAAGAAACCCGGTTTTTTAGAAAAACCGGGTTTCACCAGATACCGAAAAGAAACCCGGTATGCATGAAAAAACCGGGTTTATGTGATTAAGAAACCAGGTTTTTCAAAAAAACCTGGTTTCTGAAATACCACAAATTTTTAATCATTATAAAATGCACGTCGATTTAGAAGCAGAAGCAGTTTTAGAACCTAATATTTGCTATAACCATTCTTTATCGGAAGATTGGCAAACTCCCGAGTCAATTTTTTTAACTGGAGGAACTGGTTTTTTAGGAGTTTATTTACTTTACGAATTGCTCCAGCAAACAACTGCTAAAATTTATTGTTTGGTTCGGTGCGAAAATGACCTGGCAGGACTCGATCGCCTCCAAAAATCTCTACAATTTTACGAGTTGTGGCAAGAGGTTTTTCGCGATCGCATTGTTATTGCGATCGGCGATTTATCCCAACCTCGATTCGGTCTTTCTCCAGAATATTTTGAGGGATTAGCTGCTCAAATCGATATTATTTATCATAGTGGAGCGGGAGTAAACATTCGTAGTTCTTATGAAGAATTGAAAGCAACCAACGTTCTCGCAACTCAAGAGATTTTGCGTTTGGCTGGTATTGCTAAAACTAAGCCTGTTAATTATATTTCCTCTTTAGGAGTGTTTTTTACTCCTGCTTATTCAGAAAAAAATCGGATTTTAGAAACAGATATTGCCGATTTTTCTGTCCTAAAAAATGGCTATCAAAAAACTAAAGCAGTTGCCGAGAAATTAATCCAAATCGCCCGACAAAGAGGATTATCTGCTTGTACTTATCGACCGGGAAGAATCATGGCAGATAGTAAAACGGGAATTAGCAGCAATTTGGGATTCTTTTTAGTCGTACTAATAAAAGCCTGCATTCTTTTGGGCAAATATCCTTCTAAGTCAACAGCTTTTGAAATTGCGCCGGTGGATTATGTTAGTGGGGCCATAGTTAATTTATCGTTGCAGAAAAGCTCTTTAGGTAAAACGTTTCATTTATCAAATCCTCAAGCAATTTCCTGGATAGATTTAATGAATGAAGTTTCATCTTTAGGTTACTCCTTGGAAGAAATTGATTACCAGCAGTGGTTTGTCGAACTAGAAAATTATGCTTCTACCCAAGGAGACAACGAGTTATTGGCATTGGTAAAGCATCTGAAAAATGCCCAATATAACATTTTTTATCCCAGAGCGCAGTTTGATGTTAGTTTAACAAAAGAAGGGTTAGCAGGTACTTCAATTACCTGCCCTCCACTAGATAAAAAATTGTTGCAGGTTTATTTCTCCTATTTAATAAAAAACGGTTATTTACC
>CAZSTZ010000355.1:0-4701 GCA_964609515.1 uncultured bacterium | reverse complement strand
GAGTGCGTTGCTATAATAAAAAAACTACAACCCAAAATAGCGGTAAATTCCCAATTGAGCCACCATGAACATTTGTTTTAACCCCACCTGCGCCCATCACAACCCAGATACCGAACAATTCTGCCAACAATGCGGGCAGACACTACTACTGAGCGATCGCTACAAAATCTTGCGCGAAATCGGTGCCGGCGGTTTCGGTAAAACCTATCTGGGTATAGATGAAACTACACCAAACAAAACCCCTTATGCCATCAAACAGTTTTTACCCGCTGCCACTAACGACCGAAAGAACTCCTGGGAGTTATTTAAAAAAGAAGCCGACAATTTGCGATCGCTCTCCCATCCCCAAATTCCTCAATTCCTCGACTACTTCGAGTGGGAAGGACAACAATATATCGTTCAAGAATACATCCCCGGACAAACCCTCGCCCAAGAACTCGCAGAGTCGGGAGCCTTTCCAGAAACAAAAATTCGCGAACTGCTTCGGGAAATTTTACCCATTTTAGAATATCTCCACAGTCGCAACCTCATCCACCGCGACATCAAACCCTCAAATATCGTTCGCCGGAGTAGCGTTGGCGAAGCCTTGCGGATGCAACATCGCCGCTTAGTTCTCGTTGACTTCGGCGCTACTAAAATCTTGACCGGTACCGCCCTGGCAAAGACCGGCACAAGTATCGGTACCGCCGAATTTGTCGCCCCAGAACAACTGCGCGGCAAGGCCGTATTTACCAGCGACCTCTACAGTCTGGGCATAACCAGCATCCACTTGCTCGCTAACGCTTCCCCTTTCGACTTAGTGGATGGCGATAATAACTGGGTTTGGCGCGACTGGACGAAAAATAATCCCGTTAGCGAACAATTGGCAACAGTCCTCCATCGCCTCATCGAACCGGCTGCCAGCAAGCGCTATCCTTCTGCCCGAAAAGCTTTGACTGCCCTAGATGCACCGATTCCCGTTCGCAAGAAGCCCTTGGTTTGGTGGGTTGGCGGGGGAGCGATCGCTGCTTTACTCCTCGCAATCTGGCAAAGTTGGCAACCTGCCCCCACTCCCACCGAGGGACCTCTACTGCGGGAAACTAAGCTCGATGTAGTAGAAGCGCTGTTTCGTTATACTAAAATTCAAAACGATAACTATTTGGAGACGGGGAAATTTTTAGACGAACTTTCCCAACTCATCCCCATTCACTCCCATTATTTTATAGTTCAACCTATCGAACATGGGATTCAGATAGCCGCCATTCCCCGTCAAGAAAATACCTACGGTTATGTAGCCCTGTTGTGGGGCGGGAAGATTTCGGCAGCAGACGAGAAACGACAGGCTTCCTGGCAGCCACAAGATGCTACAGATATCGGTACTTTGTCTCTGCCTAATTTCCGTCGAACCCCTTCCGACTATTCTACCCGCGTCGTTTACTGCGAGAGCTTGCAAGCAGTTATGGAACCGCCACCTCTGGCACGGGCGTCGAAATCTCTGCCTCTATCGAGTCAGGAACTTGCTTGTCCGCCGGGATACGCTTTTTCTTTGGGGATAATAGAGGCGATCGGCAAGTTATCGACCAAAACCGCACCCGCAACAGTAATTCAGAAGAACGCTCCCGAGTAGCGATCGCCCCGCAATTTTCCATGTTATAGCGTTTCCCCTTGCAATTGGTTTATTCGCAATTCCCCATTCCCCAAAAAAAATTACAAATGCAATCGAAAATATTGCCGATACAACTCGCACCGGGCATAGCATTCGTTTCCTTCCAATTTCACCAAACCCAAACTATCCAATTTAAACGCCAACATTCCTTTTAATTGCACCTTACCGTTTTCCGCATTAACTACCTCTTTCATCGCCGCTTTTAACTCTTTTGCTTCCTGCAAATTCCATAAATGCCGGCGCAAATGGTCGCTATAAATTCCCCCCTCGCCAATAGCAGTTTCTTGCAATTCTGCCAAACTTAAATCTTGCCTGGCAATATGATATAATGCCACCCGCACTAAATAAGGATGACCTCCCACTATTGCCATTAATTGTTCCACTTCGCTCTGGGACCATTTTAGATGGTGTCGCGCCGCCAAATCCTTAACTTGTTCGGCATTAAACTCCGGTAATTCTACGGGCAAACCGACGTTAAAAGGGGATTGATTGATATTCATGGGAATGTAAACTTCCGTGGAATGTACCACTAATAAACGGAGTTTTTTCCAAATCGCCCGCCGTTTAGATTCCTCGTGCCACGCCCGCAATAAACCGAAAAAGTCTTCGGCAATATCGGTGTATTCAAAAATTCGGTCTATCTCGTCTAATCCTAATACTAAAGGAGTCTCAATTTGGGCGAGCAAATATTTCTCGAAGTAATCTTTACAGTTAACTTTGCTGCCGAAAATATCGTCCCAATAATCGTCTAATTGATTGGGAACTCGCAACTCGCGACCGACGTAGGCGCAAAACCATTTTAAGAATTTATCCAGGTTGCTAAATACTCCTTTATCTAATAGCTGAAAGCTGAGGTCAACGGTGCGATAACCTTCTTGCGAGGCCCGGTGCAAAATGCGAGCCATTAAAGAAGTTTTGCCCATTTGTCGGGGGGCTTTTATTCTGATTAAAGCGCTAGGTTGTAATATCGCTTGCTCGCACCTTTCCTCGATGGGAGGACGTTCTATATAAAAAGGAGATGCGACGTCAACTTGCCCTCCGGGTAATTCCGGTTCGGCGGCAACTGGTGGAACGGCAGCGTCGCCGCCTACTACCGGCGGCACGATCCAGTCGTCTTCGTTTTCCAGCAATACCGGCGGCGGCACTACGGATGCTAATAAAGCGAGAACTTCTTTGATTAAGTCTGGGGTATCCGCAGGAGACTGCCACTCCCGCTGTTGGATGCGATATAGATAACCTCGGAGGTCGTGGTTGAGGGGTTCGCTGAGGGGGAAACCGACGCGGATGGGCAATAAAATCGGCTTGCGATCGCTCCTCGACTCCTGCAATTCCTTGGCCAGTTGCACTTGGTAGGCCAATAACTCGCTTTGTGCGGAATAGGGCGGCAGCAGCAACAACAAATAATCGCATTCTTGCAATTCTTCGTTAACCTTGCGGAACCAGTTATCTCCCAGACGGATGCGATCGCCCGCCAGAAACACCCGATGCCCCGCAGCAGTTAGGGCAGTTTCAAACTGCCGCGCCAACTCCGTATCCGGGCTGCGATCGCGATAGCTTAAAAATACCCTGGCGCTAACGTTTGCCATCAATTCTGGCGTCACTTCTACGGGTTCGGTGGCGTCTGTTTGCTCTCGTTCCTCTTTGGCAGAATAATAATCGGAATCTTCCAGTTTTAAGTTAAAAGTAGCAAACAACTGTTGAATTTTGCTGACATCGGCCCCGGCGCGACCTTGGCGGATTTTACTGATAGTATCGGAACCGACGCCAGATTCCCCTTCGAGTTCTGCCAGAGTGCCTCGGAGGTTGTTATGTTGTTTCCAAAGTTCGATGGCGTCGTTGAGTTTTTTGAGACCGGACACGGATAGGAGCCGACCGCGATCGCGTTTTGCTTTTGACATTGTTTTTTTTGATAGTTGGTAATGGTGGATGCTTTTGATGGTGCGCGGTGCGCGTCCTGCACTGTCAAGGTGGCAAACAGATTTACTGATAGGGGCAGCTCGTCTGGCAACAGCTCATCTGGCAAGAGGCAAAAGTGTTTGAGTAAAAATCAACCCAAAAAGCCCTAACTCCTGTTTAGTTGACACCCTCAAGATAGCCTAGAACAACGTTTTTTCGTTCTCGTGGCTGCACCTTGACAGTGTTGGCGGTGCGCGTCCTACAAGACATGATTTCGGTTCTCGCGCAAAAGTTCTACGCTGTCGCTAAAAACGCGATCGCCATACTTAGCCCGCGCTTTATTTATTCTTTCCCAGGCCGCAGCCGTTTTTATGGCTTTATCGCTTTCCTTAGTTTGGGCAGTCGCCTCCAGAATCGCTTTAATTTCTGCTTCGCGGCTGTTTTCCCTGGCCCGATGTTCGAGCCAATGCGCGATCGCCGGCTCTAGTTGAATCGTAACTTGAGTCATCCTTACTTCTCCTAAAGTTAGATTTCCCTTTCCGTTATAACACAATAGATTGATGGTGCGCTAGAAAGTCGGCCTGTGAAACCCGGTTTTTTTCATGCATACCTGGTTTCTGAGATACTACAAAATCGTGAGATAAGTCTGACTGGGACTAATAGGCAACACTTTTAACTGTTGGTTTTGCAGGTCGAGCTCGATGCCCAAAGTTTCCAAAGGGATTACTCCTAATAAAGGATCGCTGCCGCCGGGAAGTTCCAAACATTCAAAAGTGCCCTCGCGCCCGAGTAGAGAAATAGTGGCATCCCGAAAAATGCGGGCTTTACTGATGCCTGTGGCAGTCAATACATCCACTTCCTTAAGAAGCTCCAATCCTAATTCGGCGATCGCCTTGGATGGCAAACAGAGAGTAGTCGATCCCGTATCTACCAAAACATCGTTTAAAACAATGGAGCGCACCTCCTCCGCAGGCATAAAGCCCCGAGAAGCGATCGCTTGGTCCGCACGATTGGTTATGACTAAACTTGTAGTTATTTTGCCCATTGAGTTTTGGATTGTTGAGTGCATAACGTTTCTCCTGTGTATTCTTATATTTTTTAGCTTAACGTTTTTTTCCGGTTTCCCCCTGCATGGGGCTGTAAAAAGCGACCTCGGTATC
>CAZSTZ010000354.1:4262-4705 GCA_964609515.1 uncultured bacterium | reverse complement strand
AAAATTTTAATCACTTAAGTGAAAATATGCTTTACTAAAAAGTGAGGATAGGCTAAAATTAATTTGTGGTTTAGGCAGAGGGCGAAGGTATGGCCATGATTCCGCTGGACTTTTTACAAAGGTTGGCCGCTGAAAGGGAAGTCTCCCAGGGCGAGTTGGAGGTTGTGTCTCTGGCGTTGTTGGAGGGGGAGTCGATCGCGGCGATCGCTACCAAACTCGACCTCAAACCAGAAGCAGTTAGGAAGCGACTGGGAGAGGTTTACAAAAAATTTGACATTGGCGGTAAGGGCCCGGGGAAAATGGCCAAGTTGCAGCAATTACTCGTGGCCGAATATCAACAATGGCAGTTCGATCCCCCCCGGCCCCCCTTGGAAAGGGGGGAGTATGGCCCCCGGCCCCCCTTGGAAAGGGGGGAGTATGGCCCCCGGCCCCCCTTGGAAAGG
>CAZSTZ010000354.1:0-4162 GCA_964609515.1 uncultured bacterium | reverse complement strand
GGGGAGTATGGCCCCCGGCCCCCCAGGGGGGGGCAAGAAGGCCCTTCGGGACCGGACTGGGATGGGGCACCGGCGGTGGAGGCGTTTTATGGCAGGAGTGGAGAATTAACTCAACTGCAAAAATGGATAGTTGAAGAGGGCAGCAAACTAATAGCAATTTTAGGATTTGGAGGTATAGGAAAAACTACCCTTGCCGTCAAATTGGGGCGAGAAATTCAATGGGAATTTGAGGTGTTAATTTGGCGATCGCTGCGTCACGCCCCACCCCTAACTAACTTCCTCAACGACTTAATTAATTCCCTCTCTCCCCAAACAACAATACCCGAAAATCTCAACGGACAAATTGCCGAACTAATGTCAATTTTAAGACAGCGGCGATGTCTGTTAATCTTAGACGATGTAGAAACCATTCTCAGCAAAGAAGATTTAGCGGGAAACTACGCCGAAGAGTTTGAAGAATACGGGGAATTTTTCCGCAGAATAGGGACGGAATCTCATCAAAGCTGTTTGGTTTTTGCCAGCTCGGAAAAACTGACAGATTTAGCATCTTTAGAAAGTGCAAAAGTTCGCAGCTTGCAGTTAACTGGTTCTCCAGAAATCTGCGAGAAAATTTTGGAGGAAAGGGGTTTATCTGGGAACCGCGACTGGCAAGATTTAATTATGCGTTATGGGGGCAATCCTTTGGCGGTAAAAGTAATTTCCGCTACGGTAAAAGACCTTTATAACGGTCAGGTTACGGACTTTATTAAAAATACTTTATTTATCGGCGATATTCGCTATTTGTTAGACCAACCTTTTGAGAGGTTATCGGCGGAAGAAAAAGAGTTGATGTACTGGTTGGCGGTAGAACAAAAACCGGTTGCTTTGGCGGAGTTGCCCCAGAAGTTTTTGTGGCCGGTTTCAAGTTCAGAATTATTGGCGACTATGGGTTCTTTGGGGAGGCGATCGCTTGTCGAAAAAATTATCGAAAAAAGTCAAGCTTTATTTACCCTCCAACCAGTAGTAATGAAGTACGTTACTAATCGAGTTGTCGAGGAGGTTGGGACGGAAATTATGGAGGTAATTAAAATACAGGATTTAGAGGCGATCGCTACTTTAAAAAATTATCCCCTAACTCAAACCAACAAGGGCGGGCGTTCGGTTATCGAACAGGTAAAAAATAACTTGCAGTCTCGGTTTATGAGAAATCCTAAAAGCTTTCAAAACCAAATAGGAAAATTAGAAACGTTTTTAGCTAAATTGCCAGAATCTTCTTTAGAAGTTGGTTATGCCAGAGACAATATCCAAGAGTTTCTTAAGTTCATTAAATAAGTTCGGTTGGCAGCGGTATTGTACGGGACGAGTGCGGATGGGTTTTTGGTGGGTGAAAAAGCAAGTTCGTAGTAATCGCGGAGCGCGATAAGCAAGTTCGTAGTAATCGCGCTCCGCGATTGGGGCAATTAACAATTAACAATTAACAATCAACAATGAACAATCTATGAAATACTGTATTAATCCCAAATGTACCCATCGGGAAAACCCCGAAGAAGAAGAAAAGTGTCGCTGTTGCGGAACGGATTTATTAATAGGCGATCGCTACTCTTTAATCCACCCCTTACGGCCTCCTTTGCCCGGACACCCCACAGAAATTTTTGAGGTGGAAGATTGGGGTAAGGGGGAGGAAGATTGGGGGAGTTTAAAAGTAATGAAAGTCCTTAAATTTAACAACAATCCCGATTTAATTCGCCTGTTCAAACAAGAGGCGAGGGCGTTAATGTGGTTGAGAGATCCGGGCATTCCTAAAATAGAACCGGACGGTTATTTCACCGTCGATATTGCCAAACCTCGCCAGACTTTGCATTGTTTGGTGATGGAAAAAATCGAGGGGGAAAATTTAGAAACTTGGATAGAAAAACATGGGGCTATTTCCGAAGAAGAAGCTTTAGAATGGTTGGAACAATTAGTTAAAATTTTAGATTTAATCCACAGTCAAAATATTTTGCATCGGGATATTAAACCATCTAATATAATCGTCAGACCAAACGGACAATTAGCAGCTATTGATTTTGGAACTGTAGGAGTAGGAGAATGGGGGGGAACTCAAATCGGTTCCCTGGGATATGCCGCCCCAGAACAAATGACGGGAGAGGCGGTTTTTCCCTCGGACTTTTTTGCTTTGGGGCGGACTTTCGTACATTTGTTAACCGGGCGATCGCCCCTGGATTTTCCTATTAATAAAAATCACAGATTAACTTGGAGGAAAAATGCGCCCCAAATTTCTAAATCCTTGGCAAATTTAATCGACGATTTGATGGAGGAAAATCCTCGGAAGCGACCGAAAAATACTAAGTTTATTTTAAAACGCCTCCAGAGTTTAACCGAACCAGAAAAAAAAGACAAGTTCTCTGGTATTTTTACTTCCTTGTTAACTTCTTTAAAGTGGCAGTGGGTGGGGTTGTTATTTTTTAGTTTAATTGGTTCGCGGTTGTTGCTGCCAAAAGTGGGTAATTTGTGGCAAGAATTTGCCCTGCCCCATTTAGCAACTCGGGTTAATAAACTGGGGGCAGATAATTTTAAGAAAAATCAACTTGCCAGCGCCGAATTTTATTTTAGATTGGCGTTAATGTTGGATAAAGATAATCCTAAAGCTCTTTATAATTTGGGTTGGGTTTGCGAAGAAATAGCTAATTTTGAATGTGCCAAAAATGAATATCAAAAGGCATTGCAAAGCGAAAATCAAACCGTGGTAACGAGGGCGATTAATAACTTGGCGCGACTGCATATTTTAGAGGGAAATTATCCAGGGGCTGCGGGGTTATTGTGGGAGGGTTTGAACGCTGCGGAACATCCTTTTATTAGCGATGTGGTAAAATCAGATTTGCATAAAAATTTGGGTTGGGTTTATTTCCAAAGGGAGGAATATGCTAAGGCAGAATCTCACCTCCAAGAGGCGATCGCCCTCGATAAAAACAATACTCCCGCTTATTGTTTGTTGGCACAAGTTCGAGAATTAGGAGATAATACAAATAGTGCTTTGTCTGTCTGGCAAAATTGTCTGGAATCTCCACCGGGGTTTAATCCCGAAACTAAGATTTGGCAAACTATGGCCCGGCAGCGTTTGCATTAGTTTTTTCTTAATTGTTAATTGTCAATTGTTAATTGTTAATTGCTAATTAAACAGTAAAATAAGGAGTATAAAAATGAAATTTTTACTGTCGGTTTTAATGATGTTTTCTCTGATATTGGCGGGAGGAAACTTAGGGGTTAGATTATTCTTGGATGAGGCGATCGCCGCTACCCCTGACAGAGAGACAAGGGAAACGGGGGAGATAGGGGAGACAAGGGAGGAAGAAACCCAGGTCAAACCTTGCAGTAGAGAGCATTGGTGGGAGAGGTTTTTTGAGTTAGAAAATAGAGAGAATTGCGTAACAGAAAAAAATAACGATTTTGACGATGAAGATTTATTGCCGAGTCGGGGGGCGGTTGCGGTTTCAGAAACAATTCCATACATTATTACTCCCCGTCGAACTTTACTCTTAAACGGGCGACCAATTATTCGTTGGAACCCGGTTAAAGATGCTACCAGTTACACCGTAATTGTTAAAGGACCGTCGGGTTATCTTTGGCAAAATGAAGTAACAGAAAATGAGGTGGTTTATCCCGGGGAACCGGTTTTAAAACCGGGGATTTATTATACGATTATTGTTGATGCAAATACGGGGGCATCTTCTCTGGACGATGAAAATTTTGTACAGGGATTTGAGGTAATCAATGAAAGCGATCGCCAGCGCATAGACAATGCAGCAGAGGAAATACAGGCATCTACAGCAGAAGAAAAGAGTTTTAAGTTGGCTAAACTCTATGGAGAAAATAGTTTGAGAAGCGAGGCGATCGCTCTTTTAGAAAAACTAGCTGCCAGCGGTAGCGACAACGAAGAAATTTACCATAAGTTGGAGCAACTTTACCTCGAAATCGGTTTAGTAAATCTGGCAGATAAATACGCTATAAAAGCTGTAGAGTTAGGCGAAATAGAACATGAGAAATAGATTTTATGCAGATAAGCGATCCCCCCTAACCCCTCTTACCAAGGGGGGAACTTTGGTAAATAAGCGATCCCCCCTAGCCCCCCTTACCAAGGGGGGAACTTTGGTAAATAAGCGATCCCCCCTAGCCCCCCTTACCA
>CAZSTZ010000353.1:0-4721 GCA_964609515.1 uncultured bacterium | reverse complement strand
AACGGGCAACAGGGAACGGAGGAATCTATTTTGAGGAAAAATAGATGAAAAACAGTAAGTATTTGATTTTTTTCCCTATTAAGAGTTCCCTAAATCGTTAAATTTTGTACCTCACCGATCGGAAAAATGCTATACTTATAAAGAACAAAATGAATTTACCAAAACCAATAGGACGTCAAAAAGAAGTTCTCTACCTACCTGCTAAGGGACACTTTGCAGTATTGGGAACTGCAGGCAGCGGTAAAACTACTCTTGCGATTTTGCGCTCTGCTTTTCTTAGCGATCCTAAAACAGAACACTCGGGTAAAACCCTTTTAGTTACTTTTAATAAAGCCTTAGTTTCCTATCTAAAACATATTCAAGATAACCAACTTGCTAATGTAGTTGTGGAAAACTACCATACCTTTGCTAGAGGTTATCTTGCTTATAGAAAAAAAATGTCCGGCAATGTAATTTGCCCTCCAAAGACTCGGGAAGATTTAATTGCAAAAGCAGTAGAAAAAGTTTCCCAAGAAAACCCAGATACTTCTATTTTAAGACGTTCTTTAGCTGTTTTTTATGAAGAATTGAGCTGGATAGTTCAACATGGGATTAGCGATGTAGAAACTTATAAAGAAACCGAACGGATAGGTCGTGCGAACACTCGCATAGAACGTAAGGATCGAGAGCTAGTTTTTAAAGTTTGCGAAACTTATAAACAACTTCGCCAACAAAAAGGCAAAAAGTATGATTGGGACGATATAGCTATGGCGGTCAGTAGCGAATTAGATGCCGATCGTTCTCCCCGTCGCTATAAACATATCATCATAGATGAAGGACAAGATTTTTCGCCAGAAATGATTCGCTCTCTGACTCTGGCAATACCCCCAGATGGTTCGCTAACGTTTTTTGGAGATGTTGCCCAACAGATATACGGTCAGAGAATGACGTGGCGTTCTGCTGGATTGAATATAGAAAAAGTTTGGGAGTTCCAGGAAAACTATAGAAATTCTAGAGAAATTGCCAGATTAGCATTAGCTATATCGCGAATGCCATACTTTAAAGGGGTTCCCGATATAATAGAACCTATCTCGCCCAGCGCAGAAGGACCACTGCCAACTGTGGTTCTGTGTTCTTCGATACAGGAGGAAATTAACTTTGTAGTTTCGCAAGCTGCACAATTAGCAAAGAGACAGAGCGTGGCTATTCTGCTACGAACTGCTAAAGACGAAGAACGAATTAAATCGCTCCTGCCGCGAGGAAGTATCTATCTACATCGAGATATGAAGTGGCAAACAGGTCCGGGCATTCGTTACGGTACTTATCATTCTGCAAAGGGTTTGGAGTTTGATGCAGTTATTTTGCCTTTTTGTAACGCTGGCACTTTACCAGAACCCGAAGTAGTTAAAAATTTTGGGGAACGAGAAGCTAATTCCCAAGACGGACGCTTGTTGTATGTAGGAGTTACGCGAGCGAAAACGCGCCTTATTATAACTTATACTGGGGAGTTCACTTCTTTGCTGCCAACAAACGACAATCTTTATGAGAGGGTGAATGGAGGATGAGTACGATAGAAGCAATTAAACGCGAAGCAGAACGCCGGGGGATAACGCGGCTTTGTCATTTTACTCCCTCGCGCAATCTCGTTCACATTTTGACGGGAGAAACTGGAATTTTAGCTACGCAAAGCTTACAAACTTCCGACAGTAGCGTTTTTACGTCAACAGACCCCAACCGACTCGATCGCCATGAAAAATACATCTGTTGTTCCATTGAATATCCCAACGTTTTTTATTTTAATTTGGCACAATCTAAGGATAAACTATTTAAGGATTGGGCGTTGCTGTTTATAGATTCCAAATATCTATGGTTGTCAGGTACTCGCTTTTCTCCGGTAAATGCCGCTACTGGTTCTGGAAGATATATTTCCGAGGGAGAAAAGGCATTTTTAGAAATGTTTGCTCCATCTGTTGAGGGTGCTAGGGGAAACGTTTTTAGTCGAGGGTCCAAACATTTAATTAGTTGTCCCACAGATAATCAAGCTGAGGTTTTACTACCAGATCGAATAGCAATGGAAGATATTTTAGCGATCGCCGTTGCAACTAAAGAGCAAGCAAAAAACGAAATTGCGCGTCTTAGAATTCTAGGACAAAGCGAAGATAAATTTAAGTTTGTTGTCGCGCCCGATTTATTTGATAAAAAGGAGTTACCTAACTCGATCCGCAACGGTAAGCGACCTAAAGAAATACTTTTTGAGAGCGAGGAATAAAACATGACTACCGATATTCGTCAACATTCTCATCAACTTTCAGCGATCGCCAAAGCACGAGGAGCATTTCTTGGCGCTGCAGTTGGCGATGCCTTGGGATGGCCCCAAGAAATGCCTTGGAACAGACTCGACAAGCCGAAAAATTCTTCACAACAAACATTTAATAACAGATTCCAACAATGGTCGCACAAAGCAGGAGGTAAATACTACCCCCACGAAGAGGTAATTCTTGCTGGCGAGTACACCGACGACACGCAATTGCTTCTATGCACTGCCAGAAGCCTGCTGTACGGCAAAGATTGGTGGAAACACTTCACCCAGAGAGAACTACCGACCTGGAATTGTTACGAACGAGGCGGTGGCGGTGCAACTAAACGTGCGACCAAACAATGGCTCGACGGCAAACAACCTTGGTCTTCTTCTACGGATAAGGATAGAGAAAAATACTTAAATGCAGGGGGTAACGGCGTAGCAATGCGAGTTTTGCCCCACTGTATATTAGGCGCGACAGAAACCGATTTTTCTAATGTTGCTCGGAATATAGCGGCCAATGGTGTCTGCACCCACGGTCATCCTAGAGCTTTAGTTGGAGCCCTTGCTTACGGTTTTGCTGTCTGGGTTGCGCTGCGAGAAACGGCTACTCTTCAATATGGCGCACTTATCGAAAGAGTGCTGGTAGAAATTAAGTCTTGGTCGGTGCTACCAGATTTGCAGGATATTTGCCCCACTTGGAAAAATGCGGTTTTAGAATTTAGCGGTGGGGGATATGAGGAATCTTGGGAAACGACGGTGACAGAGATGGAGCAGCTTCTCAAAGATTGTCAAAAAGGTATGAAGCGGGGGGCACTTTCAGTCGAGCAAGAGGTACTGACGAAACTTGGCTGTTTCGAGAAAAAGGTTAAAGGTGCTGGAACTGTCGGTGCGGCTGCTTCTATATTTCTGGCTTCTCGCTATGCTGTGGATCCCCTAGCGGGTGTTATCGAAGCTGCATTTGCCAGCGGTGCCGATACGGATACGATCGCTTCTATGACGGGTGGATTGCTCGGTGCTATCGCAGGAGTTGAGTGGTTACAACACTATGCAGATCGAGTGCAAGATTCTGAATATATCAAGAAGTTGGCAGAACGTTTAGTTCAACCAACTTTTTCTACCTTGAAAGATGAAAATAGAGCAACTAAATCGCTACTCGATTCCTTCATTGAAAAACTGAAAGAATCAAAATCGGGCGATCGCGTTTCCATCCCAGATGGCAGGGAAGCTAAAGTTTCTGCTGTTATCGAACATAAGTCTTTATCTCAAAGCACTTTAGCAGTATCTTGGAAGTTGGATGTTGCTGACGGTCAGTCGTTGTATGTTAAAAAGATTTCTCGAACAAAAAATAACGAAAAATTAGAAGTAAAAAATAATAATTCCCATCGCCAAAATATCGAGTTACAACCTGTAAATGTTTTGAAAGTCGCTCTAAAACTCCCAGTTCGCGATTTGGATAAAACACGTTTTTTTTATGAAAAAGTTTTGGGGATAAAAGTTGAGAAGGAATTGCCCGGATTAATAACATACGATGGCATTGTTCTGGAATCTTTAGCTAGCAAAAAAAGTCTGAATAATAATAATTTAGAAGGTTTTAATACGCGCCCCAATAACACTATCTACATTGAAATAGAATCATTAGATGAAGCTTACAATAATGTAGTTAGCTTTGGCTCTAAGATTTTACAGCCAATTAGTGAAAAATCTGATAGGCGTATTTTTACTTGTTCCGATCCTGAGGGTAACGAGGTTAAAATAATAGAAATCGCGGTAGATTTTTAATATGTTTAATAAACTGAAAAAATAGGAGGCGCTAAATGCACCCTATTTTTTTCACTCCTCATTCCCCTCCCGCAACTCCTCCCTCACTTCCATCAAAATTACTCCCAATCGATTTTTCCCGCTCCCATCCTTACCGCATCCCCAATAATAATCGCTCGGAGAATTTTCCACAATCTCCTCATCCTCAGTGGATAACAAAATTTCTCGAATATCCCCGTGAGTCTCGAACTTCCGCAAAACTCCCCGTCGCATAATATCTTCTTTAACCTTTTCCCAATCTTTACGCAAAGGACGAGAGCGATCGCGCCCCATCTTCGCCGCATCTCTGGGAGTCTTCACCTCGCGAATGGCATCGGCGTGAGGCGTACCGGCAAACTTTTGAGCTTGAAAAAAATGTTCGTTCGTCGGCCACCAAACCCCATCCAACTCAAAACCGTGACGAGAAAAGTTAGAAAAACAACCGTATGTGCCCCGAGTACCGTAAAAGTAAATCGTCATAACTGCGTTTCTCCTGTAAAGGTCTGCTCGTAGTAATCGCTTCAGCGATATAGAACTTGTTGGAAATCCCAGTTCGTAGTAATCGCTTCAGCGATATAGAACTTGTTAGAAATCCCAGTTCGTAGTAATCGCTTCAGCGATATAGAACTTGTTAGAAATCCCA
>CAZSTZ010000352.1:0-4735 GCA_964609515.1 uncultured bacterium | reverse complement strand
AAATTCGTAAGTGCGTTAGGGCGATCGCCGATTACATTATTAACAAGGGTTCGCTGTAATTGTTAGAGAGCCAGCCTGTGAAACCCGGTTTTTTTAAAAAAACCGGGTTTCTGAGATACCAGATGTTTTTTAAGAGATATTATCAATGCACGAACTTGAATACACTTTAAAAACCTCCCTAAGCCACAGAAAAGATTGCGGTCAATTTTTTACTCCTCCTTCAGTGGCGCATCTGATGGCTGAATGGATAACCAAAGATGACCCTAAATCTATATTAGATCCCGCTTTTGGTTTGGGGGTTTTTTACGACGCTATCTGCCAGATTAACCCAGATAAAAAATTCCAATTTACAGCTTACGAACTCGATAAATTTATTCTGAGCTATCTTGACTTCCATCAGAGCAAAAAAAATCTTAAACTTATTAATAACGATTACCTAGAAGCCAATTTAAACTCTTACGATGCGATTATTTGCAACCCTCCCTATATGAGGTTTCAAAAGTTTCTTAGCCGCCACGATATTTTGCCAAAAATCGAACAACAAATCGGCAAAAATTTAGTCGGTTATTCTAATATTGCTTCCGTATTTTTAGTAAAATCTCTCAACGAACTTAAACCCAATGGCAGGCTGGCATTTATCATGCCTTTCGAGTTTTTTAATGCCGGTTATGGCAAGGAAATTAAGAAAAGTCTCCTCCATAACGGTTTGCTAAAACAAATCCTAGTATTCTCTAACGAAAAAGATATCTTCCCAGAAGCAACTACAACTGTCTGCGTCTTGCTTTGTAAAAATGACGGTCGAAAAGAACCAATAAAAATCGCTCAAATTAGCACTAATGAAGAAATCGATCGCCTCTCCGACTTAACTAATTTCTATGAGTTTAAAATCGACCCTTCCGACTTACCATACACCAAAAAATGGACTCCCATTATTCTGTCTTTGTTCTCTCAGCGACAACTTCCTCCAGATTTAGTAACATTTTCTTTATATGGTGCTTTTAAAAGAGGGATAGCCACTGGGGCAAATGATTTTTTTGCACTCTCAAAATCGACTCTTGAAAAGCTAAATATAGACGATAGTAACTGCTGCAAGTGCATTACCAAAAGTCCGCAAATAACAAAAGCAATCTTTACAGAAAACGATTTTAATGCCTTAACTGACGCAGATAAACCGGTTTATTGTTTGGATGTCAAAGATGACGATAATTTGGCAATTATTAATTACATAAAACAAGGAGAAAAATTAGGTTATCATCAAAGATTTCTTACTAAAAACAGAAATCCTTGGTACAAAATTGAATCCAGAAAACCGGCACCGATTTTATTTGGTGTTTTTAGCAGGGGGCGCTTAAAAGTAATCAGAAATCTAACAACTGCTATTAATTTTACTTGCTTTCATTCTTTTTATCCCAATATGTTTGGTCAACTGCTAATAGATAAATTGTTTGTTTATTTACTCAGCGATATCGGGCAAGAAATAATTAAAACTAATAAAAGGAGTTATGGGGATAATTTAGATAAGTTTGAACCGGGGGATTTAAACGAGAGTTTATGTCCGAGTCAAAGTCAATTTGCAAAAATTAGGGATGGCGAAGTATTAGAAGTTATTAATATTGCTAAAACCAACCAGCAGCTAGCTATTAAAATGAGTAACGATTTGATAAATAGAATTTTAGACCCGACCGGTTAAGAAACCCGGTTTTTTCAAAAAACCGGGTTTCTGAGGTTAATTATTAATTATTAATTGTTAATTGTTAATTGTTAACTGTTAATTACCCAAAATCAATTATGGTTTGCCGATAAACCTCTGGCAAACCGGTGTCGAAACATTTACCCTTAACAACATAGCCAGTAACTCCTTTTTCACGCCGCAATCTTTCCAAACAAGTTGTTAGTTGAAACTCGCCTTTTTCTCGGAAATCGTTCTTAATATTTTCCTCCAAATAAGCAAAAATAATCGGTTCTAAAACGTACATCCCAAACACCGCTAAAAACTCATCCTCTGCCATCCCTTCCATACGGAGATTTTCGCGGGCGTAGTTAATATCTGGTTTCTCGTAAATTTGACTGGCAGCAATTATCCCGTCGGACTCCCAACTACCGCTAACGCATCCATAATGAGAAATATCCGAACCAGAAACCGCCCTTAAACCGATAACGCTTTGGTTTTTTTGCCCGTAAATTTGCAACATCTGACCCGCACAAGAAGTTTCTATTTTCGAGGCATAAAGATGGTCGCCTAATAATAATAAAAACGGTTCGTTTCCCACCCATTCTTTAGCGCAATAAACCCCGTGACCGTAACCTTCTTGTACTTCCTGGATGAGAAAAGTAATTTTACTGCCTAAATCTTGGAGGTATTGACAGTATTCTCGATTTGCCGGAGAGAGTTTTTCGTAATAGCTAGGGGCCGAATTAAAGAAATCGCTAAAAAGTGCGCGATCGCCCCTTTGTACCACTATCCCCACCTCTTCAATACCCCCCCTTATCGCCTCTTCGACAATCGCTAAAATTATCGGTTTAGCGCGACCGTCTCTATCTATTATAGGGAATAATTCCTTTTTTACCGCCTTGCTGGCGGGGAACATTCGCGTGCCAAAACCGGCAGCCGGAATTACTGCTTTGCGAACCTTTACGGTGGCTTGTATCATCTTTAATTATGGAGTAGCTAACAGGCGATCGCCCTTGATTTTTGAACAAAATAACATTATAAACCTTTTTGACATAAAACGATAAAATTGTACGGGGTTTATTGTCAATCTTGATTTATCTTAAAAAAACCGCTTTGTCCGCACCAAAATTAAGTAAAATTACTCTAAATACAGGAAAGGTTTTTCGGCGTTGTTCTGTTTTTTAAGCTTCAATCTTTACATTTTGTTGTAAAAGTTAAAGTAAAGTTTTAAAATAAAAGTTAATTTGTAAAGTTTTAAATACCTTTGCCAGGGAATCCCTCAACTAAAAATAACGTGTTAAGATAGAAAAAAGAAAGATTTAGAACCGTAATTAAACGATGAGGTAATAAAACTATGGATGCCAACGACATAGTAAAACGATATACCAAGGGAGAACGGGATTTTCGAGGAGCCAACTTAGCAAAAGCTAATTTAATAGCAGCAATTCTCACCCGCTCTAACTTTTCAGGAGCATTACTGCAAGATGCCTCCTTAGCCCGAGCCCACCTAGAGCGCTGCTTTCTGTTAGAAGCAAACTTAAGCGGTGCCTTCTTGTACGGAGCCGATTTAAGTTATGTCAAACTCAAAGAAGGAAAGCTCTTAGAAGCAGATTTAACCAAAGCCAATCTCAGCGGCGCTCACCTGGCAAAAGTAGATCTGCAAGGGGCCAAACTAAGCGGTGCAATCCTCCAGTGGGTGACGCTTTACCGAGCTAACTTACCCGGAGTCAACCTCTGCGGTTCCAATTTAAACGGTATTAACCTGCGGGGCGCTAATTTGGCAGGTGCAAACCTCAACTGGACCAACCTCAACGGAGCTCGCTTGAGCGGTGCGAATCTTAAAGGAGCCCTTTTAAACGGAGTCACCCTTAATGGTGCGTGGATGAACGGACTGGAGCTAGAGGGTATCGACTTCGCCAACACGGAATTGAACCAAGTAAAATTCAGCGGCGCTAAATTGCAAGGAGCAAACCTCAGCGCCAGCAGTATAGTTGAAGCTCAAATGCGCTTCACTAAATTAGATGAAGCGAACCTCAAGAATGCAGATTTACATAAAAGCAATATGAGGGGCGGTTTGTTGTTTAAGGCAAATCTGATGAAAACAGATTTGAGGGAAGCAGATCTGAGCCATGCCGACTTGAGCGAGGCAAATCTGAATTTAGCTACTCTGCAAGGTGCAAATCTCAACGGTGCTAATTTGCGCGATGCCTATTTGTGGGGTGCCAATTTGGATGGTGCCGATTTGAGCGGTGCAAATCTCAGCGGTGCGAGTTTGCGCGGGGCAAATATTATTGGTGCCTCTTTGCGCGATGCTAATCTCACTGGGGCTACGATGCCAGATGGCAAGATTCATGTTTAGGGGGAATGGGGAATGGGGAATGGGGAATAGGGAATAGGGAATAGGGAATGGCTAATTGCTAATGGTTAGGATTAACAAGTTCCCAATTAACAAGTTCCCAATTAACCATTAACAAGTTCCCAATTAACAAGTTCCCAATTGACAACTAACAACTCAGCAAATTAATTCTGCGCTCTAGCCGCTCTTTGTTTGGCTACGTTGAGATTGTTTTGATATTCTTGGACCTTCTGTTGGGCCGTTTGATAGTTGGGGTTAGATTCGGGAACCTCCTTCATCAAATCGATCGCCTTCTGCCACTCGGAAGCCACTTCGTTCCACTCTGCCCTAGTTTGAGCGCTACCTGCTTTAACGGCAGCGCCATAAGCAGTAGCAGTTGCATTCTTCCAAATTTCTTCCCCGGAGGGCCCGTCTGGAGAAGGAGAAGGGGAGCCAGGGGTCGGGGAGCTAGTGGTTTCTGCGCTTGAGGGGGAAGCTTCGGGAGATTCGACAGTATTAGGAGTGCTAGAGTCGGCTTGGGAACCTCCCAGGAAGGGCAGGCGAAATATGCCTGTAAAATGGAGAACCGCTAGAGCCACCAGGGGGATTAAGATTACCAGAGGGATGACTATTGCCAAGATAGGGAGCTTTTTCTTTGCCGGTTGGGAGGTTACTTCTGAGTCTTCTTCAAAATCTCCTTCTGAGTCTTCTTCAAAATCTCCTTCTGA
>CAZSTZ010000351.1:0-4785 GCA_964609515.1 uncultured bacterium | reverse complement strand
CGTTCCCTAAAAGCGTTCAAATTTTGGGTTTATTCTTGCATTGAGATGCTCCCGGTTAGACTGACTTCAAATTAAGAAACCCGGTATGCATGAAAAAACCGGGTTTCTGGGCTACAAAATTTCGTTTCTACTTTTTATCCTTATCTTTGGGCAAGGGAGAATTGATAATAATGCTCTGTTGTATTTGCTCTTTTAAAGACTCGGACTCTTGGGAAGGATTGCAGTTTCCGGGACCGAGAGTTCCACCTCGCTTTATCGAAATTTTGGGTGAAGCTTTTAATTTTTCCTCCCAGGCTGTTTTGATTTTGGCGCGGTTTTCTGCTGCTAACCATTGGGAGATTTGTTCCCAGATTTTCTCCTTTTCTTCTGGTAGCTTATCGGCGAGTTGGCTTAACTCCTCCCAATCTTGGTTTGCGAATAAATCGGGCTGTTTTAGCACTTTTAAAAAAGCGTTAATTTCTTTGGTTGGTGACATGGTTTATTCTCCTTTGCTAATCACACAAAACGCATTTTATCATGGGGAAAACAAGATAGATTTTTCCTCAAATCAAAGTCTCATAGTCGCTATGAGAACCAATCCAAAACCAATAATAATCCTCTCCTTTTTTTAAAGCTAAGGCGCGATAATCGTAATTAATTCGCACCGACCATAAATCGTTACCTACTTTTTTAAAGTGTAACGATGGATGGAAGTTATCGTTACTCCAAAGACGATAAGCTTTTCTTGCCTGTTGTTTGATATTAGGAGGCAAGTTAGACTAGCAATCCCAAAGATCGGGAGTCGTGAAGGATTTCATCTAGGGGTTTAATGCGGTTTGCTTCAATATCTGCGTTGACTTTTTGCAAGAGTCGGTCTAATTTTCCCGAACTGACATCGGCGGCCATCTGTTGGTCCCAGCGATCGCTCATATAACTCTGCGATCGCTGGGAAAGTTGGCGCATTTCTGTTTCTGGTAAATCAGCGATCGCAGTTTTGATTTCTTTAAGCGAGTTCATAGTCTTTGCGATTCGATAGAACGTCTGTTTAAGATAATAGCACGAAATTGATTTTTGTCAAGAATCGTTTACACTCCCTTGCCAACGGCACAAAACGCGCCCCAGTAATAAGGAGACGCAATAGGGTAAACCGCTTGAGGTTTCCCGTAACTGTCGCGAGTTGCCTTCAATACCTTAAATATAAAATTGAGTCTGTCTTTATTTGCCGATTCTTCGCGATTATCCACTGACGGCGGGTTCAGTTTCTCCTCCACTAGCCCCACAAGAGCATTCAACCTGTTGGCAACATCGCGATTTTTCTCTGCCGCAGCCATTTGCTTCATCATCTCAGCCAAACCTGCATCGAGCAAGTCTGGGCGATCCTTCAAAACAGTTTCTTCGCTGCCAGGGGAACACCGCAGCAGTTCTTGGATTAGGTATAAGTAATCTTGAATGCGTTGTCGATCCATTGTTGGTCTCCTTTTTGTTTAATTTAGGACTTACGCAAAAAAACGTATTTCTGTCATTGCTTGCTCCCGCGTGCGCAATCTCAAACACCGAGTTTTCCAACAATAATGCGTAAGTCCTGTAATTGTATGAGATTGCTTCGGCTGACTTAACGCTTTCCCCATGCATGTTAACTCGTTTTACCGCCGCCTCGCTTCGGACAAATGGGAGTTTAACGCTCTCCCCAACAGTTTAACTCGTTTTACCGCCGCCTCGCAATGACAAGTGGGAGTTTAACGCTTTCCCCAAAAAGTTAACTCATTTTACCGCCGCCTCGCAATGACAAGTGGGAGTTTAATGTTTTCCAAAAGAGGCTTCTGAGATTTTTAGGAGTCCCAGAAACCGGGTTTTTGCGAAAAACCCGGTTTCTTAATACTGTATGAGAGACTTTACTAGATTTTTTTTTGTTGCGATTTTGCCACTTTTTTAGCTTCGTACCAACCTTGGTATTTAGCATTATTAGCAGTAATTAACTCGCACATTTCTTGAGCCGCTTGTTCCGCTAATTTCGCAAGTTCGAGAATTTCTAATAACTCCTTTTCGTCTAGTTCTTTAGCTATCTCTTTTGTCATTGCAAAACCTCCAATCTAGTTTTAATTCTACTAACAGTTGTTTTGGTTTCAACTGAGAAATCGTTCCCCACCAAGCAAAGAGATAAACCAGTTTTCCCCCCACCAACCCATCCGCTACATCCGTTTTAAAATCCGCTGCTAACTAACATTTTTCACCCACTAATAGCCTAATTGTTCATTATAAACAGTATGAGATTGCTTCGGCTGATTTAACGTTTTCCCCATGCATGTTAACTCGTTTTACCGCCGCCTCGCTTCGGACAAACAGAAGTTTAACGCTCTCCCCAACAGCTTAACTCATTTTACCACCGCCTCGCAACAACAAGTGGGAGTTTAGTTGGCAGCGGATTTTGTAACGGATTTAACGGATAGGTGAGAAATCGCTCCCTACCAAGCAAAGAGATTAACCGGTTTTCCCAGCGCCAACCCATCCGCTACACAAACTAAAATTTCTTCCGCTGGCTCCCCCCAATTCAGCGGGGGGCGGGGGGGGGATCCTACAAAATCCGCTGCTAACTAACATTTCTTAATCCTCTGGAAGAATCATTCATAGCGATATTTCAACCCCTCCTAACAAATACGCGGTAACTGTTCTCCGCTTAACATATCCACAATGCGACTCGCCCCAATTTGACTCCGCATCGTCACCAACCCCATACTCCCACCGTCGCTCCTACCAGTCACTTTACCGACAACCGCCCCAGCGGTATCCGTATTAAAACTGTCGATAATTTCCAAGGCGCGATCGCCATCCTTCTCGGCCACGAAAGCGACAAACCGTCCCTCGTTGGCAACGTAAAGGGGGTCAAAACCTAAAATCTCGCAAGCGCCCTGCACGTCTTCCCGCACCGGAATTGCACTTTCGTCTATATTAATAGTCACCCCCGCCGTGGCAGCAATCTCGTTGAGAGCGCTTGCCAAACCGCCGCGAGTCAAATCTCGCAAACAGCGCACCTCAACCCCCGCCTCCAACAGGGCCAACACCGCCGGGGCAACCGATGCCGAGTCGCTCTCAATAGTCGTCTCGAACTCCAAACCCTCTCTCACCGCCATGATAGCGATGCCGTGACGTCCGAGGTCTCCGTTAATAATAATAGTATCCCCGGGTTGCACGCTTTGGGGCGCGATTAATTGTTCGCGGGCGATCGCTCCCACCCCAGCAGTATTGATAAAAATACCATCGCCTTTTCCTTTATCTACTACCTTCGTATCCCCAGTCACGATGCGAACTCCCGCCGTTTGGGCCGCCTGTTGCATCGATCGCACCACCCGCCACAAAGTCTCCATCGGCAACCCTTCCTCCAGGATAAAACCCGCGCTCAAATATAGAGGGCGGGCCCCGCTCATGGCCAAATCGTTAACGGTACCGTAAACCGCCAGGGAACCGATATCGCCTCCGGGAAAGAACAAAGGATTAATCACATAAGAATCGGTAGTAAAAGCAATTTTCCCCGGTGGTAATTGTAGCGCTACGGAGTCGTGTTGTATTATTTGTTCCTCTCCTTCTTTGTGGGAAGCAGTGCCGAAAGTAGGCGCGAACATTTGACTAATTAACTGATTCATCAATTTACCGCCCCCACCGTGAGCGAGCAGCACTTTCGGATATTGCTGGATGGGGATAGGACAAACTAGACTAAAATCTTCTATTTTTTCCATAAGTTTATTTATGCGGCTCTTACCTCTTTTCCGTTTCCCGTAGAACAGGCATCTTGCCTGTTTCCGTTTCCCGTAGAACAGGCATCTTGCCTGTTTCCTATAAATTAAGTTGGGTTTCACTATCGTTCCACCCAACCTACAAGTCTCGCAATGACAGTAGAAATTTAACTCGTTGCCCGGTGGCGATCGAGTCCCGACTTCACCCAATTAATACAGTCATATTCGGACTCAAATATCTTCGGTGCCGCCACGTTATCCAAACTATTTGGTTTGTAATGGTCGTAGAAATATTTATCCCCTTCGCGGTAAATAATTATCAAATCCTGGCAGTAGGTGTACCGAGATTTAAAGTAATCTCCCCGGGATGCCACATCGGAATATTTGTCTAAATGCTCTTTAGCAACCTTAGCGATTTTCTCGAAGCTATTAGCAAATAAACCAGTTGGATTTTCTGTCTTATGAAAATCTCCTTTATTTCCCAATTCCGAGAGTAATTTATAGGAATAAATTGACTGGGAACCGGTCACGGCTAAGACATAAGGAATAATTAAATGTCCTTTGTATGAAACAGATTTCTCGTAAAAAAACCGACTCATCATAATTCTGGGCTAATTTTATTTTTTATAGTTCGCCGATAATTGTAACACAAAAACGTTTTCTAGGCAACACCAGTCCCCAAATTCCCACGGGCTGGCAAATAGACAACCATTAACCAATTCCCGATTCCCAATTTCCAATTCCCCATTTCCTATTTTTTGGCATAAAGAGAAGACTGATAAAGAATCCCTTCTTGGTGAGTAATTAAAGTACAATCTGAAGTAGGAGAAACCACGCAAGTCAGGGTATAACCCGCTTCTATTTCCGAAGGTTGCAAAAACTTTTGCTCGCTTAAATCGACTTCGCCTTCGATTAATTTAGCGACGCAAGCAGAACATTCTCCTTGTTTGCAACCAGAAGGCAAACGAATATCGTTATCTTCTGCTATGTCCAAAATGTACTCGTTTTCTGGAACTTCAATAGTTTTATCCAGACCTATTTCTTGATTGATTAATCGTACTTTGTAAATAGTCATTTT
>CAZSTZ010000350.1:0-4794 GCA_964609515.1 uncultured bacterium | reverse complement strand
AAGGGGCTTTTATTTCTGTTAGTTTTGGGCGAGAAATTGCTGCGGAAAATTTGGTAGCGGGCAAGCCTTGGTATTTTGGTCTGCATCAGATTTTAAGGCTTTCTACGGATTATTCAAACCAGTTAAATTTTGAAAGTGGGAATTTTTTTAGCATGAAAGAAGCGACAATTAGACAAGAATTAATGGAACCAAATCCGACTTTATTCTGCGATGTTTTTACTTGGATATTGCTCAATTTATTTGGGCAAGTTAGTTCCAGCACTTCTGAGGGGAAAAAACCTAATTTTGACCGCGTTAAAACTAACTTACAAATGTCTATCAGGGGGGTGAGAACTAAACAACAATTTATCCGTTGGTGGACTAAATTAACTAGCAATCCTGCTTGCGGTTCCAATCCTTTTTTAAAAGACACGGATATCGGCATATTTCATCAGTGGATTTACCAGAATTGGGAGGAGTGTTTGAGTTTGGCTGCTTTGGCGATTTTAGCTTATCGGAATCCTTATAAAGTCGAGCGAACTCGGAAGATTTTAGAAAGGTTAGTTGCCGAGGAAAAAATTTCTAATAGTTACTTGAAACGATTAGAAAAAGAGCCAGATTACGAGCAGAATACTGATGAGGAAGAAAACGAGGAAGTAACGACGAACTTTAGTTCTGATTTTCCAGAAGATTAATCCTGTAGGTTGGGTGAAGCGAAGCGCAACCCAACAATAATTAACTCCTTAACCCGTGACTCTTTCAGAGTAGCAAAAGCCTGTAGGTTGGGTGAAGCGAAGCGCAACCCAACAACAATTAACTCCTTAACCCGTGACTCTTTCAGAGTAGCAAAAATTGACAATCAATTGATTAGGAAAAAACGAGGAAAAAACCATGACATTTCATCTGTTTGGCAATTTAATTACTGCCCGGGGCGTTGCTGCTAATAATCGCGGCGAAACCGAGGGCAATACTACTATTTTACCCAAAGTTTTTTGGGGCGATCGCCTTCATGTAGCGGTGTCTGCCGAAGCTATTCGCTGGGCAATTCGCTATTACTGGCAAATGACTGGAGAAAATGTTAATCGCGAGTGGTTAGAAGAAGAACAAAATATCAGTTGGCAAGATGAAAAATTCGATGCAAAACTGTTTATCGACGACGACGTTATGGGATATATGAACGCCAAATCTGGCAAGGGAAATGAAGCGAAAAAACGTCGCGGTGCTTTGGAAGTTACCCGGGCGGTTTCTCTCCAACCGGCGGATAAAATTGAAATTACTTTCAACTCCCGCAGCGGCAAAAAGGGTAAAAAAGGTAATAAAGATACCGAGTCGGAAAAAGCGCGGACTTCTATTTATTCGACTGAAACAATTACTACTCGTTTCCAGTGGGGCATGGCAATTACGCCGGAACGTTTAATCGAACAAAATCGGATTGTTTCGGTGTTGGAGGCCGTTACTAAAATTGCTAATGTTGGGGGCAACCACGCTCGTTTTTTGTATGACTTTTCCCCGGAGTCTGCTATTTTTCGTTGGACTCATCATCCAGTGCCTCAATTCCTTTATTGTTTCGAGCAACCGGAGGCAGATTTATTAACTGCGCCGCGACTTTCTCAATTAATAGAATGCGAGGAAATTCCGGCGGAGGAAATTTGGATTTTTGGCGGTTATGCTTTTACTGAAGAGGCGGAAGAGTTGGAAGAAATGGGGGTTAATATTTATCCGAGCATTCGCAAGGGGGTTAAGGATTTAATCGAGCAAATTGAGGAGGATTTGGGAATGGAAATAGGAGAAGTTGCGGTGGGTTAATTAAAGTTTAAAACCGAGCCCGGACCAGAAACCGGGTTTTTTGAAAAAACCCGGTTTCTTAGATGTAACGATTGAGGTTTTTTTACCGATGATATTTTTGGAAATAATTGCTCCTTTTGCGAGTTTTAAAAATGCTTATTCTCGGGAATATGCCGAGTCTTATTTGGTGCCGCCGCCTTCGACGGTTTATGGTTGTTTGCTGTCTTTGGTGGGGGAAATGGATCGGGATTTTCATCGAGGGGTGAAAATAGCGATCGCTCTCCCTTCTCCCCCAGATTTAAAACCGAAAAAAGTTAAGGTTTTACGCACTGTTAGAAGGTTGAAAAAAATGCCTTTAAGTTTACCTCAAAATTCCCGACCGGATTTTCAAGAAATTGTCTGCGGTTTGAGGATAATTGTGGGGGTTGATTCTGGGGAAGATGTTAATAATTTAGAGGGGAGAATAGAAAGGGCGATCGCTTCCCCAGAAACTATCGAAAGATTTGGCGGTTTGAGTTTGGGAGAAAGTCGCGATTTAATCGACGATATTCGCTTGTTGGAAGGACCGCCAGAAGCTCTCGACTGGTTAATTGTTGACCCGAAAGGTAGTTTAAAATTGCCTTATTGGGTGGATTATTTGGGGTCGAAAGATACGAAGTTTCAAAAGTTTGTTTTTGGAGAATTTTGCCAGGAGGCTTTTTGTAAAATTCTTTAACTTTTCTTTACCTGTGATGCCCTTTGGGTAATGTCAAACCTTTACGGACATCTATAATGAAAACGCAAATATTGCCAGAGGTTGCTAATACTAAACAAGACACTATTCGCGTGTCTGCCCTCCACGCCCTCGCTTATTGTCCCCGCTTGTTCTACTTGGAAGAAGTAGAGGAAGTGCGAGTGCAAAATGCGGCGGTTTTTGCCGGGCGGCGTCTCCACGAGGAGTTGGAACGGGAGGAAGATGGCGAGTGGGAGGATTTGTTTCTCGAAAGTGAGGATCTGGGGTTGCGCGGTCGAGTGGATGCTTTGCGGGCTCGCGATGGGGAGACTGTTCCTTACGAACACAAGCGGGGGCGCTGTCGCCGGGATGAGAACAAACAACCGCAGGCGTGGGAGAGCGATCGCCTCCAAGTCCTCGCCTACGCTTGTCTCATCGAGTCCGCTTTGGGGATAGCGGTGAGGGAAGGTCGCATCCGCTACCACGCCGATAACGTTTTGGTCCGGGTTCCCTTGGACTCGGCGGGGCGGACGGCGGTGACGGAGGCGATCGCCCGGGCCCGAGAGTTGCGCTCGTCGTCCCACCGCCCGCCGGTCAGCGATAACGAGCGACTTTGCACGAGTTGTTCTCTGGCGCCGGTTTGTCTGCCGGAGGAGGCGCGACTGGCCCACAACCGGGAGTGGGAACCGGTGCGGTTGTTTCCCCAAGACGACGATCGCCAAATTATTCACGTTCTGGAACCGGGGACTTGCGTGGGGCGAACGGGGGAACGGATTAAAATCGCCCGTCGCGGTTCGGTTCCAGAAACCTTTGCTGCGGAAAGCGTGGGGCAGTTGGTGTTGCATAGTTTTTCGCAAGTTTCGACTCAGGCGCTCTATTTTTGTGGCGATCGGGGTATTGGGGTGCATTTTATTTCTGGTGGGGGTTGGTATGTGGGCAGTTTCGACAGTCGGGGGGGCAGCGTTCGGCGGCGGGTCCGGCAGTATGGGGCTCTCAGCAATTCGGAGATTTGTTTGGAGTTGGCGCGGAAGTTGGTGAAGTGTCGCGCCGAGGGGCAGCGGAAGTTTTTGATGCGGGGGCAGCGTTCTGTGAAGGGGGGTTCGCCTAAGTTAAAGGGGGCGATCGCGCAAATGAAGGCGGTTCTCAAACAGGTCCCCACTGCAAAGTCTCTGGAGAGTTTGTTGGGGTTGGAGGGGAATTTGGCGGCGTTGTATTTTGGGGCTTTGCCTTGTTTGCTCTCCGCTAACGTGCCTCCAGAGTTGCACTTTGTCGGTCGCAACCGCCGCCCGCCAAAAGACCGGTTTAATTGTTTGTTGAGTTTTGGCTATGCTTTGGCCATAAAAGATGTGATGAATGGGATTTTAACGGTGGGGCTGGAACCGGCTTTGGGGTTTTACCACCAGCCGCGATCGCAAGCTTCGCCTTTGGCCTTGGATTTGTTGGAGATTTTCCGCGTGCCCTTGGTGGACATGACGGTGATGAGTTCGATTAATCGCGGTCAATGGGATGTAGAGGCTGATTTTTTAGCTGGGGGCGATCGGGTTTGGTTGAGCGACAGCGGCAAGCGGAAAATGGTGGATCTATACGAACGTCGCAAGGAGGAGAGTTGGAAGCATCCCGCCACTGGTTATTCTTTGACTTATCGTCGCTTGTTTGAGTTGGAAGTGCGACTGTTGGAGAAGGAGTGGTCTGGGGAAGCGGGTTTGTTCGGTCAGTTAGTTGTGAGGTAGGATGATGGGAGAGCAGAAGAATTGGTATTTGGTGACTTACGACATTCGCGATGCCAAGCGGTGGCGGCAGGTTTATAAGTTGTTGCAGGGGTACGGGGATAAGTTGCAGTATTCGATTTTCCGCTGTTGGTTGAGCCAGCGCGATCGGGAGAAGTTGCGCTGGCAGTTGGAGAAGTTGTTGGCGCCGGAGGACAGTCTGTTGTTGATTCGTTTGTCCCATCAGTGCGTGGAAGGTCTGGCGGCTTACAATCGCGAGGGGGCCTGGCCTGCCTCGGGGGGCGGCCATCGGATTGTCTGAAAAAAAGCAAGCACCTCTGGTTGTTTGGTCCAGGTTGAGGTTGGGAGGGCCAAAAACTGGCTAATTGTCTCGGTTTGAGGGCTTTTGTTGTGGGTTGGAGGTGCTTGTTTTTTTTAGAGCCTTTGATTGACAAGGGTTTGAGGTTTTAGGGTTGTGGCGGTGGGTTGTTTTTTTTGGTTAGGGGTTGCTAAAATTGGGAGGTGCTTGTAAAATTGTATCTGGGTTTGCTGGTGGTAAGGGTTTGGGGCGTCGCTCCGATTTTTACCTTTGACTCCGTTGGAGTTGTTCAC
>CAZSTZ010000349.1:0-4832 GCA_964609515.1 uncultured bacterium | reverse complement strand
CCTATCTTTCCTCAATTGGAGTATAGGAAACGTTATGGTCTCCCGTGTAAATCTGGGTCGGACGGAAAATCCGGTTAGCTGCCAACTGTTCTTTCCAGTGGGCCAACCAACCCGCAACCCGAGAGATGGCAAATATAGGCGTAAACAAATCAATAGGTATTCCTAACTTACGATAAACAAGACCGGAATAAAAGTCAACGTTAGGATAAATACCCTTATGTCCCAACTTCTCTTCTACTGCCTTCTCTAACTCCAGCGCGATATCGTAATACTTGTCGTGGCCAAACTTGTCAAACAACTGTTCTGCCATTTCCTGAAGTATAGTAGCTCGCGGATCTTTTACCTTATAAACCCGATGTCCGAAACCCATAATTTTTGACTTGCTCTCCAACAAGCCATCCAAATAAGCACGAACGTTCTCAACCGAACCAATGTCACGCAACATACTAATCACATCTTCGTTAGCTCCACCGTGCAGGGGACCGGCTAAAGTTCCCACCGCCGATGCCACCACGGCATAAGGATCTGTCAGAGTCGAAGCCGTCACCATCGCCGAAAAAGTCGAAGCATTAATAGTATGTTCCGCATGGAGAGTCAGGCAAACATCAAAAATACGAGCTGCTAAAGGATCCGGTTCTTCTTCAGTCAACATATACAGGAAGTTAGCCGAATAGTCTAAATCGTCCCGGGGCATTACCGGATCGTTACCCGAACGAATTAGCTTGAAAGCTGCGACCATCGTCGGAATTTTCGCCAACAGTCGCACTACCGCACTTCTGATGTATTCTTGGTTATCCAAGGCCCGACGAGAATAGAACAAACCCAAAGCCGCAGCCGACGCCTGCAAGGCATCCATTGGGTGTCCGGTTTCGGGAAAGCATTTCATCATATCCCTGATCCGAAATTTGATTCGCCGATGGTGGCAAACGTCGTACTCAAATTCCTCTAGTTCTTGCTTGGAAGGCAGATGCCCCCAGATTAATAGATAAGCTGTTTCCAGAAAAGAACTGTGTCTGGCCAGTTCCGTGACGTTAATTCCTCGATATTCCAGTATGCCCTGTTGTCCGTCAACGTAGCTAATACTCGATTGAGTGGCGGGAATACCTTCCAAACCTGGTTTAAATTCAATACATACGACCGACATTTGGACCCCCTTTGTCCGATTCAAACATTATCAAATTAGATTATCAAAAACAAAAGAGCGATCGCTCTTTTAACAATAATCTATTAACAATTGCCGCAAACCTTTACTGCTAGGCAGCTTCGGGGGGTTTCTGACTCGGACTATTTCAGCAAAAATTTTGGGGAAGTCAGCCAGAACATTTGGCTGTTACCTATTGGCTGTCCTATTTCGGGCAGGCTGATGCCAATAACTCCTGCTTTTTTGAGAACTAGGACTTCTCGCGCTTCTCCCCAGATTAAGTTTTCGGCCCAATTTGCTAAATCTGGTTGGTGGCCTACTAAGACCAGTTTGCTTCCCCCCGTCTGTCGCCAACTATCCAACCACTTCAGCCAAGTTTGGATGTCGCCATCGGGGGCAAGGGCGCTCGATATTTCTATTTTTTTGCTCAATTCTGCTGCTTGGAGGATTTTGGCCGTTTGGCGGGCCCTGACTAGGGGACTGGTGAGGATGAGGTCGAATTGGAGACCGAGCTTAACAAGCTGTTTGGCCACTTTGCGGGTTTTCCGATCGCCATCGAACGTTAGCGGTCTTTCTTCGTCGGTGGCGTATTCTCCCCGCTCCGCAGCTATTCCGTGACGCACCAGATATATTTCTACACTCATTTTTTTAATTAATAATTAACAATTAACAATCCAACATTTGCGATAGACAATTAACAATCCAACATTTGCGATAGACAATTAGCCATAAAAAATTTTACCATTCAGCGATCGCCTCGCCAAATGGTTATTTTTGATACTAAAAAACCCCTGCTCAACTGCTAGGGGTTTGACATACCGATCGCATATTTTCGCCACTCTTGGTTGCTGCCACTTTTGACGTGCTTTGTCAGCTCGAAGTAGAGGCTGCTATGAGGCTTTCGAGGTTGATGGTGCAAGTTCATATTGGCCTCGCTGGGGGTGCGATTGCCTTTTTTGACATTGCAGCGAACGCAAGCGGTGACGAGGTTTTCCCAACTATCTCCCCCTCCACGCGATCGCGGCAGGACGTGATCTAGGGTTAAATCCTCCCCCGTATAACCGCAGTATTGACAAGAATGACTGTCCCGGTGCATGATATTGCGGCGGGTCAAAGGAATTTCTTTATAAGGAACCCGGACGTAATAACGCAGCCTGATTACTGTCGGCAGGGGAAAATCTGGTAGAATATATTTCCCATTGTGTTCGATTTGCTCCGCTTTGCCTTTGAGCAACAACACAATCGCTCGTCGCCAACTCGTAATATTAAGCGGCTCGTAGGAAGCGTTTAAAACGAGAACATTGGCCATTGATGTTAGAAGCGAGTATTTTCATCCATCCTAACACAAGCACTCAAATGGGGATCGGTAGCCAAAACATCTATCGAGCAATCTTCATACTCATATTCATACTCAAAAAAGCAAATAACCGAAATTGCCAGAAAGAAATAGGCCGATCCGGATAAGTTATGGCACTAATAGTTCAAATTGGATAAATTGCTGAGGAACGAACCATGTTGATTTCCGAGCCAACATATTTAAAAAGAGAAACTACAACCAGCGGAGGCTTATGCCAGAGGGCCTGGGTAGAAATAGATTACGGGGCCTTGGCCCATAACGTCCGTCAATTCAAAAGTCTGTTATCCCCCCGGACGGAACTAATGGCCGTAGTCAAGGCCGATGCCTACGGTCATGGGGCCTGCAGCGTGTCCCAAACGGCCTTAGAAGCGGGGGCCAGTTGGCTTGCAGTGGCCACGGTTCCGGAAGGGATCGAACTGCGGCAGACGGGAATAAAAGCGCCCATTTTAGTTTTAGGGGCCACTAACGAACCAGAACAAATAGAAGCGATCGCTTACTGGCAGCTACAACCGACCATCGGCAGTCCCCAACAGGCCCTCGTCTTCTCAGAAACCCTCTCCCAGCAAAAAGAACCCCTACCAATACACCTCAAAATAGATACGGGAATGTCTCGCTTGGGCACTCCTTGGCAGCAAGCAGTACAATTCGTAGAATTTGTCAGCAGATTGCCTAATTTAAAAATTGCCAGTATTTATTCTCACCTCGCCACTGCCGACAGCCCCGATCCGACAGTAATGAAACAACAACATCAGCGGTTTTCCAAAGCCATAAATTCTTGTGGCAGCGAAGGAAAAAACGGAAAACCACCATTTAAACTTCACCTTGCCAACTCCGCAGCTACTTTAAGCGATCGGGCTTTGCATTACGATTTAGTGCGAGTAGGTTTGGGGATTTATGGTTTATATCCAGCGCCCCATTTAAGGGATAAAATTCAACTCAAACCTGTCATGCAAGTCAAGGCAAAAGTGACGCAAATTAAGACAATAGAAGCTGGAACTGGAGTTAGTTACGGCTATCAATTTATTGCTAAAGAAGAGATGAAAATAGCAGTAATTGGTATTGGTTATGCCGACGGAGTGCCGCGCAATCTTTCTAATAAAATGAAGGTAATTTTGCGCGATCGCCTCGTGCCCCAGATAGGAGCAATTACGATGGATCAATTAATGTTAGATGTCAGCGACATTCCCGATTTAGAAATAGGCGAAACGGTAACGCTTTTAGGCAAGCAAGGGGAACATCAAATATCTGCTGAAGATTGGGCGAATACTTTGGGAACTATTTCTTGGGAAATTCTTTGCGGCTTTAAACATCGACTGCCGCGAGTGGGGTTATAACTTACTTTAGGGGCGGTTTTTTTCATTATCTTCGGCAGCTATTAAACACCCGCCCCTAGACTTTTTTTCGATTTTTTTCTATTTAAAAAGCTGCCCGTTTCAATTAAGCTACAAGAGCTTTGCGGTAATAGTTAAGAGCTTGAACGTCTTGACCTTTGATTAGTAAAGTATCTCCAAGGAGACGATTAATACCTAACGCTTCTGGTTTGAGGTCGCTAGCTTTCATGTAACATTCTAGAGCTTCATCGTACCAGCCTTTTTTAGTGTAGGCATCCCCTAAATTTTTCAGGACTAGAAAAGAATCTGACTTCAACTCCAGATACTTTTTGTAATTAGCGATCGCCTCATCAAAGTCGCCTTTTTTGACTTGGATATCTGCTATTTTTAAGTACAGATTTTTATTCTGCGGTTGAAGTTCTAAGGCTTTTTGGAAATTAGCGATCGCCTCCTCAAACTTCTTCTGTTTTTGCAGAGCAGAACCCAAAGAAACATAAACTCCAGCCGGTTTTTTCGGATTGAGCTTAAGAGCTTTTTCGTAGGCAGCGATCGCCGCTTTTACCTGTCCTTGTCTGTTGAGGGCGTTGGCATAAATTAAGTAAACTCGAACCGGTTGTTTCGGCTTTACTTCCAGAGCTTTTTGGTAATTAGCTAAAGCTGGAATTGTTTTCTTTTGTCGCTGTAAAACTTTAGCCAAACCTAAATAACCTGCCGCACTTTTCGGCTTAATAGCGACAATTTTTTCGTAACATTTAATGGCTTTCCCTAACTCTTTTTTAGCCAGGTAAGCTGTTGCCAACTGCGTCCAGGCTTTAACGTACTCTGGATGAACGTCAACAGCAGTCTTGTATTTTTCGATGGCTTCATCTAGTTGGCCATTTTTTTTCAATTCGTTACCCTGCTTGAGGTTGTGTTCGGCTGCTTCTAAATTAACTTGTGAAGGCATTTTTTAATTGTCTCCTGTTTTTTACCCTGTTTTGAGGTCATCCCCCACCCACCAAAC
>CAZSTZ010000348.1:0-4847 GCA_964609515.1 uncultured bacterium | reverse complement strand
TAAAAAATGACACCAATTTGGTGTCAAAAATGAGGGACCGTTAAAAAATGACACCTAATTGGTGTCAGTGACAAAAACGAGGGACAGTTAAAAAATGTCACTGACACCAATTATGTTACAAAAATGAGGGGCCGTTAAAAAATGTCACTGACACCAATTATGTTACAAAAATGAGGGACGATTAAAAAATGTCACCAATTTGGTGTCAAAAAGTCCGCAATTGCGGACTAAAATTGGACATTTTTAATGTTAAGCCAAAATTGCTAATTGTTAATTGTTGAGAATGACGAAAGATAAAAATACTTGGAGTCAAAGATTTGAGACGGCTCTGCATCCAGTAATTGCCACATTTAATGCTAGTATTGGCTTCGATCTGGAGCTAATAGAATATGACCTTACCGGGTCCATCGCCCATGCAAAGATGCTCGCCAAAACGGGAATTATTCCCCCAGAAGAAGGAGAGAAATTAGTCGCGGGTTTAGAACAAATTCGCCAGGAATATCGAGAGGGAAATTTTAATCCCGGAGTTGATGCCGAAGACGTTCATTTTGCTGTAGAAAAAAGGCTGACAGAAATTATTGGCGATGTGGGCAAAAAACTACATACCGCCCGTTCCCGTAACGACCAAGTAGGAACGGATACTCGGCTTTATTTAAGAACGGAAATAGCAGAAATTCGGTCTTTATTAAGACAATTTCAAACGGTTTTAACGGACTTAGCTGCGGCAAATGTAGAAACTTTAATTCCAGGCTATACCCATTTACAACGGGCTCAACCTTTAAGTTTAGCCCATCATCTTTTAGCCTATTTTGAGATGGCAGATAGAGACTGGGAACGTCTGGGAGATGTTTATAAAAGGGTTAATATTTCTCCTCTCGGTTGCGGTGCTTTGGCGGGTACTACTTTCCCCATCGATCGCCATTATACGGCAGAGTTATTGGGGTTTGAAAAACCTTATAGTAATAGCTTGGATGGGGTGAGCGATCGCGATTTTGCTATCGAATTTCTCTGCGCGGCGAGCATTATTATGGTGCATTTAAGTCGCTTATCTGAGGAGATTATTCTCTGGGCCTCGGAAGAATTTCGGTTTGTAATTCTTAAGGATAGCTGTTCGACCGGTTCGAGTATTATGCCCCAGAAAAAAAATCCCGATATCCCCGAATTAGTCAGAGGAAAAACCGGTCGAGTCTTCGGTCATCTGCAAGCAATGTTAGTGATAATGAAGGGTTTGCCTTTGGCTTATAATAAAGACCTGCAGGAAGATAAAGAGGGGATTTTTGACAGCGTAAAAACTGTTAAAGGTTGTTTGGAGGCGATGACAATTTTATTGCAGGAAGGGTTGGAGTTTAAGAGCGATCGCCTGATGAGAGCAGTTGCAGAAGATTTTTCTAATGCTACGGATGTAGCCGATTATTTAGCTGCCCGAGGAGTGCCTTTTAGAGAAGCTTATAATCTAGTAGGAAAAGTTGTGAAAACTTCTCTGGAAGCAGGCAAACTGCTTAAAGATTTAACCTTAGAAGAATGGAAAGCTTTGCATCCAAAATTCGAGGAAGATATCTATGAAGCGATCGCTCCCCATCGAGTAGTTGCTGCCCGCAATACTTATGGCGGTACTGGTTTTGAACGGGTAAGAAAAGCACTGGCTGAAGCCAGGAAAAAACTAGAAAACTAGAAGTTATCGTCGTTCGTAGTAAGCACTCTTCGTGCTTTAAGTAAGTGCTTACTACAAACCGTTCTTAATTCAACTAAAATCTCTAAAATCCTAGCTAATTTCTTTTAAGAATCCCGATTTTTTACTAAATAGCTTCACATCCAGAATTCTTAATAAACTCAATTTAATCTTCTTCTGATTTCTCGTCTTTTTCACCATTCTGGTTTTGACTGCCATTTCGGTCAGAAAAGCGTCGATTTTTGAAGAAAGAACCTGTATTTTTTTGTTTGCGAAATTTACGAGCATAAGCTAAGTTACGTTGTGCTTTTTCTTTTTTAAGATTTCGGCGTTTAGCCATTGGTTACCTCGCTAAATAAAGAACATTCACAGAGTTATTAATCTGTTATCAAGGCCCGGGAGCTATTACCCCTGCGTTTGCCACTGAATTTACGATTATAACAAAAATGTGCCCCAACCTGAAAATTGGGGTTGCCAAATCAAAGCATCCACGAGTGCCTGGGACTGAGTAAGTTAAAATTTCTTAAGCTCTTTCAAAGATAGTTTCTGTGCCTGAATTTATGCGTCGCTTATGGCAAATAGGACAAACCGTACTCGGTGTCATTTTCCGCCACCCCCTCACCGGTGCAAGCATTGTCCCCATATTGCCAGATGGCCGAATAGTTTTAGTTCGCCGTCAAGATAACGGTCTCTGGGCCCTGCCCGGGGGTATGGTGGACTGGGGCGAAGACGTGCCAACTACAGTCAAACGGGAGTTATGGGAAGAAACGGGATTAGACTTAGTTAAAATTGGCAGATTGGTGGGAGTTTACTCCAAACCAGATCGAGATCCGCGAGTTCATTCTATTTGTATCCTGGTAGAGGCAGAAGTAGAAGGGAATATGCAAGTTAAGGATACTTTGGAAATTAGCGATGTCGGAGCATTCGATCCCTCATCTCTACCGGAGAACCTCAGCCACGACTACGCCCAACAGTTAAAAGACTATTTTAGCGGCCTGACTGTTCTAGCTTAAAATAAGCTGGAAAAAATTTCCGACAAAATTAGTTAAACTGTGGCGGGTTTGGTGGGAAAACTGATTTTAACTATTGACAATTAAACAAAAATGTATTCATTACTGCGCAATACCCGCTTGCTGCTGTCTCAAGGAAAAATTTTTTGGCGCGAGGTTGGCCTCGGCCCCGATGTGGTGTTTTTGCACGGCTCGTGGCACGATAGCAACCAATGGCTGCCGATTATAGAAAATTTATCGAAAGATAACCACTGTATGGCACCGGATCTATTGGGGTTTGGAGATTCGGAATTTCCTAACGTTCACCACTCTATCGACTTAGCTGCTGATTGTTTGGCAGAGTATCTGGATGCTTTGAAGTTAGAAAAGGTTTATTTGGTGGCTCATTCTCTTGGGGCGTGGGTTGCTGCTAGTTATGCTCTTAAGTATTTGGATCGGGTTAAAGGTTTGATTCTCATTGCCCCAGAAGGAGTAGAAGTTTCTTCTCTTAAAGGACGTCGGTTTTGGGCTCGTTTTTTGGGAAGTCCTCTATTTTTGCCGGTTTGGCTGTTGCGATCGCTCTTTCCTATTGCTAGGTTACTGGGGCTAGATAAAAAGCTAAAATCCCAATTACAACTTAGATTAAAAATGCGTTTCTCCCCAACGGCAAATCATCTTTTGTTTCAGCGCCGATGGGCGGAAATTCAAGCTGAGTTATTAACAGAACATTTGTCTTATTTGAAGGTTCCTACTCTGATTTTACAAGGTTCGGAAGATTCCCCAATTGCTTTATCTATGAGTCAAGCTTATGCTGACTTAGCTCCAGAGGCAAAATTACAATTAATTGAGGGGGCAGATAATAATTTAGTGGCGGAAATGCCCGAGGCGATCGCTCAAATTATTCGAGATTTTTTAGGTAATAGGTAATGGGTAATAGGTAATGGGTAATGGGTAATAGGTCATTGGCAAGGAATTAGCCATTCCCCATTCCCCAGAAAAACTAAAATTTATTCCTCTGCCTCCCCCCTTCCCAAGGGGGGCGGGGGGGGATCGAAAATCGAAATACATCCTACCAATTTCTCAAGATGTTCTGGTTCGTGAGCAGCCATTAAAGAAATGCGAATGCGACTGGTATTAACAGTAGGCGGGCGAATAGCAGGGGCAAAAATCCCCTGCTTTTTTAATTGCTTGCCTGCTGCCAAAGCCGCTGCTGCATCTTTTAAGGGAAAGCAAATAATCGGCGATTCTATTTTAGCAATGGGAACTAAATTATTTTTGAGTAAATTTTTCAAACTAATTACATTTTGCCATAACTTAGCGCGGCGCTCTGGCTCTTGCCGGACAATTTCTAATGCTGCTAAAGCTGCGGCGGTATCGGCAGGAGTTAATGCGGTGGTATAAATCCAACTTGGGGCTCGATTTCTGAGAAAATCAATTAATGCTTTGCTACCCGCGACGTAACCTCCCAAACTGCCTAAAGCTTTGCTGAGAGTTCCTACTTGAATTAATTCTTTTCCAGTACAGTTAAAATGCTCGACGCAACCGGCACCGTTAGCGCCAAAAACTCCCGTGGCGTGGGCTTCATCTATTAATAACATACTGTTGAAATTTTCGGCTAAATCTAACAGTTTTGGCAGCAAACATAAATCGCCGTCCATGCTAAATACGCTGTCGGTAATTATCAGACAGCGACGAAATTTTTCTCGTTCTTTTTCGAGTTTTGCTTGTAAATCTTCGATGTTATTGTGTTCGTATTCTAAAATGGTTGCTTGGCTGAGAATCGCACCATTTTTGAGACTAGAATGATTGTACTGGTCTGATAAGATTAAATCTCTTTTGCCGACAAGAGAAGAAATGGCTCCTATATTGGCAAGATAGCCAGAACTAAATACTAGGGCATCTTCCGTTTGTTTGAGGGAAGCGATCGCTATTTCTAATTGGCGATGTAGTTGGCGATGACCGGTTAACAAACGAGAACCAGTCGCGCCGGTACCCAATTCTTTAGTAGCAGAAATAGCAGCATTAATGAGGCGATCGTCTCCCGCCAAACCCAGATAATCGTTACTGGCAAAATTAATCAGAGGTTCTCCATTTAAAGTAATAATAGAACCGGGGAGAGAGTCGAGAGTTTGCACCGAACGATACCAGGAGGCGCGGTGGATGGTAGAGAGGGAGCGATTCAGCCAAGC
>CAZSTZ010000347.1:3714-4860 GCA_964609515.1 uncultured bacterium | reverse complement strand
GGACAAGGGGGACAAGGGGGACAAGGGGGACAAGGGGGACAAGGGGGACAAGGGGGACAAGGAGGACAGGGGAGTGTTTTAACCTCTCCCTTGTCTTCCCCTTCTCCCTTGTCTTCCCCTTCTCCCTTGTCTTCCCCCTCTCCCTTGTCTTCCCCTTCTCCCTTGTCTCCCAGTCTGCCGACATCTCCGGTAATTAATAACTCGCCGTCTGTGGTTCCAAGTCTGTCGGCAGCTCCAGTAATTAATAACCCGCCGTCTGTGGTTCAAAATGTACCGACACCTCCAGTGGCAAACAACCCATCGCCGCTAGAACAGACATCTAATCTGTCTGCGCCAACCCAAGGAACGACCCAGAATTTCACTCAATCGGTACAAAACCAAAGTATTGCCAGCGATATTACTAACCCCAGTCCGATCCAAAGCATCGATAATTACCGCAATAATAACCAGTCTAATTCCCAATCGTCAATTGCCGATTCCCAATTAAGGGGCTTGAGCGTTGTTAATAGCAGTCCCGTAACTGTGGCTGCTTCGTCTCCCATTTTGGCAACTTTAGAGAGCGATCGCACCCAAGAATTTGCCGATTACCTGGGAGAGGATATCGCTCGACAGTTCCTCTCCACCAAAAGCGCCCGAGACATCCTCGCCGATATCGCCGCTGAAACTGGCAACCAGTCGGCGGTGTTGTACGTTACTGCCAATCCAGAGGCTTTGCAGTTGGTGTTATACACCTCCTCCGGGGAAACGATTCTCAAAACCGTTCCCGAGGCTAACCGGGAGAAATTGCTGGAGGTTGTAGCGGAGTTTCGCGAAACCATCGTTAACCCTCGCTTCCATCGCGCTAATAGCTATTTGCCCCTAGCACGGCAGTTATACGCTTGGATGGTAGCGCCGATGGCCCAAGAGTTAGAAGCTGCTAATATTGATACCCTTTTATTTAGCATGGGTTCGGGGTTGCGCGGTTTGCCGGTTGCTGCCTTATACGATGGGGAAGAATTTCTGGTGCAAAAATACAGCCTCAGTTTGATTCCCAGTATTAGTTTGATGGATGCCCGCTACCAATCTTTAGACAGTTCTCGGGTTTTAGCAATGGGGGCTTCCGAGTTTGCCACTCTCAACCCTTTGCCTGCGGTGCCCCTGGAGGTA